>JACRNU010000018.1 GCA_016234805.1 Elusimicrobiota bacterium
ACGAAGGACGACCTGGAGCGCTTGGGTATCCGGGTGTTCCAGCCCATCAACGCTCTGCAGGCCGAGGTCGGGCGTCTCCGGGAGCAGTCGCCCACCAAAGCCGACTTTGATCGCTTCATGACGGGCATGGAAAAAGCCATGGGGCTCTTTGATGAGCAGCAGAAGCGCTTCTTCATCCAGGGAGAGGAGATCGGCGGGCAGGGAGACCGGCTCGACTTGCATGAACGCCGGCTGGATTCGCACGAGGGCCGCATCCGTTCGTTGGAGACCGGGAAGCAGAACCCCGGTTGAGGACAGGGCACGCGGGGCAGGCGTTTTCGTCATGGAGTCTCCTGCCGAGCCTCGGTCTGCGCCGGCACGCGCGGCAACGAAATGATGAACTTCGAGCCCTTGCCGGGCTCGCTCTCGACCCGGATGCTCCCTCCCATGGAGGTCACGGCCTTGTGCGCGATGCTCAGTCCCAGGCCCGAGCCCGGGATGCGCTGGCCGGGGTCCGCGGACCCTTCGGCGGGCCGCGAGCCGCGGTAGAACTTGGTGAAGATGTGGGGGAGGTCCTCGGGGGCGATGCCGCGGCCGGTGTCAGCCACCCAGAAGCGGACCTCTCCTTCGCCGGACTCAAGTCCCAGGCGGACCTCGCCGCCTTCGGGCGTGTACTTGAAGGCGTTGGACACGAGGTTGGACACGACCTGGCGGAGGGTGTCCTCGTCTGCGACCACGAAGTCGCTGGCCTCCGAAGGCAGGGGGTGGACCGCGATCTTCTTGGAGGACGCGACCGGCGCGAGGATGGCGAGCACCCCGGTGAAGACATCGTCGACCCACACGACCTTCCGGGGTCCGGCGCCCTGGCCGGCCGGGCCCTTGAAGAGGCGCAGGGCGTTGCCGAGGGAGCCCTCCATGCGCAGGACCGCTGCGGTCATGGTGCCGAGCACCTCGGCCTGGGCTTCGGGCGGGAGCTTGCGGTCGCCCCAGAGCTCGAGGTAGCCCTTCAAGCCCGCGAGCGGGGTGTTGAGCTCGTGGGTCAGGGTATGCAGGACGTCCTCGCGCTGGTCCACCAGCTCCTTGATGCGGGTGGTCATCTCGTTGAAGGTGTGCTCCAGGAGCCCGACTTCGTCGCCCCGGTCCTCGGCAACGGTGGTGTCGAGCTTGCCGCGGCCGACCGCGCCCACGGCCAAGGTCAGGGCCGAGATGGGGTTCGTCAGGAGCTTGCCGAGGTAGAACGCGCCGAGCCAGCCCAGGGCCATGAAGGTCGCGGCAATGGCCCCTATGCGCCGGACCATGGGCTCAAGGCGCCGTGAGATCTCGGACTGGATGCTGTCCTCAAGGAATCCCAGGCGCACGACTACGGCAAGGGGCTTGCGTTCTTCGGTCCTGGTGAGGACCGCGTCCCCGGGCACCTTGAGGTTCAGGCCCGCGCTCGACACGCTGACCTCAGGGGCTTGGTCGCCGGAAGGCAGGGTCTTGACCGTGTAGGTGACCGCTACGCGCTCCACCGCGGTCCTGGTCAGGGTGATGAGGCGCGGGGCAGGGCGCGGTCGAGGCTGGAGGCTGAGCGTCCCGCCCGCCATCGGGGAGGATGTGGGCGGTGCGGGAGCGCCGAGGGTCGAAGTCCGGCCGCGGCGCGTGACCTCGGCCAGGGCCAGCTCGGGCCGGTCGCGCCTGAGGTGCTTGAGATAGCTGATGAGCATGAGCTCGTCGCTGGCGTCGATGGACTCCTGCGCGATCCTGGCCACGCCGTCCATGACGGTATCGAGGCGCTCGCGCGATTCGAGCTCGAGCAGGCCCTTCTGTGATCGGATGACCGTGATTGCCACGGACAGGACCACGGCGCCGATCAAGGCCGCGGTCATGAGCGAGAACCTTGCCGCAAGCCTCCCCCACCCGAAGGAGAGCCCTTTAGGGCACGGGGAGGCGCGCAGCGAGGGGGCTGGGTTCGTTTTCATGGCGCCAACTCCTGCTTGATCCTTCGCAACGCCTTCTGCGCCTCGATGTAGTTCGGGTCCGCGGCCAGGATCTTTTCGAGGAGCTCGCGGGCCTGGGTCAGCTCGCCGCGGGTGTAGTGGTCCACGGCGCGGTTGTACATGTCCTCGATCTCGGCGCGAGGCAGGGTCGGCTGGGCTGGAGCGGGCGCCGCGGGCGTGGGCGCGGCTGGCGCGGGCCGGGCAGGCGCGCGCTCCAGGGCCCGCTCGATGGACTTCAGGTAGCCCTTGATGGCCGCGCGGATGGCAGGCGACTTCTCGAGCTCGAGAGCCCTCTTCCAGGCCTTGGTCGAGCCGATGTAGTTCTTGAGCGCGAAGTAGGCGGTGCCGAGGTTCTGCCAGGCCGTGACGTTCTCTGGGTCGATCCTGAGGACCTCGAGGCTCAGGGCCGCGGCGTCGTCGTACCTGCCCTCGTCGATGGCCGCGTTGGCTTGGGTGAGCTTGACCGCGAGTTCGTAGGCGCCCGGGACCTGGACGGTCTCGGCCGGCCTCTTCAAGCCCGTGACGAGCTCGAGCTGGGCGAGGAATAGCTCGGCGCGCTCGTCCTTGCGCAGCATGAGCGATTCCGCGGCCTTGCGGACCGCCTCCAGGTCGTTGGACGCGAGGTAGGCCTGGATGCCGAGGTGCAGGACCGCTTCAGCCGGGTCCTTCTGGTAATCCGGCAGGCTTTTGATCTGCTGGGCCACGAAGTTGAGCCTGCTGAACCGGGCCATGAGGTCCTTGTCGCCGGGCGCGACCGCGAGCGCCGCGCCGAACTTCTGCATGGCCTCCTCGTAGCGGGCCTTGGATTCGAGGCCGCGGGACTGGGCGAGATACTCTTCGAGGACCGCGACCTGGGTCTTGGGGAGCTCCTTGGCCGCGGCCTTGATGATGACGGGCTGGCCGGACTTGAACTGCTTCATGGCCTCGAGCACCATCTCGAGGGTCTCCTCCTCCTCCGTGGTGCGGCCGAAGCGGAAGCTCAAGGCGGCTTTGTGGCTGCGGCTGGCGTCGAGGGAGGTGCCGATGGGCAGGCTGAAGGCGTAGTCCACGACCATCCTGCGCGTGCGATAGGAAACGCCCATGGCCAGGTTCTTGTAGTCGCGGGTTCCGAGCGAGAGGCCGCCCCGGACCCCGAAGTCGCCGACGAAAAGCTTCGGGAACCACCGCTCGGCTCCGATGGAGAAGACGTGGTCGCGGCCCATGGTGGCGCGCTGGGTGTCGTACTGGAAGGCGAGGTTGGAGATGAGGCTCCGGTAGTTGAAGCCGGTCTTGACGCTGAGCGGCAGACGATCGCTGTCGGAGCGGGAGAAGGCCACGTTGGGCTGGTTCAAGTGGCCGGCGGCCAGGCCCCAGGAATAGTGCTTGCCGAAGCGGTAGAGAAGTCCCGCGTCGGCGTCGAGGTCTCCCCTGGCGTGGGGTCCGGAGAGGACCGGGTCCTTCTGTCCCGAACCGATGACGGACATGGTCGGCACCGCGTTGTCGGCCTCGGCGAAGCTGCCGAAGGAGCTGCGCAGGTACTTAAGGCTGAGCCCGCCGTAGAGCCCGCCCGCGAGCGAGCCCGCTTTCTCCGTGCGGCTGAACAGGAGCCGGCCATAGGCCGCGGTGAAGCTGTCCTCGCGGTACAGGGACTGGTTGAGCGATGATGCGGTCCAGGCCGCCGCGACCGTGCCGTGCTTCCCGTCGGAGAGGGGGTGGGCGTAGCCCGCGAACGAGGCGCCGAGGTCGGAGCCGTCCTTGAGGCCGATGGACAGCAGGGAATAGGCCGTGCCCAGGGTCGGCCGCTCGAGCACGCCGAGGCCCGCGGGGTTGTAGTGCACGGTGTAGATGTCGTCGGCCACGGGCACGAAGGCCCCGCCCATTCCTGGCGCCCGCGCGCCCGCGCCCTGGTCCTCGGCGCGGGCCGTCCCCGTCGCGAGGGCGGCGAGCACGAGGAGACAGGAGAGGAGGCTGCGGGTCATCGGACCACCACCACCGTGCCGTTGTAGGTCTTGTCCTCGGCCTTGAGCTGGTAGATGTAGACGCCCTTGGGCACCACGATGCCGTTGGACTTGCCGTCCCACACGAGGCTGTTCCGGGCGAGCGGGCCCGGCTTGAGGTCGCTGACGAGCATGCCGCGGCTGTCGAAGACCTTGCCGCTGAAGCCCGAGTCCTTGGGGTTGTCGAACACGAAGACCACGGTGTCATTCAAGCCGTCGTTGTTGGGAGTGATGGCCCTGTTGGACACGCCGGAGACGTCGAAGTTGAAGCCCATGTCCCGCAGTACGGTCCGGATCTGGTAGTTGCCGAGCAGCCGCGACTGGAGCTGGACGGTCTGCATGTAGGAGTCCACGGAGCCGAAGAGCTTGACCGCGTCCGCGCCCTGGGCGAGGTAGGCCGCGAGGTTCGCGGAGGCGTCCGCGGCGCGCACCGAGGGCGTGAGGTTCGACGCCACGCGGCCTCCGGAGGCCGCGGCGATCTTGCCGGAGGAGGAAGGTCCGAACCCGCTCGGCACGATCTGGCCGCCCGAGGTCTGGTAGTGGAGCACCACGTCCATGCTGGAGTCGGACAGGAGGATGGGCGCGGCCTTGGCGCTGGGGGACTGGTAGGCCTCGAACATGACGGACTTGACGACCTTGCCGCCGAGGTCCTGCGGCCGCTCCTTGACGCGGACGTAGAGGGGGAGGTTGTAGTCGTTGCCCTCGGGCCGCAGGTTCGGGGTCAGGGCAGACGGTATCTTGATCCGCGTGACATGGTCCGAGCCCACGGCGTAGAGGTTGCCCAGGGTGTCGACCACCATGGACTCGTCCGCGGCGCCCGAATCGAAGGCGTCGCGCGGCACGACTTTGTAGTAATAGACCTGGCTCTGATCCGGGATCCAGGCCGCGGCGCTGGTCGCGGCGACCGGGGTCGAGACCGCCAGGGTCCAGCCGGAGCGGACGATGCTTGTGGCGCGGTAGATGTCGTAGTGGTCGAGCTCCCAGGCCGAGGGCGCCGCAGGCGACTCGAAGCTCGAGCCGTCGAGGTTGGAGAGCACCTTGGCCCAGGTGATGGTGATGGACGAGCCGTCGGGTGTTCGGCCGGAGTCAAAGCCCGCTGCCATCAAGGGCGGCAGGTCCAGGATGACAAAAGTCGAAACCGCCAGGGAGTAGGCCGCAGAGGCGTTCTTGCTGTAGAGTTTGAAGTAGGTGGTGACGTCGAGCTCAAGCCCGCCTTTGAGGTGCGAGGTCGCGGCCGCAGGGTCCGCGACGATGGAGCTGTCCGGGAAGGCGTAGCCGGGCTGGTAGACCACGGTGTCCACTGGAGCGGAGGTGATGATGTTCGTGCTCACGAGCACGGTCACCCCAGCGGGATCGGCGAAGACAGGGTTGGTCCAGGTGAGAAGCACGGTGCGGTTGAGTCCGTTGCCCGCGAGCTGGAGGTCCTGGACAGGCCTCGGTCCGCCCGGAAGGGTGCGGGTCGCGATGATGACGCTGTAGTTGACGTCGGACTGCCAGTTGAGGGAGCCGAGCTTGAAGTAGTAGGTCGTGTAGGAATCGAGGTTGTCGAGGGTCAGGCTCACGACCACGCCGTTGGCGGTCTGGGAGGTCGTGACGACCCCTCCCGGGAAGAGCGTGCCGAAGTTCGTGGACGAGGCGTCCGTCCGGTAGCCCTCGGCCGCGCCCATCGGCAGTGCCCAGGTGATGGTCACGCTCGAGGACCAGACCCCGCTGAACACCGGGTCAGGCACGTTGGCGAGCGTGGACTCGTCGCTGCGCCGGGAATCCTCGGACACGACCTTGCGCTCGTCGGACAGGTAGATCCTGGTATAGTAAGTCACGTTGGGCTCGAGGTCCATCAAGGCGTAGGACTGGGAGTCGCCTGGGGCGGTGTTCGTGGCGAACTCCACGAGGAAGCGCGTGGGCCGGAACTCGTGCAGGACGTCGGAGGAGGCGTCGATGCGGTAGTAGCCGTTTCCCGAGCCCACGGCGCCGTCGAGGCCCGGAGCGGTCCAGCCGAGCTCGAGGATCCCGGTCGCCTTGGTCACGGCCACGATGGACGCGACCGAGCCGGGCTGGGCCAGGATGTCCATGAGCCCGGTGTGCAGGCGGTAGTTCGCGCTCGTGAAGCTCGAGACCCCGGTCTCGGAAACGGCGTTGTTCAGGGAGCGGTTGGCATTGGCTGCCGCGAGACCGCCGGAGCTGATGGAGAACCTGGGGATGGATTGGGTGCCGCCGATGAGCTTCTTGGCCGCCAGTGCCGGCTGCTGCGCGAGCAGGGTCGCGGCCGCGGCGAAAAGAATGGTCCTGAGGGGGTTGCGGGAAGGAGTGTTTTTTTTGCGGGAGTCGCCGGCAATCGGGGCCCTGCGCAGCATGCTTATTGCTCTATTAATAGCTTCCTGACGTTACATAAGAGTTTCAGTATTGTAACACCTGTGTAACATATTATCATGTCTGTAATGTTCTAAGAATGACTTTAGAAACAGAGCCTTTGCCAGCCTCACTTTCTGCCAAAATCCTTCATCCATGGCGTTTGGTGACTGCGAACAGCGGAGGCCGGACTGGAGGTGGCAGGGGGAGATCCAGGGGCGAGGCGGACGGCGAAGGGGGGGGCCGGGATGAGCGGGCTAGGGCTTCGCGAAAAGGATAGGCTTGATGGCTGAGGCCCGGGCGCAGAAGCGTGCCATGATGCGCTCGATCTCAGCGGGCGGGCTGGTCACGAGGCGGGTTCTCCCCTGGGTTCTCGTTGATGCGGCGGGCGATGTCCGAGATATCGCGTTCGGCCTGGGCTTGGAGCTTTTCCAGTTGGGCGCGCTTGTCGCGGTAGTGGCGCAGGAGGTTCAGGTTACCTTCCTTCAGGGCGGCTTCTCTCCTGTCCAGCGTTGCCTCGCGTTCCCGCAGGGCTTGGCAAGAGCGTTCCTCTTCCCGCTGCGGCTTCCCGCGGCCCGCCGGTTTTTCTCCGGCGGCGGAAGCCTTGGCCTTCCACTCCCCGATCTCGCGCTCGAGGAACGATCTCTCGCGCAGCCACGCCTCCTGGAGGGTTTTGAACTCCTTTTCGCTCGAGCGCCGGACCTGCTCGACCTGGAGGGCGGTCGCGTCCTGGGCCTGCTTCTCGATCCTGCGCAGCTCGGCTTCGGCCTGGCCCTTCTGCGCGGAGCAGAACCTGTCGAACTCGTTCTCGCGCTCGGAGAGGTCCGCTTCCCTGCTCCGGAGGCGGTCCTCGGCGAGCCGGAGGTCCGTCAGCCTGCGGCCGAACTCGGCTTCGATCTGCATCCGCGCCTGTCCGATCTCCAGCGCGACTCGGGAGACGGCCTCCTCGGCCTTCTCGCGCTCGGCAACGACCTTGGCGGCGTGCTCCGCCTCGATGGCCGATATCTTTTCCGCGAACGATTTGGCGGCCTGCTTGGCGCGCAGGCGCGCGGCGTCCTCGGCCGCGGAGCGCTCGAGCTCGAGCTGGCTTTTGAGTTCCTCCTCGGCCTTCAGCCGCAGCCGGAGCTCCCATTCGGCCTTCTTGATGTATTCCGCGTTGAGCCGTTCGAGTGTGGCGAGGCGCTCGAGGGCCCAGCGCAGGGCCATGCGCGCGGTCTCGAGGCTGTTGATGTCGTCGAGCCGGGTGGGGTCGAAAGGCGCCTTGTCGGATTCCATGCCGGCAATGTTGTAGCAGGGTGATGTTACATTTTCAAGATGGGAGGACGGGTGGGGCGGGAGCCGGGCCCGACCCTATTGGGGTCCGGGGGCGGGCTTGAGGATGGACTTGATCCTGGCGACCAGGACCTTGGGGGAGATGGGCTTGAAGAGGTAGTCCTCGGCCCCGAGGTCGAGTCCCCGGACCCTGCTTTCCACCTCGCGGGCCTCGCCGGTCAGCATGATCACCGGGATGTGGCGCACCCGGGCGTCGGCCTTGAGCCTGCGGCAGACTTCGTGCCCGTCCATGTCCGGGAGGTGGACGTCGAGGATGATGAGGTCGGGCTTCTCCCGGACCGCGAGTTCCGAAGCAGACCCGCCTTCGGCGCAGGTGAAGAACTCGAAGCCTTCAGCGCAAATGACATGCCGGAGCATGTTCGTCATGAGGGAGTCGTCTTCAACTGCCAGGATCCTGTACATGGTGCCCGGTACGGATTATAGAATTTTTGTATCCCCCTCAACGGCTTACTCGCCTCCCCGTGTCCTGAAGGGCTCTCCTTCGGGTGCCCTAAAGGGCTCTCCTTCGGGTGGGGGAAGCGAGTAGACACGTTGCCGGCATGTAACACGGCGGACATTGAAATTCAGGATGATTCTGCTATCATTTCGGCGCAGGCTTTTCCAATGAGCTACAGGGTGCTGGCTATCGGCGGAGGGACCAACATGAGCGCGCTCCTCGGGGGGTGCGCCTCGGAGGGGAACTACATCCTCGACATCGTGGAGACCGGGACCGAGGGCTTGAGGCGCATCACGGAGCACACGCCGGACCTGGCGCTCGTGGACATCGACCTTCCCGACATCGAGGGCCTGGCCTGGCTGAAGGTGCTCCGGCAGACGGATTCGGGCAGGGGCCTGCCGGTCATCGTGGCCAGCCGGCGCAAGACGGATGATGAGGTCTCCGAGGCCTTCTCCTGGGGCGTCGACGACTTCGTGCAGAAGGACTGCGACCCGGCCGAGCTCGTGGCGCGCGTGCGCACGGTCCTGCGCCGGCGCTTCGAGCGCGAAGAGCGCGCCGGGGCGTCGCTGTCCCTCGGCGACGTCGCCTTGGACCCGGGCCGGCACCGTTGCTCGGTGCGGGGAACGAAGGTCTCCCTTCGCCCCCGCGAGTTCGAGCTGCTCGAGGTCCTGATGCGCAAGGCCGGCAGGGTCCTCAACCGCGCGTATCTCCTGGAGACGGTCTGGGGCATGACGAGCGACGCGGACACCCGCGCCATCGATGTCACGGTCAGCCGCCTGCGCCGGGCCCTGGGCTCCCGCGCGGGCAGCTGGGTCGAGACCGTGGAGCGTTACGGCTACAGGTTCCGCGACCCGGAGGAGACCGTGCGATGACGCCCCCGACCGAGGACCGCGCCGTCTTGGGCGTCGTCCGAGATTTCCTCGCTGCCCTGCGCGAGGCCGTGAGGAATGCCCCGGGCCCCGCGGACCGTTCCGCTCGCGGGGGAAGGTCCATCAAAGAGCTCTACGCGAGGACCCTCCTATCGGAGAGCGCGCTCCGCGACCTCGAATCCAGGACCGCTGTCCTGGACGCCGAGGAACGGCGCGCCTTCTTCGAGCTCGAAGGCCTGGCCGAGACCTGGCGGGCCCTGGGCTCGGGAGGCGGCGGTCCAGAGGCGCCGGGCGGCGCTGTCGCGCTGGTGGGAGGCATCGGCGAGCCTGATTTCTCGGCGCTCGTGGCCAGGACCGAGGCCGCGGCCGGGCTCTGGACGAGGATCGCGGAGAGGGAGCGCAAGGGCTTGCGCCTGTTCCTGCGCGTCTCGGGAGCCTGGCGCTGGGCCGTCGCTACCCTGCTCGAGCGGTGCGCGGGGCCCGGCTGCGGTCCCGGCCCCGCGGCCCTGACGGGCCTGCGCGGCCGCCTGCTGGAGCTCGAGTCCCGGCGGCAGGCGCTCCTCGGCCGAATGGGGGGGATTCTGGCCGCTGGGTTCGGCGGGGACACGGAGCCCATGGGCCGCCGCGCCGCGGCCATCGCGGCCGTGCTCGACGCTTTGCGCGGCCGGGTGACCGAGCTTGAGAACGAGGTGGAGACCTGGCGCGGCCGCGCCGCGGCCGGGGAGACCGAGGCCGTCGAGCGGATGCCGGTCGTGAAGGCCCAGCTGGAGACCGCCTGGAGGGAGGCCGAAGGCCTCTCGGGCCAGGTCCAGCGGCTGCGAGTCGAGTCCAGCCGCCTGCGGGCCAGGCTCGATGAGGAGATCTCCGCTCACGCCGCGACCAGGCTGGCCATGAGTGAGTTCCGGGCGAGGGAGGCCCGGCTGACCGCCTCTCTTGGAGAATCGCGCCTGCGGGAAGACGGGCTTGCCGGCCGGGTCAACGAGCTTGAGGCCGCCCTCAACGAGTCCCGTCTCGGGCAGGAGGCTCGGGCCGAGGTCGAGGCTGAGGATGCGCGGCTCAAAGATGAACTCTCGGCGATCCGCGCGGAGAAGGAGCGGGCTGACCATGAGCGGGCGGAGTTGTCCGACGCGGTCGGACTTCTCCAGGACGCGCTCGAGGCCAGGACCGCCCTCCTCGCGGAGGCCCAAGCCGCGCGCCAAGCCATGGAAACGGCTGGGTCCGGGGCCGGTCTAAGGGTTCAGGCCCTGGAGGAGGAAGTCCGTTCCCTGCACGCGGCCGCCATGGAGGCGGCCATGGCGTCGGGGGCCGAGATGAAGGCTCTTCAGGTCGAGGTCGGGTCCCTTGTCCACGTGCTGGAATCCGAGAAAGCCCGGTCCACCTCCCTGGCCCTGGCCCTGGAAGCCGAGAGGGCCAAGTTTGCCGCTCTCTCCCGCGCTCTGGAAGCCGAGAAAGCCAAACCGACCGTCCTTTCCAAGGAAATCGAATCAACGAGCTCCGCTGACGCGGCGTCGCGGCAGAACGAGGGCCTGCGCGGCGAGCTCGCCAAGGCGCAGGTCCGGCTGGCGCGGCTCTCTCAGGAGCTGGAAAGCCGCTTCGGCTCTCTTCCCTCCTGACCCCCGGGTCGTCCGGGGCGTTTCCCGTCGAGAATCCGCCCACGGGGGCGGTGCTTTTTGTATAATCTCCTTCATGGCAAAGACCTCGTGGACGATCGAAGACTCGGCGGCTACCTACAACCTCAAGGGCTGGGGGCTCAAGCATTTCGGGATCAACGAGGACGGCAATCTCGTGGTCTACCCGCGGCGCACCCCGGACCGGACCATCGACATCAAGCGGGTCGTCGACGACGTGGTGAGCCGCGGCATCAAGCTGCCCGTGCTCGTGCGCTTCCAGGACGTGCTGCGCCACCGGGTCGAGCAGCTCAACCGCGCTTTCGCCGAGGCCATTTCGGAGTTCAAGTACGGCGCGCGCTACATGGGCGTCTACCCCATCAAGGTCAACCAGCTGCGCGAGGTGGTCGAGGAGATCCTTGACGCGGGAGAGCCCTTCCAGTACGGGCTCGAGGCCGGCAGCAAGGGCGAGCTCATGGCGGTCATAGCCATGAACGGGGCGGAGAACCTCACGGTGGTCAACGGCTACAAGGACGAATCGGTCATGCGCCTGGCGGCCGTGGGCCTCAAGATGGGCAAGAAGGTCATCGTGGTGGTCGAGAAGCTTAACGAGCTCGCGGCCCTCGTCAAGACCTGCAAGGAGATGGGCGTGCGGCCCCTCATCGGCCTGCGCTGCCGCCTCCAGACCCAGGGCAGCGGCAAGTGGCGCGGCTCCACCGGCGACGCGGCCAAGTTCGGCCTGACCACGCCGGACATCCTGCGCGCGGTCCAGGACATCAAGTCCGAGGGGCTCTGCGACTGCGTCAAGCTCCTGCACTTCCACATCGGCTCCCAGATCACGGACATCCAGGCGGTCAAGGACGCGGTGAAGGAAGGCGCCCGCATGTACGCGAAGCTGCGCAAGATGGGCCTGGCCCTCGAGTACGTGGACTGCGGCGGAGGCTTGGGCGTGGACTACGACGGCACCCACACGACAGGCCTGCACTCCATGAACTACACCCTGCGCGAGTACGTCAGCGGCGTGGTCTACACCATGCACGAGGTCTGCAAGCAGGAGAAAGTCCCGGAGCCCAACATCGTGACCGAGTCCGGCCGGAGCATCGTGGCCCATCACTCGCTCCTGGTCGTCAACGTCTTCGGGTCCATCGAGGCGGGCTCGAGCGCCGTGGGGATCGAGCCCGTGGCCGACGAGCACGAGGTCGTGCGCGAGATGCGCGACACCCTCGAGGGTCTCAGCCCCAGGAACATCGAAGAGGCCTACCACGACGCCCAGCAGCGCCGCGAGGAGGCTTATTCCATGTTCAAGCTCGGGTACCTGAGCATGGAGGAGCGCGCCAAGGTCGAGTCCATCTATTGGCGGACCTGCCTCGAGATCCAGCGCCTGCTCCCCAGGGCCAAGTTCGTCTCGGACGAGCTCGCTGAGATGACGAAGTCCCTGACGGACCAGTACCTGTGCAACTTCTCGCTCTTCCAGTCCGTGCCGGACGCCTGGGCCATCGGCCAGGTCTTCCCGGTCATGCCGCTCCACCGGCTCACGGAGGAGCCCACTAGGCCCGCGACCCTGGTGGACATCACCTGCGACTCCGACGGCAAGATCTCGCAGTATGTCGGCAAGCGCAACGTGAGCTCGAGCATCCAGATGCACCCCTTGAATGAGGACCCCTACTACCTGGCCGTCTTCCTCGTGGGAGCCTACCAGGCCAGCATGGGCGACATCCACAACCTCTTCGGCCGGGTCAACGAGGTCCATGTGTTCGAGGACGCGGAGGAGCCGGGCGGCTACTATGTGGAAGAGGTCATCCACGGCCAGACCGTGCGGGACGTGCTCGCCTCCATCCAGTACAGCGAGTTCGAGCTCGCCCGGATGGTGAAGTCCGCCATCGACGTGCAGGTCAAGGCCGGCAACCTCAAGCCCCGCGAGGGCGTGGACCTCCTCAATCAGTACGAGGCCGTGATGCAGGAGTACACCTACATCGACCACGAGGTCTCCACCAAGCCCGAGCCCGCGGCCCATGCCAAAGCGCACCCCCCGGTCCCGGCAGCCCACGCGGTCTGACCTGCCCCAAGGGGGGCGGGCGCGGGGTATTGCCGGGATACTTTTCGACCTCGACGGCGTGCTCGTGGACACCTACGCCGTGTGGCAGAGCCTCGTAGCCGACGTGGCCGCGCGCCTGGGCTATTCCCCTCCCACCTCGTCCCAGTTCCGCTCCTCTTGGGGCCAGGGCATCGAGGACGATGTCCGGACCTTCTTCACCCGCCACACCGTGGCCCAGGTCCGGGCCGCCTACGAGGAGCACTACGCGAGCCACCTGGGCAGGGTCAGGGTGATGGAGGGGGCGAGGACGGCTCTCAAGTCCCTGCCCCAGCCCAAGGCCGTGGTGTCCAACACCCCGCACCGGCTCATCGAGCTCACCCTGCGGCTTGCAGGTCTGGACCGGCATTTCCAGGCCGTGCTCGGCCCGGACGATGTGGGAGCCTCCAAGCCCGCCCCGGACATGCTCTTCGAAGCGTGCCGCAGGCTGGCTGTGCGCCCGCGCGACGCCATGATGGTCGGGGACTCGGACTACGACGAGAAGGCTGCTGCCGCGGCAAAGATCCCGTTCATCAGGTTCACGGGCTTCCCCTTGCCGGGGCTCGATCAGCCGAGGTAGCCGAATTCCTTCAGCGAGCGAGGATCCTTGCGCCAGTCCTTGCGGACCTTGATGGTGATTTCGAGCCGGACCTTGCGTCCGAGGAACGCCTCGGCCGAGTTGGCCGAGCGCTCGCGGAGCTCGCGGATCATCCTGCCCGCCTTGCCTATGAGGATGCCCTTCTGGGAGTCGCGCTCCACGAAGACCGTGGCCATGATCTCGTCCGGCCTGCCCTTGGCCTCGCGGAACTGCTCGATCTGCACGGCGCAGGCGTGGGGGACTTCCTCCTCGAAGAGCTCGAAGATCTTCTCCCGGATGATCTCCGAGACGAAGAACCTCTCGTAGCGGTCCGAGAGCTGCCCCCGTTCATAGTAAGGCTCGCCTTCGGGCAGGAGGCCCTTGATGGTCTCGAGAAGGGCCGGGACGCCCGTGCCCTTCAGGGCGGAGATCCTCACGACCGCCTTCGGCGAAAGGGCCGCGGTCCAGGCAGCCTCGACCTCGTCGAGACCCAAGGGCTTCTGGTCGGCCTTGTTCACGGCCACGATCAGCGGGATGTCCGGGCTCTTCAAGGCCGAGAGCTCGGAGACGAACTCCGGGTCCGGGGCCTGGGGCTCGGCCAGGAGCACGACCGCGTCCGCGTCCGAGCGCAGCGCGCCCCGCGCGATCCTCAGCAGGGTCTGGCGCAGGTCGTCCTTGGGGCCCACGAGGAGACCGGGCGTGTCGAGGAAGCAGATCTGGAAGTCAGGGCCGTTCAAGATGCCGAGGATCTTGTGCCGGGTGGTCTGGGGCTTGGCCGAGACGATGGAGAGCTTGGACCCGAGGAGCGCGTTGAGCAGGGTGGACTTGCCCGCGTTGGGCCTGCCCGCGAGCACGACGAAGCCTGAGCGGAAGCCCGTCTTCGGCCGGGGCGCTTCTTCGGCGGGGTTGGTGTCCATGGGCTGCAGGGATTAGACCATTTTTGAGTCGCGTCCGATGGTGTCCTCGTCCCGGGGCGCTGACGCGTCTTGCCGAAGCAGGGGTATTTTTGAGAGAATGTCGTCAATCTCCCATCGACGGAGGACCAAGCATGTTCCAAAGCACGTCGTCCATCCTCATCATCCTTGTCGTGGCCGCTCTTATGTCGGTCAAGCTGGTCAACGAGTACGACCGAGTGGTCGTCTTCGTGCTGGGCCGGCTCTGGAAGGTGTGCGGCCCGGGCCCCATCATCGTGGTCCCAGGCATCATGCGCGGCCAGTCGGTGAGCCTGCGGACGGTCGTCCTCGACGTGCCCCCGCAGGACGTCATCACCAAGGACAACGTCTCCATCAAGGTCAACGCCGTGGTCTACTTGAGGGTCGTCGACGCGCAGAAGGCGGTCATCCAGGTCGAGAACTACCTCTACGCCACGAGCCAGTGGGCGCAGACGACCCTGCGCTCCATCCTCGGCAAGTCCGAGGTCGACGAGATCCTGGCGCACCGCGACAAGATCAACGCCGAGCTCCAGCAGATACTCGACGCCCACACTGAGCCCTGGGGCGTGAAGGTCTCCAACGTGGAGATCAAGAACGTGGACTTCGCGCCCGAGATGCTGCGCGCCATGGCCCGGCAGGCCGAGGCCGAGCGCGAGCGCCGCGCCAAGGTCATCCACGCGGAAGGAGAGCTCCAGGCCTCCGAAAAGCTCGGGCAGGCGGCCGAGGTCCTTTCGGCCAACCCGGCCTCCATCCAGCTGCGCTACCTTCAGACGCTCTCCGAGGTCGCGATCGACAAGAACTCCACCATCGTCTTCCCCGTTCCGGTGGACGTGATCTCGATGTTCGTCAAGAAGAATTGAAGCGGGTCGGGCTGTACGTCCACGTCCCGTTCTGCTCGGGCAAGTGCGGCTACTGCGACTTCGTCTCAGGGTCCGGGCGGGGCGCTGAGGCCGGGCGCTACCTGGGCGCGATCGAGGCCGAGGCGCGGTTGCGGCCGGGGTTTGAGCCGCAGACGCTCTACATCGGGGGCGGCACTCCCACGGAGCTCTCGGCGTCTGAGCTGGCCGGGCTCTTGGCCATCGTCCGGCGGTCTTTTCCGACCGCCGGGATCCAGGAGTGCACGGTGGAGGCCAATCCCGAGAGCCTCTCTCCGGAGAAGCTCGCGGTTCTTGAGGAAGGCGGGGTCACCCGCCTGAGCCTGGGGCTCCAGACCACGGACGACCGCCTGCTCAAGCGCATCGGCAGGAGGCACCTTTTCGCGGACTTCGCGAGGGCTTTCTGGCTCGCCCGGGAGGCGCGGTTGGATGTGAGCGTGGACCTCATGTTCGGCCTGCCTGGCCAGACCCTTGAAGGGTTCAGGGCGAGCCTCGATGCCGTGCTCGCTCTCGAGCCCGAGCATCTTTCGGTCTACGGCCTCGACGTGCACGAGGACACGCCGTTCGGCCGGGAAGGGGTCTCCCAGGACGAGGACCTCGGCCGGAGCATGTTCGAGCTCGTCATCAGGCGGGCCAAGGCCGCCGGCTATCACCACTACGAGATATCCAACTTCGCCCTGCCCGGACACGAGAGCCTGCACAACCAGATCTATTGGAATAACGGGGAGTACCTCGGCTTGGGCGCGGCGGCCGTCTCCTGCCTGGGAGGAGAGAGGTCCTCCAACGCCCCGGGTCTCGAGGACTACTGCTCCGAGGCGCTTGCCGGGCGCAGGCCCGTGGTCCACGCGGAAAGGCTCTCGGGCAAGGAGAAGCTCGGCGAGACGCTCATGCTGGGCCTGAGGCTCCTCGACGGCGTGGAGCTCCCGGCCGAAGCCGAGGCCGCTTTCACGGGAGAGCTGGCTTCGCTCCTTCACCGCGGCCTCATCCTCCGGGAGGGCTTGCGGGTGAGGCTCTCTTCCGAGGGGCTGTTCTTCGCCAATGTCGTGGCGTCGGAATTCGTCGCTCCGTTCGCGGTCCAGCCCGGAGGGCGAGCGCCCTGGACGCCCTCTAGAATGGCGTTGGCGGACATGGGCGCGACCGCAGGGAGGGTGTCCGCGTGAGCATGCTTGAAAAGACCTACGATCCCCAGCCGGTGGAAAAGAAGTGGTGCGCCGCTTGGCGCTCGTCGAGGCTATTCGGCTCCAAGGCCGGGGGGCCGGGCTCGGATAGGCCTTTCGTCATCGTCATCCCTCCGCCGAACGTGACCGGCGCCCTGCACCTCGGCCATGCCCTCAACAACACCCTGCAGGACATCCTCGTGCGCTGGCACAAGCTGCATGGCCGGGCGGTATGCTGGGTGCCGGGGACCGACCATGGCGGCATCGCCACACAGAACGTCATGGAGCGTCAGCTCAAGGCCGAGGGCAAGACGCGGCACGACGTGGGCCGCGAGCCCTTCGTCGAGATGATGCGGACCTGGTCCTCGGACTGCAAGAAGACCATCCTGGGCCAGCTCGACCGGCTCGGCTGCGGACTCGACTGGGACCGCGAGGCCTTCACCATGGACCCGGAGCGCGCGAAGGCCGTCCACGCCGCGTTCGAGCACTACTGGGCCAAGGGCCTCATCTACCGCGGCGAGCGCATGGTCAACTGGTGCGTCCGGTGCGGGACCGCCCTTTCCGACATCGAGGTCGAGTACGAGGAGCGCAAGGGCCACCTCTGGCACATCCACTATCCCTTGAAGGACGGGAGCGAGGGCCTGGCCGTGGCCACGACTCGGCCCGAGACCATGCTGGGCGATACGGCCGTGGCCGTGCACCCCTCGGACGAGCGCTACAAAGGCCTCATCGGCAAGACGCTGTCTTTGCCGCTGACGGGCCGGGATATCCCGGTCGTGGCTGATGACGCGGTCGAGTCCTCCTTCGGCACCGGCGCGGTCAAGGTGACCCCGGCGCACGACCCCAACGATTTTGAGATCGCGGGCAGGCACGGCCTGCCCCTGGTCAAGGTCATCGGCCCTGATGGGAAGATGACCCCTGAGGCCGGGAGCGCCTACGCCGGCTTGTCCAGGGAGAAGGCCAGAGACAAGGTCCTTGAGGACCTCAAGGCGGGCGGCCACCTGCGCAAGACCGACGACCACCGGCACTCCGTGGGCGTGTGCTACCGCTGTCTCTCCGCCGTGGAGCCGCTCGTGTCCAAGCAGTGGTTCGTGCGCATGAAGGACCTCGCGGCCCAGGCCTTGAAGGCCGTCCAGGATGGGAGGTTCCGCATCTTTCCCGAGTCCTGGACCAAGCCCTACACGGAGTGGCTCTCCGGCATCCGCGATTGGTGCGTCTCGCGCCAGATATGGTGGGGCCACCGCATCCCGGTGTGGTACTGTACGACCTGCCGCGAGCAGGATGGGTACACGCCATTGGTGGGCGCGGATCGTCCCGCGGCGTGCCCTGCCTGCAAGGGGACCGCGCTCGACCAGGACCCGGACGTGCTCGACACCTGGTTCTCCTCGGCTCTCTGGCCCTTCTCGGTCTTCGGCTGGCCGGACAAGTCGGAGGACCTGGCGTATCACTATCCCACCACCGTGCTCGTGACCGGCTACGAGATCCTCTACCTGTGGGTCGCCAGGATGCAGATGTCGGGCCTGGAGGCCCTGGGCCAGGTCCCCTTCGAGCACGCCTACATCCACGGCATCGTGCGCGATAAGAAGGGCAAGAAGATGTCGAAGTCCCTGGGCAACGTCATCGACCCCTTGGTCATGATGGACAAGTACGGGACCGATGCCCTGCGCTTCTCTCTCGCGGTGCAGGCGCATCCCGGAAAGGACATCCCCTTCTCGGAGGAGTCCATCACCGGCTCGCGGAACTTTGCCAACAAGCTCTGGAACTCGACGCGGTTCGTGCTCATGAACCTCCCCGAGACCGCGCCCGAGGGGGGCCTGCCGCTCAAGACGCTCAAGCCTTCGGCGCTCGACCTCTGCGACCGGTGGATCCTGGCCGAGTACCGGCAGGCGCTCACGCGCACCCGGGAACTGATGAAGGAATACGAGGTCGCGGCTGCCGCGGACGTGCTCTACGGTTTCCTCTGGGACCGCTTCTGCGACTGGTACGTGGAACTCGCCAAGATCAGGCTGCAGGGCGCCGACGAGGCGGCCAAGGCGGCTCCCCGCGCGGTGCTCGCGCACGTGCTGACCGGAACGCTCAAGATGCTCCATCCGTTCATGCCCTATATCACCGAGGAGCTCTACGGGGCGCTCAAGCCTTTCGTGGGCGAGACTGCGGATTTCCTCTTGCGTTCCGGCGCTCCGGAGCTCGGGGCCGAGTGGGAATCCGAGGGCGCGATCCGCGAGATGGGCCGGCTCATCGAAGTGGTCAAGGCCCTGCGGACCCTGCGCTCCGAGATGTGCGCGCCGCCCGGCTTGAGGATTTCGGTCCTGGCCTCCGGGGGTGAGTCCCGCGACCGGGACCTCCTCTTCAAGTACGGGGAGTATGTCAGGTTCCTGGCCAGGCTCTCGGAGCTCAAGCCTTCCGCGGACGGCGAGCGTCCCCAGCACAGCGCCACGGCCGTGGCTTCGGGCCTGACCTTCTTCGTGCCTCTCGAGGGCGTCATCGACCTCTCCAAGGAGCGTCAGCGTCTGGAGAAAGAGGTGGGCCGCCTGGAGGTCGAGGCCGCGCGTTTGGCTGCCAAGCTCGCGGACGCTGATTTCATCTCCCGCGCCCCGCGCGAGCAGATCGAGCTGTCGCAAGGCCAGCACGCGGACGCCGCGGCCAGGCTCGCCAGGCTCAAGGACGTTCTAAAGACTCTGTAACCGGCTTGGGGTCAGCGGGCGAGTCGGAAACCGAGGCGGGTGTCCCTGGAGCCGGATTCGCGGTGCGTGGTCGTGGCCTTGGCGGACCCGTAGCGCCAGACCCCGCCCCGGACGGTGTTGTAGCCCGAGCCTCCGCCGATCCAGGCGTCGCCGTTGTCAGGGGCGCCGCTGTAATTCTCGTGCCAGGTGTCCGCGACGAGCTCCCACACGTTGCCTGCCATGTCGCACACGCCGTGCGTGGTCACGTCCCTCTTCGAGCATGGGGGCCAGGGAGTGTTCCTCCCGCAGCCGTCGCCGGCCGCGTCCGTGACCGCGTGGTCGCAGGTGAGGGGGTCGTTGCCCCACGGGAACTTCCAGTCCTGGCCTCCTCCTCGCGCCGCGAACTCCCACTCTGCTTCGGTGGGCAAACGGCCGCCGGCCCACTTGGCGAAGGCTTGGGCCTGCTCCCTTGTCATGCAGACCGCTGGAAGTTCGTCGACCATGAACTCGTTGATCTTCGCTGCCCCGAACGTGGTGCAGTTCGCGTCGATGGCTTCGCAGGCCCCTGCAGCCACGCACTCCTTGTACTGCCGAAGGGTGACCTCGGTCTTGGACAGCTGGAACGGCCTGACGCGGACCCTGTGCACCGGCTTCTCTTCGGCTCCGCCCTGCTCCGAGCCCATCATGAACTCCCCGCCAGGGATGGAGATCCAGACGATGTCGGCCCGTCCCTTCTGCTGGGTGGGGATCTTGAGGTCCGCGGAAGAGACGGTCCCGGACGGCAGGAGCGGCGTGATCTCGGACAGGTAAGGGTTCTCGACAGCGGTCTTGCCGTAGGCCTGGACGAACATGAGGGCCCAGCGCTTCTTGTCCTTCTCCGGGATCACGGAGAGCGACAGCAGTCTGCGGAGCTTGCTCCAGTCCTTGTCGCGCGCTTCGGCGCGCTTGCGGCGCGTCTCCTCGGCCGCCTTCTGCGCTTCGGAGAACTTCTTCCACTCCTCGGCGCGGCGGTCGGCCTTGTCCGCGAACTGGGGGCTCGCCTGGGCCAGGGCCAGCCAGTTGGCGGCCTTCTGGTCGGGCCCGGCCGAGCCCTTGTCGAAGGCGATGGCAGCGTCGTACTTCTCCAGGGCGTCCACGTCCAGGTCGCGCCAGTCCGCGGATTCCGTTTCCGCGGCCAGGGCCTGGGGAGCCTCGACCGTGGGCACGACCGGGAGCTCGCTGATCTGGAACATCTCCGCTGTGGAGCGGCCGGCCGATTCCTTGGCAAGGACCGCAAGGTCGGGCGCCCCCTCGCCGGCCGAGGCCCCGATGAGGGCGTCGGCCTTGCCGGTCAGCTCCGGGGTCTGGTCGCGGCCCCGCAGGGTGGCGCGCAGGGCGTCGTCCACGAAGCCGAAGACTTCTCCTGCCGTGACCTTGCCGTCGTGGTTGGAGTCCGCCCACCCCCGCAGCGCGCCGAGGGTCAGGTAGCTGAAGGCCGGGCGCTTGGATCCCGGCAGGGGCCCGGCGAACTGGTTGCCCTTGGCCGCGGTCATGACGAGGAACCGGTCGTCTTTGGGCGGGGCCAGGGCCGCGAGCACGAGGGGCTGGAGTCCCTCGATGAGGGCGCCGGCCTCGGTCCTGCCGGAGAAGCAGGCGTCGAGGATGACGTTCACCTGCCCGGCCTTGGTCGTTCCCAGCCTGCGCAGGAGCTCGGCGCGCGGCAGGCTGCGGGCATAGAGGCTGGCGGCCTTCTGCTGGGCGTCCACTCCCACGAGGACCCCGTCCTTGGCGTCCCCGCCCGGCGCGCCGTGGCCGATGAACACGAACCAGAGGGTCCCTCCCGGGGCCGCGCGTCCGGCCGAATCCTCGGCCGCGGCGCGGATCTCCTCGAGGGTGCCGTCGGACTCGAGCAGGAGGCGGACGTTGGCGGGCTTGAGCCCCCTGGTCTTGGTGAGGTAGTCGTACCAGGCCCGCGCGTTGTCGCCCGCTCCGCGCACGGGGGACACGAAGGCGTAGCGCTCGATGCCCACGATGACCGCGGCGTCTGCCTCGCCTCCGCCCACGGACGCGGCCGGCCGGCCCACATCCGGCCAGGACGCGGCTCCACCCTGCCGGGGGAGGCCGCACCATGCCGCCGCGGCCAAGAGGATGCACGCGCCCAGTCTGGGCCGGGAAAGTCCTCTCTTTTCGGTCATTCCTTGCGGAACAGGGCCATCCAGGAGACGGCCATGATGGGGAGGACGGATACGGCGAGGAGGGCGATGGTACGGAAAGACATCAGATCATTCCTTGATGACGAGGTTGTCGATCACCTGCTCGACCCCCCGTGTCTTGTGAGCGGCGCGGCGGATGGCGTCCTTCTGCTCGTAGGTGTCGACGAGCCCGGAGAGGGTCACGATCCGGCCGTGGACGTCGATGCTGACCGTGGATGGCCTCATGCCGCGCTGGCTCTGCAGGGCGCCCTCGATGTTGGCGAGGATGCCTGGGTCCGAGATGTCCGCGTCCCCGGCCGAGGGCATGCCGACGCAGGCGCACGCGCACGCGATAAGGCCGACGGCCGCGATGCGCGAAATAACGCTCACGGGAGAAATGATAACATTTACGGGCGCTCCCGGCCACCCGCGAGGGTCCCGGTGGGCCGTCCAAGGAACGATGCCGACAAGGATCCTGCTGGCCACGCGCAACCGCCACAAGGCGGCCGAGCTCTCGGCCATGGTCGCGGGCCGGGGGATCGAGTTCGTGCCGCTCGACGCATATCCCGGGGTGCCGGAGACCGTCGAGGACCTGGCCACCATCGAGGGCAACGCCTCTAAGAAGGCCCGGGAGCCCGCCCTTGCCCTGAAGATGTGGGCCCTGGCCGACGATACCGGGCTCGAGGTCGCGGCCCTGGGCGGCGCCCCGGGCGTGTTGGCCGCCCGCTACGCCGGTCCGGGCTGCACCTACGATGACAACTGCTCCAAGCTCCTGGCAGCGCTTGAGGGCGTCGAGACTTCGGATCGGCGGGCGGTCTTCCGCACGGTCATGGCCCTCTGCGACCCCGGGGGACGCGTCGTGCTCGAGGAGGGCCGGCTCGAGGGCTTCATCTCCCCTGCCCGCAGGGGCTCCAACGGCTTCGGCTACGACCCCCTGTTCCTCGTGGAGGACACGGGGCGCACGCTCGCCGAGTTCGACGAGGACGAGAAGAACAGGGTCAGCCACCGGAGGCGGGCCGTGGAGCGGATGATCCCGCACCTCGTCCGGGCGGGCCTGGCGGCCGTCTTGTCCCTCGCCCTCCTGTGCGGCGGGGTCTTCCCGGCGTGGGCCGGCCGGACCGAGCCCGGCCAGGAGTCCTTGTGGGACCAGATGCTGGCCAACCAGGCTCACCGCGACATGAGGGCCGGGACGCGCCACATGGACGCCCAGCAATACGACCTGGCGGAAGGGGAGTTCACCAAGGCTGTCCGCGCCAATCCCAACGACCCGGACGCGCACATGCTGCTGGGCGCGGCGTATTATTGGCGCGGCAAGGTAGACATGGCGCTCGAGGAGTACCGGAAAGCCCTCGAGCTCGACCCCCGCAACGCCCAGGCATGGATGCTCCTGGGCATCGTCATGGCCTGGAAGGGCGAGGCCACCCCGGCCTACGAGGCTTTCAGGAAGGCCGGCGAGCTCGACCCGACGCGCGCCGACATCCAGATGAACATCGGTTCCATCGAGGAGACGTTGGGCAGCAACACGAGCGCCCTCGAACATTTCCGCAAGGCCGTGGCCCTCGAGCCCACCCATCCGCTGTATCATTTCCAGCTCGGCATGCTTTACCGGCGGCTCGGCCGGGACGGCGACGCCATCGAGTCCTTGCGGGACGCCCTGCGCCTCTACCCGCGGTACGAGGACGCCCTCCTCGAGCTCGGCGCGGCCGAGGAGCGTCTGGGCCAGAACAAGGGGGCCGCGCACAGCTTCAAGAAGGCCGTCTCCCTCAAGTCGAGGGACGCGGTCGCGCGCTTCCGCCTCGGACGGCTCCTTCTGCGCGACGGCCGGAAGGGGGAGGCGCGCGCGGTCTTCTCCGACGCCTTCCACCTGACGCCTGAGGGCGAGGGTTCGGGCCTGCAGCTCTCGGTCGCCTACACCGGGGGCAAGAAGAAGGCCGCGGCCCCGGGCGGAGGGGCCGCTCCCGAGGGCCGTCAGCCGCCTGGCGGGAGCCCCCCGGCCTCGGACGACCCGCTCGACGTTTTCAAGCGCAACCTGGAGCGCGTCCCTCTCGAGCAGGGCGCCATCATGAACGTGGACGTGGCCATGGTGCCCAAACCCAAGCTCACGAAAGCCGACGACATCGAGAGCCGCGCCGCCCTCAAGCGGGCCTTGGAGAAGGGCATGCGGCCCGAGCGTTCCTCCATCAAGATGGTGCGAAGGGAGTACGACCTCCCTTCGGGACCCGAGGGCGCGCGCGAGGCTCAGATCAAGAAGATCCTCGACGACCTTTCCGACGTGGTCAAGAGCGCCCCGCCGGATTCGGACGTGCGCCTCGGCATGAACCTGACCTATAAGAGGCTCTCCGACGCCGGCACGGGCCGGGGGGCGGCCGAGGGCAAGGCCAAGGTGTCCTTCCAGCCCCGCGAGGTCGGCAACGACATGGGCCTCTGGGTCATCGGGACCGGCTGGATGACGCTGGTGGAGGAGATGCTGCCCGAGGCCGGGACCGAACTGCCGCGGACGGACGACCCGGATTGGTGGGTCGCGGCGGGCTTGGGCTACGCCACCCTCGGCGACGGCCAGCGCGCCATGTCGGCGTTCGAGAGGGCGCTCCAGTTCGATCCCAGGCACGAGGTGGCCCTGCTCGGCAGGGGCGTGGCCGCGGTCATGACCGGAGACGAGACCCGGGCCTTGGCCGATTACCGGCGCGTGCTCCAGCTCAACCCCCGGAACCGCGCCGCGTCCGAAGGGCTCAAGTGGCTCCAGCGCCCGGTGAGGAAGAGGCCATGAGGCCGAGCCCCCTCCGGCGAAAGGAGAAAGCCTGGCGCCTCCGGGGACGGCGGCCCCTGGCCGCCAGCGCCCCGCGAGCCTTTGGGAAAGGCGTTGGCAGAGCGGGGTTGATGAGCGCGTTCGTCAAGCGCGTGCACTTCGTGGGCATCGGCGGCGTGGGCATGAGCGGCATCGCCGAGGTGCTCCACAACCTCGGCTACGATGTCTCGGGCTCGGACCTCAAGGATACCGAGGTCACCCGGAGGCTCTCCGCCAAGGGCGTGGCGGTCCGGCTCGGCCACGCCGCTTCCCACGCCAAAGGGTGCCAGGTGGTGGTGGTGAGCTCCGCGGTGGGGCCGGACAACCCCGAGGTCGCGGAGGCCCGGGCCGCAGGGGTCCCGGTGATCCAGCGCGCCCTCATGCTCGCGGAGCTCGGACGCATGAAGAAGACGGTGACCGTGGCCGGCAGCCACGGCAAGACCACGACCACCTCCATGGTCGCCATGGCCCTGCGTGCCGCGGGCGCGGACCCCACCATGGTGGTCGGCGGCCAGCTCAAGGACATCCGCTCCAACGCCAAGCTGGGCATCGGCGAATACCTGGTGGCCGAGGCGGACGAGTCCGACGGCTCCTTCCTCCACCTTTCCCCGCTCGTGGCCGTGGTGACGAACGTCGACGACGACCACCTCGACTATCATAAGACGGTGGAGCGGCTCAGGGCGGCTTTCGCCGAACACCTGCGGCGCCTGCCGTTCTACGGCGCCGCGGTCCTGTGCGCCGACGATCCGCCGCTCATGGCGCTGGCGTCCGGGCTCGACCGCCGGGTCGTTACCTACGGCTTCTCGAAGGCGGCCGAGTGGAGGGCCGCGGGCCTCGCGCTCTCGAGCGCGGGGAGCTCGTTTACGGCGCTCCAGCGGGGACGGCGTCTCGGAGCCCTGCGGCTCAAGGTCCCGGGCCGCCACAACGTCCTCAACGCCCTGGGCGCGCTGGCCGCGGGGAGCTTCCTGGGCTTCTCGTTCAAGGCCCTGGCCCGCGGGCTCTCCGAGTTCCGCGGCGTGGGCCGCAGGCTCGACGTCCTCGGTTCGGCCTCGGGCGTCGTGTTCGTGGACGATTACGGCCACCACCCCACCGAGGTCGCGGCCACGCTCGACGCCCTGCGGCTCTGGAAGGGGCGGCGCGTGGTGATCTTCCAACCGCACCGCTTTTCCCGGACGAAGCTCATGGCGCGGAGATTCGGCGCGGCGTTCAAGTCCGCGGACTTCGTCTACGTCATGGACATCTATCCCGCGGGGGAGAAGCCCATCCCGGGCGTGACCTCCAAGCTCATCCTCGACGCTCTGCGCCGCTGCCGCGTCCCTTGCGCGACTTTCGTGTCGGCCCTTCAGGTGGCTCAGGAGCTCGCCGCGGGAGATGTGGTCCTGACCCTGGGCGCGGGCGAC
The DNA here is from genome assembly GCA_016234805.1 of Elusimicrobiota bacterium. Classification (GTDB taxonomy): domain Bacteria; phylum Elusimicrobiota; class Elusimicrobia; order UBA1565; family UBA9628; genus JACQWX01. The sequence continues at coordinate 25,159 of JACRNU010000018.1, forward strand.
GTGTGGAAGGTGGGAGAGGACCTTTTGCGCCGGAGCCGCACCCGGTTCACGAGTCCGGTGTGAGAGCCCGGCTCGGACAGCACTTCCTCAAGGATCCCCTGGTGCGCGACCGCATCCTGGCCGCGGCCAGGATCACCCGCGGGGACTCGGTCGTCGAGATCGGTCCGGGACGCGGGTTCCTTACGCGCGACCTCGCGCGTCTGGGGTCCCTCACCGCAGTGGAGATGGACGAGAGGCTGGCCGAGTCCTTGCGCCTGGAGATGGAGGGGACGCCGGGCTTCCGGCTCATCGTCTCCGACTTCCTCAAGGTGGAGCCTTCCGGCTTGGGCGAGCCGCCGCTCAAATTCGTGGCCAACCTCCCCTACTCCGTGGCCGCCCCGATTTTGAGGAGGATCCTGTCGTGGGACTGCTGGAGCCTTGCTGTCCTCATGTTCCAAAAAGAAGTCGCGGAGCGCATCACGGCCCAGCCCGGGGGCCGCGACTACGGGGTGCTGACCCTCTCCGTGGCGATCAAGGCTTCGGCCGAGACCGTGACCCTGGCGCCGGCCTCCGCCTTCTCCCCCAAGCCCAAGGTGGAGTCCGCGGTGGTGCTTCTCAAGCGGCGGGCCGTCCCCCTCGTGCCGTCCGGCGGGGAGGAGGCGTTCTTCCGGGTCGCGCGCGCGGCCTTCAGCCAGCGCCGCAAGAAAGCGCTCAACCCGCTTTCAGGGGCTCTTCCCTTCGGCCGCGAGAGGATCGCAGGCGCGCTGGCCGAGTGCGGCATCCCGCAGACCGCCAGGGCCGAGGAGATCCCTCTCGAAGGGTTCCTGCGCCTGACCGCGGCGCTCTTCCTTGACGATGGATAGCGGGGGTACTATACTTAACAGACATGGGATATCTCATCAGGGCTGAGTACCCTGGCAAGCCCCCGACCACGAGGGAGCTGGCTGAAGACGCCCACCTTGTAATCGGCCGCGCCAACCAGGCATCCTTCAGGATCCCCGAGGACCTGGAGATGAGCCGCCTCCACGCGGAGATCCTCGTGGACAAGGGCCTGCTCGTGGTGCGGCGCAACCCGGAGTCCACCAACCCCGTGTTCCGCGACGGCCGGCCCGTGGACGAGTTCGCGGTCGCTCCGGGCGAGAGCTTCCGCATCGGCAAGACCAAGTTCACGTTCATCCTGGTCGGGGCCCCGGCCCACGCCGCGCCGGAAGCGGTCCCTCAGGACTTCGAGCGGTCCGAGCATCCCTCCCGGCCCCCGGTGGACCATGTCGAGCTCCTGACCATGTCCGCCAAGGACCTCTACGCCATGGGCGACCCGGGCGGGAGGCTCAAGTACTCGGACCTCCTCGAGGTCCCGGAGATCCTGCGCAAGCGGGACCGCAAGGACTTCTACTCCCACATCGCGCGCCTTATCCGCGGGTCCACGGACGGCGCTTTCGCCTGCGTCGTGACCGAGGAGGGCAGCGTGCTCGGCTCGGACAGCGCGGTCGGAGCGGTCCCCTTTCAGCCGAGCCGGACCCTCATCCGCAAGGCCTGCGCCGAGGCGCCCCAGCCCACGGTCTACTCATGGGCCAAGCCCGAGGGCGAGCTGGCCACCCGGCAGGCGGGACTCGACTGGGCCGTTTGCGCGGCGGCAAAGATCCCGCACGAGCCCTCCGTGGTGTTCTACGTGGCCGGGTCCCAGGCCTCGGCCGGGTCCGAGGCCCTCCAGCGCGAGCGCGCCCGCTTCGTGGGCTTGATCGCGGACATGGTGGGCCGGAGCATGGCCATGGACCGCCTGGTCACCTGGGAGGGGCGGCTCGAGCGCTTCTTCGCCGGCCCCGTGGTCAACAAGATCCTCTCCTCCCCGGACCTGCGGGACCTGGCGCCCAAGCTCGCGAAGAGCACCGTGATGTTCTTCGACATCCGGGGCTTCTCCAAGCGCACGGAGGAGAAGACCGAGGACATCCTCCAGTACATCGGGGAACTGCAGCGGGCCATGACCGCCATGACCGCCATCATCCTCGAGGAGCAGGGCGTGGTGCTCCAGTACATGGGCGACGGCATCTTGGCCTGCTGGAACGTCCCGTTCGAGGACCTCACGCACGTGGACCTCGCCTCCCGCGCCAGCCTGCGCATGGCCGAAGCCTTCTCGCGCCAGACCGGCGGATGGCGCTGCGGCATCGGCCTGCACTCCGGCGAGGTCGTGGCCGGCGCCATCGGGTCCGACCAGGTCTTCGCCTACGGCCTGCTCGGAGCCACGGTCAACCAGGCCTCACGCGTGGAAGGCATCACCAAGACGCTCGGGGTCGCCATCCTCGCGACCGAGGACGTGGCCTCCAAGATCTCCCCTTCCGTGGCCCTGCCCGTGCCCGTCGGGCGCTTCCGGCCCGCGGGCATGTCGGCCGCCATCGACCTCTTCGAGCTGACTCCCGCTCCAGGGGACTCCAGGCGCCGCGAGGCCTTCGCCTCGGGCTTGGCCGAGTTCAAGAAGGGGAACTGGGGCGAGGCTGTCATGGTCTTCAGCGCCCTTCCCGAGGACGACAAACCCGCCGCCTATCTGCGCGGCCTGGCCGAGAAGCACTCCAAGAACCCTCCCAAGGATTGGGAAGGGGTCATCGAGCTCTCGCAAAAATAGTCCATGAGGATGGGATTGCTGTTTCTGTCGTTGCTGACAATCCTGCCCGGCCAGGCTCTGGGGCAGGGCTGTACGCGGGAGAGGCTGGCCGCCGTAAAGGATTGCCGGGAATGCGTTTTCGTCTTGCCGAAGTACGATTGCTCGAGATGCGAGCAACTACAGGAGGTCCTGGCCCGGAGTTGCCAGGCGGAACTCGAAGACGCGCGGAAAGCGGTGCGGGCCGCCGAGACCGAGTCGAAGGTCCTCGAGCACGAGGAAACGATCGAGCTTATCCTGGACGTGGCCGGAGCGGAGAAGTACGGCGCCGACGGTCAAATGAATAGGCCGCCCTGGCACGGCGTGGGGCAGGCGTTGGCGCCGGAGATAGCCAGTCAGGGCCCGGCGGTGCAGGCTGAGTTCAACAAGGCCCTGGAGGCGGCCAGGAACAATCCCAAGAACGAGGATGCCAAGAAGCCGACTGACGGCGTCACGCTGCTGGAGGGCAAGAAGAATCCTCCCATCACTCCCGTGGACCCGAAGACGACGGAGGTCGTCCTGCCCGACGGGAGTCCTGAAGGAGTGCCTGTGCGGGACATCGAGGACCGGTTGAAGGAGGGTCAATACGAGGATGTCGAGCAGGACCTCGACCGGGTCCTGCGGAACGATCCCGGGAACGTGAAGGCGCGGTCCCTGCGTTCGTCCGCAAGGCTCAAGCAGGGCGATCTGGAGGGGGCCCTATCGGATGCCGAGGCGGTCCTGGCCGAGGATCCGGAGAACAAGGAGGCACGGCAGATCAAGGACTACGTCGAATTGACGGGCCGCGTCCAGGATACGAGCATGAAGCTCAAGGGCCCTGACTTCGGGTCCAAGGACATGGGCGCCCGGTTCGACGGCGGGGGTGGGGCCGGAGAGGCCGGGGCCGGCGGGGCTGCGAACCGTTCCGTCAGGAGCCCCGCGCAAGAAGGTGGAGGCGGGATCTCGGCCGTGGACGCGGCTGGGACCGGCTGGACGGCCGCCGGCCGCGGCGGCATGGAAACGGTGGCTTATGCGCCGGCTGCTCAGAGGACCCTCCCCCTGTCCCAGGGATTGACTCCTTCGCAGGTCCTCGTCAACGAGACCGTGAGGATGCTCCGTTTCGGCGAAATGAGCGGCGCTCTGCTAAGCGCCACGCGCGCCATCCAGGCGGACCGGGCCAACGCGCGCGCGTGGGGCGCCCGGGCCGCGGTGTCGAACCGGCTCAAGAACCACGACGCAGCCATCAGCGACGCCACCCAGGCGCTGAAGCTCGACCCCAGGAATGTTCCCGCCCTTCTGGAGCGGGGCTTCGCCCAGCTCAACATGTCCAACTACTCCGCCGCGCTCGAAGACATCGGCCAGGCCCTCAAGATCGAGCCCATGAACGCTCTGGCTTATCTCTACCGGGGGATGGTGTTCGAGAAACTGGCGCGCCACACCGAGGCGCTCTCGGACTACGAGACGGCCGCGAAGCTCGACCCTTCATTGAGGAATTTCTGGGAGGAAGCCAAGGAGCGCATCTTGGGCAAGAAGCCGGGCAACGAGGCGGCCAAGGGCATGATTGCCAAGCGGATCGGATCCTGGGCCGTTCCCGTGGGCCTGGCCTTCCTGCTCATCGTCCTTGGGCTATGGAGGAGGAGAATGGGTTCGGGACCGCGGCCGAGTACATGAAGGCGTTCTCGGGATTGCTGTTGGCGGCTCTCTGCCTTGGCGCGGGTGCGTCTTCGGCTCATGCCGGCTGCGACAAGGGCTCCTACGACACGGCTTACGGTTCTTGCAATGCCAGTCCTCCAGGTGAGGATTGCGATAAGCTCTACAGCGAGATTGTCTCCGCCTGCCAGGGGGAGGTCCAAAAGAAACAGGAGGCCGTTGAGAACGCCACCCCGGAAAAACAGGACCAGGCGGTCGAGGATCTTCGTAAGACCCAGCGGAAGATATACTATGACATGGGCGAGTACCTGGATATGGGTTACAAGACCACGGGTAAACATTTCTACAATTCGAAGGGAGAACGCTTCCTGGAATTCGCGCTCGAGAAATGGGATGGCGCGAACGACACTATCGAGATGGTCGGGTTCGAGCCCACGCCCAATGGACGGGATACGCCTTCCCCGCCTCCTCCGGAGAGGGATATGGATCAGGGAGGTGACGACCCCGGCAAGAAGCCGGGACGGGGAGGGATCGTTGACCCTGAGGCGGGAAAGCGGATCGAGGGGCTCCTCGGCCAGGGCAAGGCCGCCGAGGCCGAAGCAGCCATCGACGACCTGCTCAAGGACGACCCCGAGAACCCGGAACTGCTCGCCATGAGGTCCGTTGCCAGGCTCAACCAGGACAAGAAGTCCGGGGCCTTGGCGGACGCCATCGCCTCTCTGGAAGGAGACCCCAAGAACAAGACCGCCCAGGAGGTCAAGGACTTCATCGAGCTCACGGGCCGCGCCGCGGGCACGGACATCAAGCTCAAGGGGCCGACTTGGGAGTCCAAGGACATGGGCTCCCGGTTCGACGGCGGAGGAGAGGACGAGGCGTCCGGGTCCGGCCGGCTCATGGGCGCCGGCGGCAGGAACCGGGGCCCGGGCCAGGCCGGAGGGGGCGGCTACGACGCGGTGGACGGAGGCGGCTCGGGCTGGTCCGCCACGGGCCGCGGCCCCGGAGCCGGGGCGTATGCTCCCGGGGCGCAGGGCACCCTGCCCCTGTCCCAGGGACTGACCGCCTCGCAGGTCATGGTCCTTACGGCGCACAAGAAGCTGCGTCTCGGGGACCTGAGCGGCGCTTTCCTCGAGGCCACCCGCGCCCTGCAGACGGACGGGAGGAATCCCGGGGCCTGGACCGCGCGCTCCGCGGTTTCCAACAAGCTCAAGAACCACGACGCGGCCATCGCGGATGCGACCGAGGCGCTCAAGATCGAGCCCAAGAACGTCCCGGCCCTGCTGGAGCGCGGCTACGCGCAGTACAACATGGGCAACCTCACGGCCGCGCTCGAGGACATCGGCTCAGCCATCAAGATCGAGCCCATGAACGCCCTGGCCTACCTCTACCGGGGCATGATCTTCGAGAAGATGACCCGCTACACCGAGGCGCTCTCGGACTACGAGACCGCGGCGAAGCTCGACCCCACCTTGAGGCAGTTCTGGGAGGACGCCAAGGCTCGTCTCCTCGGCGGGGGAAAGGGCAAGGCGGGCCCAGGCGCAGGGAAGGCCAGGCGCCGGTTCTTCTGGACCATCCCCTCCGGGATCTCCCTGCTCATCCTCGTGTTCTTCGTCCGCAAGAGGCTCAAGGAACGGGCTCCGGTCGTGTCTGACCCCGAACCTGAGCCTTCGTCAGAGCCCGCATCCGAGACCTTGCCTGAACCCTCGCCCGACCCGGCCAAAGACGAACACTGAACCATTTGACTGAACCATTTGATATCATGGGGCCTTGGAGGTCCCGGCCCAAGGGTGGCGGCCGGTCGTGACTCGGGAACAGGGAGAGCCATGAATTTTCCTCAAGTCGTGAATCGGTCGTTGAACCTTGCTCCGTCCGCAGGCCTCCTGTTGGCGCTCATTGCCGCGCCCGCCTATCGGGCCTTTGCCATGGGCTGCACGAAGCAGACCTACACGAGCATGAAGGGCTGCGAGGCCAAGCCCGCGGGAAGCCATGTCGTGACCAACCCTGACGGCACGCAGACCACGGTCCAGGACAATGATCTGAGCGAGTGCCGCGGTCTCGCGGCCGATGTGGCGGATGATTGCAGCGATGCCTACGATAAAGCGCTGGAGGTCCTCAAGACCGCGAAGACCGAAGCTGAGATCGCGGATACGGAGAAAAGGCTCTCGGAGATAACGGAGATCGTCAAGGACGTCAAGACAATCACGGGCGTCACCTCGGACCCGTCGCTCAAGGACCTGGCCGATCTCGACACCAGCGTCATCCCGGACGCCGTCAATGAGGCGAAACAGCGCCTCAAGGCCGTGGGGAACAAGGCGGGCGATGGGAAGACGGACGCGGTGACTGCGGCCGGTGCGGAGGTCGTTCCGCCGGTCGCGCAGGCCAGGGAACTCCTCAACCAGGGCAACCATGAGGCGGGCATGGAGAAGCTCGACGGGCTCATCGGGCCCGGCACCCAGGACCCGGACCTCTTCTCCATGCGTTCGTGGGCTCTCGCGAAATCCGGAGACGAGGAGGCGGCGCTTCGGGACGCTGTCATGGCGCTCGAACTCGACCCGGAGAACGAGCTCGCCGGACAGGTCAAGGCCTACCTTGAATCGAAGAGCAAGGTGGGGAATTCGAAGGTCGAGCTCAAGCCTCCGGATTTCTCCGGCCTGGCGTCCGGAGGGGGCGGCCCTGCCGCGGAATGGGCCAAGGCCGGGGAAGCTCCCTCCGGGGGCGAGTGGATGTGGGGCAAGGGAGGCGCGGGAGCCGGGCCGCAGGCGGCCTCAGGGGGCGCGGCTGCTGCCTCGCCGAGCCCGGCTCAGGCGATCCTGAAAAGCTCCATGGAGAAATTCCGCGTGGGAGACTTGAACGGCGCCTTGCTCGACGCCACCCGCGCCCTCCAGTCCGACAAGTCCGACATGCGCGCCAGGGCCATCAGGGCCGCTGTGTCGAACCGGCAGAAGAACCACGAGGGCGCGCTGTGGGAGGCCGGGGAGATGCTCAAGCTGCATCCCAACAACGTCCCGGCGCACATGGAGAAGGCCCTGGCCGAGTACGGCCTGCTCCAATACGACGCCGCGCTCACCGATGCCCGGACCGCGATCCGGCTCGATCCCGGGAATGCCTTGGCGCAGGTCTATCAGGGCATGATCCTCGAGAAGATGGGAAAAAAGGAGGAGGCGTTCCTTTCCTATGAGAAGGCCGCCGGGCTCGACCCTGCCATGGGACGGTTCCTCGAGGATGCCCGCGGCCGAGCGGGCTCGGGCAAGACGGACAAGGGCCTGGACTGGAAGATGCTGGCGCGATGGGGAGGGCCCATCGGCGCGGCCCTGATCTTCCTCATCGGGGCCGCGTGGATGAAGACTTCGGGCCGGCCGGACAGCGTCCCGGCCGCGGCCGAGTCCGCAACGCTTCGGCAGGCCGGAGCCGCCACGGTGGCGGGGGCCACGGTCCTGCAGACGAGCGCGGCCACGGTGCCGCAGGCCGCTGGAGCCGCGGGTCCGGGGAGCCTGCTGGCCGGGACCTACCGCCTGGGCCGTGAACTCGGCAAGGGCGGGATGGGCGTGGTGTACGAGGCGCTCGACGAGAAGCTGCAGCGGCCGGTGGCGCTCAAGCGCCTCAAGCGCGAGGCCTACGATTCACCCGAGCTCAAGGAGCGGTTTCTAAAGGAAGCGCGTATGGTGGCCAAGCTGAGGCACCCGAACCTGGCCGAGATATTCACCGTGGTGGGTGAGGAGGACCTGTACCTGGTGTTCGAACTCGTGCAGGGAGAGGCCCTGGACAAGACCCTTTCGAGGCGGGGCCGGCTTTCGCTCGACGAGGCCAAGAAGATCGTGGCCGAGGTTTGCGCGGCATTGGAGTACGCGCACAACGAGCACGTGATCCACCGGGACATGAAGCCCTCGAATGTGATGTTCGATAAGAACGGCATGGCCAAGGTGATGGATTTCGGGATCGCGCACGAGTCTCACGGGGGCAAGGACATGACGCAGACGGCCGCGTGGGGCACGCCTCCTTACATGGCGCCGGAGCAGGAAGGCGGCCGGGTGGGGCGGGAGTCGGACCTCTACGCCCTGGCGGTGATGGCGTACGAGATGGTCGCCGGAAGCCGGCCGTTCCCCGGGCCGTACTTCCTGGAGAAGAAGCTCAAGAAGCAGTACCCGCCTGCCACGGCGGTCAACGGGACCTTGCCCAAGTCGCTGGACGGGTTCTTTTCCAAGGCGCTCGAGCCCGAGCCGGAGAAGAGGTTCCGGACCGCGGCCGAGTTCGCGAGAGAGTTCCAGCGGCTGGCTTGAGGCGGACACGCGGAGGCTGATCTATGAAGGAAGAGCAGGAGAAGAAGGAAGGGCAAAAAGAGGACAAGAAGGAGGAGTACGCCCCGCCCAAGGGCTCGGTCACGCCGCATTCCTGCGTGCTGGCCGGGCGGGACATCGAATACGAGGCGCGCGCCGAGTGGCTGGTGCTGAGGAAGAAGGACAAGCCCCATGCCGAGATGTTCCACATCGCCTACCTCGAGAAAGGCAAGGATCCGGGGGCCCGGCCCATCACCTTCGTCTTCAACGGCGGCCCGGGAGCCGCGTCGGCCTATCTGCACATGGGCGCGCTCGGGCCCGCGCGGGTCGTGTTCCAGACGGACGGCACCACCCCGAAGCCTCCCATGAGGCTGGTCCACAACGACGAATCCTGGCTCGTGTTCTCCGATCTGGTCTTCATCGACCCCATCGGCACGGGGTTCAGCAGGATGATCGACGAGGACGACCTTCCGAAGAAGGGCGGGGCCGACAAGGACGGCAAGGGGACCGAGGGCAAGCGCGACGAGCATGAGTTCTTCAAGCTCAACCGCGACCTCGAATCCCTCGGCGAGTTCGTCTCGAAGTTCCTGTCGAAGCACAAGAGGTGGGAGTCCCCTGTCTTCGTCGCGGGAGAGAGCTACGGGGGTTTTCGGACCGCCTGCATGGCCAAGAGGCTGCAGGAGGGCTTCGGCGTGGGCTTGAACGGGGTCGTCATCATCTCCCCGGCCCTGGAGTTCATGCCGCTCGACCCCAACGACTACGACCTCGATGCCTGGATGGACGTCTTCCCGTCCATGGCCGCGGCCGCGGCCCTGCACGGCCGGTCCAAGCGCTTCGGCAAGTCGATGCCCGTCGATGAGATCGTGAAGGCGGCCGGGGAGTTTGCGGCCGCGAAGATGTACCGCCTGCTCGCCCACGGCGACGGCCTGGCCCCGGGGGAGGGCAAGGAGATTGTGCGCGAGATGTCCGAGATCATCGGCATCCCTGAGGACTATCTCAAAGACGCGGCCGGGAGGATCGCGCACTGGACCTTCTGCAGGAAGCTCCTGAAGGACCGGAACATGATCTGCGGGCTCTACGACGCATCCGTCACCGCCATCAACCCCTTCCCGGACCGGGAGTGGGAGTTCGGCCCGGACCCCACGCTCTCGGGCACGGAGAGGGTCTTCGCCGCCGGCATCAACACGCACCTGAGGAAGAACCTGTCGCTCGATTCGGAGCGCGACTATCATCTCCTCAGCGACGAGGTCAACAAGTCCTGGCAGGACGACCGCAAGCAGCATTTCTTCATGAGGCAGATCGGCGCCACCGACGAGCTTCGGTACGGCATGGCGCTCAATCCTCACATGAAGGTCTTCATCACGCACGGCTACTACGACCTGGTGACGCCCTGCTCGACCTCGACGCGGCTGGTCAGGCAGATGAGGCTCGATCCGTCCCTGCGCAAGAACCTGACCCTGAGGCACTTCAAGGGCGGCCACATGTTCTACACCTGGGAGGAATCGCGGCTGGCCTTCAGGGACGCCATGACGGCCTTCTACAAGGAAGCGGTCTGAGATCGTTCGTCCTGTGGTAGAATAGGGACGGACACTTCCGCCATGCGGCCGATCTCTCTCTCCTTCGCGGTCCTCTTTCCTGCGTCCGCCGTGTTCGCGGCGGAGCCGGGCTCTCCGTCCTCCGAGCGCGGCCCATCTGCGGCCGTCGAAGCGGTCGTGGCGCCGGTCGCGGTGCCGGCCGCGGATTGGCCCCCTGAGGTCCCTCATTGGGCCAGGTTCCACTCGGCTGACCCGGCCGCGTCCTCCGCGGGCAGATCCGGGATCGAGTGCCCTCCGGGTTCTCCGCGCCGCCGTCCGGTCTTTTCCGGGTCCGTGGAGCCGTCCTTTGAAATCAAGGAGCTCAAGCCCTGGGCCGAGGTCCCCCTTCCCCAGGACGACCTGTCCGCGGCTTCAGCCGTGGAGGCGGCCGGGAAAACCAGGGATTACTGGGCTGGCCGGCCGCCGGAGGAAAAGGTCGTTATCGGCGGCCGGACCTATTCCGCCGCGCACATGGCCCGGAGCTTCTCCGCGCTCGGCAGTCTTCTATCCCGGGCGCTGTCGGCCGCCGCGCTCAAGGCGGAAATCGAGAAAGCCTTCGACATCTATCAGGCGGTCAAGCCCGATGGCACGCTCGAAGGCACCATGACCGCCTACTACGACCCGGAGATCCCGGTGGGGCGCGTGGGCTCGACCGGCGTGCCCATCCATGCCCGGCCCTCGGACCTCGTCAGGGTGGACCCGAGCCTCGGGCTTCCCTTTGATTACGGACGCGTGGATAGCCAGGGCAAGCTCGTGCCTCACGCCGCTCGCAGGGAAGTCAACGCCGGCGCGCTCGCGGAACAAGGGCTCGAGCTCTACGCCACGCGCCACCCGACCGACCTGCTGAACCTGCAGACCGAGGGCTCGGGCTGGGGCGTGCTTCCCGGCGGAGGCAGAGTGAGGCTCATCTTCAACGGGACCAACGGCCACCCCTTCCGCTCCGTGGGCAAGACCCTCATCGACTGCGGCCTCATCCCGGCCGGAACGGATTCCTTCGGCATCCTGAACTACCTGAAATCCCAGACGCTCGAGCGCGAGATCGAGCTCGTGGACGTCAACCCGCGCTACGTGTTCTTCAAGGAGGTCGCGTCCACGGGCGGTCCTTGGGGCGCGACCGGCGTCGAGCTCGTGGCCGGCCGTTCCGTGGCCTCGGACCCGAAGCAGGTCCGCCTGGGCCTGGCAGGCATCCTGGTCTCGAGGAAGCCGGTGGCTTCCGAGGACGGGACCTTCCAGGGATTCCTCGACTTCACTCGGTTCGTGTTCACCCACGACGTGGGCTCAGCCATCCGCGGTCCGGTCCGGCTCGACGTGTTCTGGGGCCGGGGCGCCAAGGCCGAGGCCGAGGCGCACCGGATGCTGTTCCCGGGCAAGCTGACCGTCATCGTCCTCAAGCAGCCGTAGCCTAAGAAGCTCTCCAGGGATGCCGCTATGGGCGGCGGGACTTGCGGCCGCGGTTTGCAGGCCCCCTTTACGACCAGACCTGTCCGGGGGAAACTCCAAGATCGCTACATCTTAGAGGAAACCTCCTTCCTCATGGACGGGTCTGCTCCCTTGGTCTGTTGCTTTTTGTGCAACGGACGGGCCCGACGGAGCGATTGAAAGGCCGCCATTCGGCGAAGTGTTGCTCCAGAGCAACGAACCAAGGTACGCCCTATTGATGAGGCTCCAGCGTCCGCGCCAACCGGATATGTCCTGATCATCAACAAAAAAAACCGCCCGCGGGATATCGTCCCGCGGGCGGCTTCCCGTCTCCTGAAAAGAGGGGAGGCCTCAACGTCGCCGTTCTCTCTAGGAGGCGGGTGCCGGAGCAGGAGCCGGAGCGGGCGCCGGCGGCTGGGGCACGGGCTGGGAGACCTTCCTCAAGATATCGTCAGCGTCCCGATGGCCGTCGCGGACGTCGCGCTCCGTGTCCGCGGAGTAGCGGGAGATGTCCCACGCTTCCATGGAGAAGCCTGCGCGGCGGATGTCCCATTCGGCCCAGCGGGCCTCGTTGGCCAGCCAGCCGATCTCGCTCTCGGTCCAGGTGAAGGAGTCCGCGAAGCGGCGGGCGGACTGGATCTGGTCCGGGGCCGGGCCGGCGTTCATGGCGAGCCGGTCCGCGTCCATCTTCATCCTCTGCGCGGACCACTGCAGGTCCCGGAGGCCCCAGACCACGCGGTTGAGGTCGTTGCGGAAGAAGGGGTCGTTGTCGGGCTGGCCCGGCTTGGGAGGCGTGTAGCGTTGGGCGCGGCGGCGCAGGTCCTGCAGGTCGAACTTGAGGCGCTGCGCCGTCCACTGCATGCCGCGGACGTCCGAAGCGAGGCGGTCGAGGTCGTAAGAGGCGGCGACGGTCTTCGCCTCTGTGCGCTCGGCCTTGACGGTCATGATGTGATCGCGAAGTCCGATGAGGGCGGCCTCGAAGTTCGGCAGGGCGAGCTCCGCGGCTTGCGTTGCGGCGGCCAGAGACAACAGCAGGGTCACGAAGTGAGTCATGAGCGTCCTCCTTGGGGTAGGGCCGGTGGGCCCTTGGGGTCGGGGCTGCGGAGCTGGGCGGAGTGGGGCGCCGTCGAAGGGGGCTGCGTGGATTCGGCCAGCGGGATCGTGAAGGAGAAGGTCGAGCCCGCGCCGGGCAGGGATTCGGCCCGGATGCTGCCGCCGTGAAGCTCCACGAGGGCGCGGCAGATGTTGAGGCCCAAGCCGAGGCCCTTGTTGCGCTGGCGGTCCGTGTCCTCCTGATAGAAGCGGTCGAAGACGTGCAGGAGTCCTTCGGGCGAGATGCCCTTGCCGGTGTCGGTCACGCGGAAGCGCGCGAAGTCCCCGTCCCTGTCGAGGGCGATGGTCACGCCGCCTCCCTCGGGGGTGAACTTCATGGCGTTTCCGAGGAGATTGGAGAGGACCTGGTGCATGCGCCCGTTGTCGGCCCAGACCGCGATATCCGTCGCCTCTGGGACCTCGAGCCGCAGGTCGATGCCGCGCTTGCCGGCCTCGAGCTGGAAGTTCTCGAAGGCTTCGGTCGCGAGGCGGCGGGCGGAAAGCTCGTCGCGGGCAAGGTCGACCTTGTGCTGGGCCAGCCTGGTGGATTCGAGGAGCTCCTCGAGCAGGACCGAGAGCCTCTCGGCATTCCTGTTGATGGACTCGAGGTTCCGGCGCAGCTCCACGGGGTCCTGGTCGCAGGCGTTCTGCCTGAGGAGGAAGGAGCTGTAGCCGTAGACCACGGTCAGGGGGTTCTTGAGCTCGTGGGACGCGTCCTGGATGAGCTGGGTCTTGGCTTCGAGCTGGCGCTGGACTTTCTCGAGCTGGGAGGTCTTCTGGACGAGCGCCTTGTTGAGCCGGTAGTGCTCCATCCCGCGCCGGGCCGCGGCCAGCACGGCGTCCGGATGGACGGGCTTGTTGAGGTAGTCGTAGGCGCCCTCTCGCAGGGCTTCCAGGGCGGAGTCCACGGAGCCGTGCGCGGTGACGATGATGCCGACCGTGGTGGGGTCCGCTTTGCGGCCGGCTGCCAGGACGTCGAGGCCCGACATGTCCGGCAGCCGCAGGTCAGCGAGCACCATGCAGAAGTGATTGTGCTCGACGAGCCGGCACGCGGCACTGCCCGTGGAGGCGGAAAGGACCTCGCAGGCCAGGGGTTTCAAGGCGGAGCGGAGATATTGGAGGAACTCTTCGTCATCGTCGACGATGAGGATGGTCTCGGTGTTGGCGGTGCTCATGTCAGCAGTAGTGTGGGTCCTTGGACCGGCCCATGAAAGGGTCCCTGGACCCAGGCCTGTCTGGGCCTTTGGTCCCAGACGCCGCTATTATAGCTTATTTTGATATAATCTTCCGTCGCAGCCGGTCCAGTTCGGCCCGGAGCGCGGTGAAGGCGTCCTCGACTGTGATGTCCCGACAGGAAGTCCAGGTCGGAGAGACGGGGCCGGTGTGTCCGGGGCCGCGGGGCTTCCAGACCTTGTGGGCGTAGCCGGAGTAGAACCCGAAGGTGGGGATCCCGAGCGCGGCGGCCAGGTGCATGGTGCCGGTGACGTTGAGGACGCAGAGGTCGAATCTCCGGACCGCCGCGGCGGTGATGCCGATGGGGCCCGGGGTCAGCAGATGGACCGGGCCGGAGACATGGGCGAGGATGCCGCGCACGGCCTCTTCTTCGCCGGGGCCGGCGAGGTAGACGGGTCGGACGTCCGGTTCTTTGAGCAGCAGGTCGGTCAGGGCCGCGAACTTCTCCTCCGGCCACCGGTGGTCGTATTTCTTGAAGTTGCCGGGGTGGATGAGGACGTTGAGCTTGTCGGGCAGGACGCCGGCTTCCATGAGCATCCAGCCCGCGGCCTTGTCGTGGCCCGGGAGGAGGGCGAGCTCGGTCCTTTCTTCGAAGTCGCCGCCGAAGGCGGCGGCCAGGCGGCGGTAGCGGTCGAGCATGTGCTCGTCCTCTCCGGGAGGGGGGATCTGGCGGGTGAAGACCCTGTCGAGCCGGCCCTTCCGGAAGGAGAGCTTGGTGTCGGCGCGGGTCAGCGCGGCCAGGGCCGCGGAGGTCTTGGAGAAGGAGGGGTTGAGATCCACGAGAAGGTCCCAACGCCGGCTCCGCAGGGCGGCGGCGAGGCGCAAGGCCGCCAGGGGACGATGGAGTTTGCAGTGGAGAAGGATCTCGTCGACGAAGGGGATGAGCCGGGCCGCGTCGGCGCAAGCCGAACTGGCGACGAGCGTGATGCGGGAGCCGGCGAAGGTCCGGCGCAGGGAGCGCAGGACGGGGGTCGAGACGATGAGGTCCCCGACCCTGCCGATCCAGAGGGCCGCGATGTGGCGCGCCTGGGCCGAGAGGCCGGAGGCCGCGCCGGGTTCGGACTTGGGGTTAATTGCAGTCAATGGAGTGATTGTAACAAATGATTACGACAGCTGAATTGAGGGCCGGAGTCGTCATCGAGGACGAGGGCGAGTGGCTCGAGGTGCTCCACGCCCAGCACCATCGCAAGTCGCAGGCCGCGGCCGTGTACCGCGCCACGCTCCGGAACCTCAACACCGGGGGGGTCGTGGAACGGTCCTATTCCTCCGGGACGAAGTTCAAGGAGATCCCGGTCAACCGCCGGGAGAAGACCTACATCTACGACGAGGGCGACAACGGCGTGTTCATGGACCTGGAGACCTACGAGCAGGTGTCCTTCCCCAAGGCCAAGCTCGGAGGCCAAGTCAACTTCCTCAAGGAGAACATGCAGGTGCTCGGCGTCTACGTCAACGGGGTCCTCGCGGCCATCGAGCTGCCTCCCAACGTGGTCCTCACCGTGGTCTCGACCGTCCCGGGCTGCAAGGGCGACTCGGTCTCGAACCTCGTCAAGCCCGCGACCCTCGACACGGGCCTGGAGATCAACGTGCCCCTCTTCATCAAGGAGGGGGACAGGATCCGGGTGGACACGCGGACGAGCCAGTACTGCGAGCGGGTGAAGGAATAGTGATCAACTCCGTCATCTTCGACATCGACAACACGCTGACCGACTTCATGCGCATGAAGCGGGCCGCGGTGGATTCCGCGGTGGACTCCATGATCGGAGCGGGCCTGCAGGCCGAGAAGTCCGCCATGGTCGAGAAGGTCTTCGAGATATACTGGAAGGACGGCGTCGAGGACCAGCGCATCCTCGACAAGGTCCTCCTCAAGGAGCTCGGCCGCATCGACTACAAGATCCTCGCGGCCGGCATCCTGGGCTACCGCCGGGCCAAGGCCGGGACCATGACCCTCTACCCGCGCGTGGAGATGACCCTCATCGAGCTCACGCGCATGGGAATCGGGATGGGGGCGGTGTCCGACGCGCCCAGGCTCGAGGCGTGGCTGAGGGTGGTGGGCCTGGGGCTGCACCATTTCTTCAAGCATGTCGTCACCGCTGAGGACGTCGGCGCCCGCAAGCCCGCGCCCGAGCCGTTCCGCAAGGCGCTCGAGCTCCTTGGGTCCAAGCCCGGAGAGACCCTCATGGTCGGGGACTGGGCCGACCGGGACATCGCGGGGGCCAAGAGGCTCGGCATCCGCACGGGCTGGGCCAAGTACGGCGACACCCACGAGACCGAGGACTCCGGGGCGGAGTTCGTGCTCGAGGACATCCACCAGCTCGTGGCCATCATCCGCAAGGAGAACGGCGTTCCTGCCGCGGCATGAGGCATTTCCCAATAGGGAACCTGCGCCGGCCCGGAGGTTGCGCGATGAGGGGCATTAGCCTTTGTAAGGATTTCTCGCGGGCAACTGTTTTTGAAAACAATTGGCGGAGAAAAATATCTATTTTACCAGCATTATTCGGAACAGGGGTGGGGATTCGGACTTCGATCCTGCTGGTCAGCCGCGTTTTCCCAGCGGCGGTGCTTCTGCTGGCGGTCGTCCCAGGAGTTGCCCGCGCCATCCCCATCGAGACCCTGACCGGCGTCCTGGCCTCCGGCCGGCCGGTGGAGGTGGTGGCCGGACAGGTCTTGGTGAGGTTCTCGGCGCCGGGCGTCGAAGGGACGGCCGGACCCGGAGGGAGCCAAGCCGCGGCCCTGCGCGAGGCCGCCTTGGTCGCGGAGCGCTCGCGGGCCTTGACGGCCCGGGGCGCCGCGGACAGCGGCGAGGTGGCGCATACCGGATGGACCCTGGTGGACCTGCCGCCCGGGATGAAGGTGTCCGAGGGGCTCTCCTGGCTCAAGACCCTGCCGGGAGTGGCAGAGGTCGAGCCCAACCATGTCCTGCGGGTCAACCGGACCCCGAACGATCCCCAGTTCTCCTCCCAGTGGGCTCTCCAGCAGGTGAGCGCCGCCGGCGCGTGGGAGTATGAGCTCGGAGGGTCCTCGAGGGTGACGGTCGCGGTCATCGACGTGGGCATCGACGGCACGCATGACGACCTCAGCGGCAAGCTCGTGGGCACGAGCAAGTCCTTCGACCCCACGATCGCGGGCATGTCCTGGGGCGCGGGTCTGCTCTCTCTGAAGGTGTTCCGCGGCCTTCCCGACTGCGACCTCACCGAGAACGGCTGTCAGCTGGCCGGGTGCGCCACCTCGATCGCCGCCGTGGCCAATGCCATCGCCCATGCCCAGACCCTTCACAACACCGCTGCCATCGGCAAGGTCGTGATCAACATGAGCATCGGCGATTCCGTGCCCTGCCCAGGGACGCTCCAGACCGCGGTCACCGACGCGGTCAATGCCGGCCTTTTGCTTGTGGCTTCCGCGGGCAACGACGGGGACGACGTCATGTCCCCGGCCAACTGCGTGGGCGTCATCCCGGTGGGCGCCACAGACCAGAGCGACGCGGTGGCGTCTTTCTCGTCGCGAGGCCCGGAAATGTCCGCCAATGGGCTCGTGGCGCCCGGGGTGTCCGTCCTGACCACGACCCCGGGAGACGGCTACTCGGGCGCGACCGGGACTTCCTTCGCTTCCCCGATGGTCGCGGGCGCAGCTGCGCTCGTCTGGTCGGCCAGGCCGGGCTTCGCCGCACACGAGGTCAAGCAGACCCTGAGGCTCTCCGCGGACAATATCGGCGTTCTGGCCATGGGGAGCGGAGGAGGCCGGGCCCCCTCCGGCGAAAGGAGCGCGACCCGCGCCTACGAGGGCCTGGCTCCCTTGAGCCAGGTCATGGCCGAGCTGAGCGGCGCCGGCAGGCTCAACGCTTTCCGTGCCGTGCGCATGGCCGTGCGCGGGTCGCAGACGGATTTCGACCTGAAGGCCATCGCCTTCCCCAATCCGTTCCGGCTGGCCCAGGACGGCCAAGTTACGCTCTCGGTCCCGGTATCGGTGCAGGGCTCGAACAGGTCCATCAAGATCTACAACGCCGTCGGCGGCTTCGTCAAGGAGATCAACGGCACGACCTGGGACGGGAAGAACGCCGCGGGCCAACGGGTGGCTTCGGGCGTCTACACCTTCGTCGTGACCACGGACAGGGGCACTGCCGTCGGCCGGCTGACGGTGGTCCGGTAACAAAGGTAAGAAAATGACCAGGGTCACCGTTTCCAGCAAGTTCCAGATCGTCATCCCCAAGGAGATCCGGGGGCAGGCCCGTCTGAAGAAGGGGGAAAGACTGGTCGCCTTGTTCAAGGACGGCGTCATCACGCTCGTTCCCGAACACCCGCTGAAGTCCCTGCGCGGCGCGTTCCCCGGCATGGACGCCCGCGACATCAGGGACAAACGGGACCGGGCGTGATCCTTTGACTGCTCGCAATCTCACCAAAGACCGGCTCATCGCCTCCCGGGTATTCAAGGCCGAATCCATCCGCGACCGGATGAGGGGCCTCCTGGGCCGCGACTCCATGGCCCGGGACGAGGGGCTCTGGATCGTGCCGTGCCCGCAGATCCACACGTTCTTCATGCGTTTCCCCATCGATGTGGTCTTCCTTGACCGGGATCTCAGGGTCGTGGCCGTGGCGGAGGATCTCAAGCCCTGGAGGCTTTTCCCGTGGCTGCCTTGGGACTTCGACAGCCATAGCGTGCTCGAACTCGCCGGAGGAACGCTGAGGGGCTCTGTTTCCGTCGGTGACCGCGTCGAGTTCCGCGGTTGACTCCGCGAGTCCCTTCCGCGCGGCCTGACGCCGCTGACAAACGCCCCCTTGCCGGCGGGCCTTGGGCGGACAAGACTATCCATGGGTCCTCCATCATTGAATGGCCGGGGGTTAATTAGTAACAATTGACATGACGGGGCCGGGACCGCCCGCAGGCAGGCGCGGGCGGGTGGCGCAGGACCCAGGGAGATATCCAGATGGCAGTCAAAGGCGTCCAACGGCACAAGACGGTGATGGAGATCCTCAACGAGCGCAAGCCTGTCGAAGACGACAAGCTCGCGCAGGCGGAAGCCGAGGCCAACACCTCCAACAAGCCCATCCAGACGGTCCTCCTCGAGAAGGAGTTCATGACCAAGGAGGCCCTGCTCGCGCTCCTCTCCGAGGAGTGGAAGGTCGAGGTCGCGGACATCCACAACGCCGACATCGACGCGGAGGTGGTCAAGATCGTCCCCGAGTCCGTGGCGCGGCGCGGCCTCTCGCTCCCTTTCGAGAAAGGGGAGAACTCGCTTTCCGTGGCCATGGCCAACCCGCTCGACATGTTCATCATCGAGGACCTCCAGACCCGGACGGGACTGGAGATCAAGCCCTTCCTGGCCCTGCCCGTGGACATCATCTCCAACATCGACGCGGCCCATGGCAAGGGCGGCGGCGCCTTGATGTCGAAGATCAAGCAGGATGAGGAGTCCGCGGGCGAGAACTGGGCGGACAAATGGGAGCCGGACAAGGACGGCAAGGGCCTCGAGGTGGTCAAGGAGGTCCAAAAGACCTCGGACATCACCAAGGTCGACGCCTCTGCTCCCGAGGTCGAGAAGATGGTCAACGCCATCATCCTCTCGGCCATCAAGATGAAGGCCTCGGACATCCACATCGAGCCCATGGAGGACCCCACGGGGAAGAACTCCAAGGTCGTCCTGCGCTACCGCGTGGACGGCATGCTGCGTCCGGGCCCCTTCTCCGTGCCCTGGCCCTACCGTTTCGCGCTCTCGGCCAAGATCAAGATCATGACGAACTCGATGAACATCACGGAGCGGCGCATCCCGCAGTCGGGCCGCATCCAGGTCTTGAACCAGGGCAACCCGCTGGAGTTCCGCGTGGAGATGGTCCCGACCGTCTACGGCGAGTCGGTCGTCATGCGCATACTCGACCGCCGGTCGGTGCAGGTCGACATCAACAAGATGGGCTTCCTCCCCGACACCCTGGAGAGGTTCCTGGGCCTGCTCAAGGGCATCGGGGGCAAGAAGAACTTCGGCCTCATCGTGGTCTGCGGCCCCACGGGCTCCGGAAAATCCACGACCCTCTACGCCGCCTTGAACTACGTCAACCGGCCGGACATCAAGATCATCACGGCTGAGAACCCGGTCGAGTACAACCTCGACGGCATCGTGCAGGTCCCGGTCAACCCGGACCTCAAGCTCGGAGAGGACAAGAAGTTCGACTTCGCCACGGCCCTGCGTTCCTTCCTGCGGTTGGACCCGGACGTCATCATGGTCGGCGAGATCCGCGACCAGGAGACCTGCCACATCGCCATGGAGGCCGCCATGACGGGCCACTTGGTGTTCTCCACCATCCACACCAACGACGCCCCCTCCTCCATCTCGCGCATGGTCGACATGCATGTCCCGGAGTTCATGGTGGTGGCCACCGTCAAGGCCGTGCTGGCCCAGCGCCTGTCCCGGCGCCTTTGCCCGGACTGCAAGGAGGCCCGCGACCCCAAGGAAGACGAGATCAAGATCTTCGAGGAGAACAAGGTGGAGCTTCCCCCCGGGCAGAAGCTCTACCAGCCCAAGGGGTGCCCGACCTGCAACAACACGGGGTTCAAGGGCCGCATGGGCATGCACGAGCTCATGGTCCTGACCGAGGAATTGCGAGGCTTCATGCTCCAGACCGTGGCCGCCGACCCCCTGCGGGCCGCGGCCCAGAAGCTGGGCATGCGCCTGCTGGTGCAGGACGGCCTGGAGAAGGTCAAGACGGGCCTCACCACGGTGCGTGAAGTCCTCGGCGGAACGGAGTAAGCCATGGCAGAGATCGCGACGGACGTCAACACCGCGCTCCAGCTCTTCGAGATCGCCAACACCCTGAACTCGACGCTGGACCTCGACTCCCTGCTCATGAAGATCGGGGCCGCGGCCGAGAAGCTCCTCGACAGCGAGGCGAGCGCGACCATGCTCGTGACCGACGACAAGAAGAGCCTCTACTTCAAGGTCGCCTCGGGGGAGAAGTCCAAGGCCCTCAAGTCCATGCTGCTCCCCATCGGCACTGGCATCGGGGGCTCCGTGGCCCAGAACCGCAAGCCCGAGATCGTCACCGACTGCCAGAAGGACCCGCGGTTCGCGGGCAAGTTCGACAAGGCCTCGGGCTTCGTCACCCGGTCCATCCTCGCGGTGCACATGGAGTATCGCGGCGAGGTCGTGGGCGTGGTGGAGGTCCTCAACAAGCGCACCGGGACCTACACCCCGGAGGACCTCAAGCTCCTCCAGAGCTTGGCTTCCCTGGCGTCGGTCGCCATCACGAACACCAAGATCATGGCGGACCAGAAGAACTTCTTCTCCCACATGCTGGAGATCATGGGCGCGGTCATCGAGACCTCCAAGCCGGCCATGACCGGCCACCCCATGAGGTGCGCGAAGCTCGCCTGCGCCATGGGCAGGCTCCTGGGCCTCGACGACTACGAGTACCGGATGCTCTACTACGCGGGCATCCTCCACGACGTGGGCTACGTGGCTTTCAACAACCCGTCCGTGCTCTCGGACTTCGGGATCATCAAGGCCGCGGAGGAGCTCCACCCCACGATGTCGGTCAAGATGCTCGAGGGCATCAAGATGATCGAAGGGGCGCTTCCCATGATCCAGTCGCACCACGAGAACTTCGACGGCACGGGGTTCCCGAGCAAGCTCTCCGGAGACGCCATCCCGCTGGGCGCCAGGATCCTGGGTCTTGTGGAGTCCATGGAGGAGCTCCGCATGGTGGGCCTGCGGCCGCCGGACCTCTACCCGAGAGCCCTGGCAGAGGCGCAGGCCGGGGCGGGCAAGAACTACGACCCCAAGATCGTGGAGGCTTTCGCCGAGCTCATGAAGCAGCCTGATTCGGTGTGGGGTTGACCTATGGAAGAGACCAGGAAGCCCAAGCCGCTCGTTCCGGCCAAGACCCAGGACCTCGTGGACCGGCGCAAGCGGGCCATGGAGGGGGGCGGGCCCGAGAAGGCCGTCCGCCAGCGGCAGAAGGGCAAGATGCTCGCCCGGGAGAGGATCGCGTTCCTCCTGGACGAGGACAGCTTCGAGGAGATCGGCCTCCTGGTCGAATCCAAGTGCGACGAGTTCGGCATGGACAAGGCCAAGGCCCCCGGGGACGGCGTCGTCGCCGGCTTCGGCCGCGTCCACGGCCGCGGAGTGTGCGTGTACGCGCAGGACTTCACGGTTTTGGGCGGGACCCTGGGCTTGGCCCACGCCCGCAAGATCTGCGCGGTGCTCGAACTCGCGGCCAAGGCCAAGGTCCCGGTCATCGGCCTGTGCGACTCGGGCGGGGCGCGCATCCAGGAAGGGGTGGAGGCCTTGGGCGGCTACGCGGAGATCTTCTACCGGAACGTCCAGCTCTCGGGCCTCGTGCCGCAGATCACCGCCATCCTGGGGCCCTGCGCGGGCGGGGCGGTCTACTCCCCGGCCCTGACGGACTTCGTCTTCATGGTGGAGGGCTTGAGCCACATGTTCGTGACCGGGCCCGAGGTCATCAAGGGGGCCACGGGAGAGAGCACGGACATCGAGTCGCTCGGCGGCGCCAAGGTCCACAGCTCGAAGTC
Source organism: Elusimicrobiota bacterium (assembly GCA_016234805.1). Lineage (GTDB taxonomy): Bacteria > Elusimicrobiota > Elusimicrobia > UBA1565 > UBA9628 > JACQWX01. Next base: position 47,502 of record JACRNU010000018.1, read on the forward strand.
CGGGGTCTGCCATTTCCTCGCGGGCTCCGAGCACGACTGCTTCCGCCAGGTCCGGGAACTGTTCGAGTACCTGCCGCAGAACTGCGACGAGAAGCCCAAGCCGGTCATGCCCTCCGACGACCCCTTCCGCCTGAGCCCGCAGCTCGGGACCATGGCGGAGATGGACCCCAAGAAGCCCTACAACATCCACGACGTGATCCTGGAGATCGCGGACAACCACCAGTTCCTCGAGACCCACCGGGACTTCGCGCTCAACCTCGTCACCGGGTTCATCCGCCTCAACGGCGAGTCCGTCGGGGTCGTGGCCAACAACCCGCTCTATTTCTCCGGCGCGCTCGACATCGACGCCAGCGAGAAGGGCGCGCGCTTCGTGCGCTTCTGCGACGCGTTCAACATCCCTCTCCTGACCCTGGTGGACGTGCCGGGCTACTGGCCCGGCGTGGACCAGGAGCACGGAGGGATCATCCGGAGGGGGGCCAAGCTCCTCTACGCCTACTGCCAGTCCACCGTGCCCAAGGTCGCGGTGGTCCTGCGCAAGGCTTACGGCGGCGCCTACGACGTGATGTCCTCCAAGCACGTCAAGGGGGACGTCAACCTCGCCTGGCCCTGCGCCGAGATCGCGGTCATGGGGCCCCAGGGCGCGGTGGACATCCTGCACAAGGAGGCCCTGGCCGCCGCCCCGGACCCCGGGGCGCTCCGGGAGAAGCTGGTGGCGGAGTACGTCGCGAAATTCGCCTCCCCCTACCAGGCGGCCAAGCGCGGCTACATCGACGAGGTGATCGACGCCAAGGAGACCAGGCCCAAGGTCATCAGGGCCTTCCAGTTCCTGCGCGGCAAGACCGTCGAGCCGGTGAAGAAGAAGCACGGGAACATCCCGCTCTGACCGGGGCCGTGGTCCAGTCCCCGCTTCTTCTGGCAGTCGACGCGGGCAACACCTCGTTGACGGCGGGCCTCTTCCGCGGCACGCGGCTCGTCCGCCAGGGGCGGCTGGCGACCGCCACGGCGCTTGAACGCGGCGAGCTCGGGGCGCGTCTGGCCGCGTGCGTGGGGTTGGGGAGTCTGCGCGGCCCCATGGCCGCCATATTCGCGAGCGTGGTTCCTGCGTTGGACCGCAAGCTCGCGAACGCTGCGGCCGACCGCTTCCGGTGCCCCGTCTTCGCCGTCACCCCGTCTTCGCCGCTCGGGCTGCCGCTCAGGGTCAGGACGCCGCGCGAGGTCGGGGCGGACAGGATCGTCAACGCCCTGGCGGCCAGGGAGCTCGTGGGCGCGCCCGCGGTGGTCGTGGACATCGGGACGGCCGTGACCGTGGACTGCGTGACGGCCAGGGGAGAGTACGCGGGGGGAGCCATCATGCCGGGTCCGGGCACGGCGGCCGAGGCGTTGCGGGACCGGACGGCCAAGCTCCCTTATGTGGAGCCGGAGCGGGCAACGAGGGCCATCGGGAAGGACACGAGCGAGTGCATCCGGGCCGGGCTGTACTTCGGCTGTCTCGGCATGATCCGGGAGGTCGTCGAGAGGACCCTCGCGGAGATGGGCGGGGGAAGGATCCGGATCATCCTGACGGGCGGGTACGCGCCGCTGTATCAGCGCGGCCTTGGGCCTGAGTTTTGTATCATGCCTGACCTCACCCTTCAGGGGCTCATGTTGGCCCACGGGATTCTTGCCGGAGGAGGGACGCGATGCCAGTGAAAGTCCTCTTGAGCTTTTTGTCGTTGGCCGTCTTCTGCGGTCGGGCCCATGCCGATCAATTCGGAGGGTTTCAGCAGTTTTCGGACCGGGGCGCGCTCAAGCCCTTCGCCCGAGACATCGGCGCCATCATCGGGTCTTCTTCGTTCCACAGCGGCCGGCCGCTGGGCTTTTCAGGTTTCGACGTGGGCCTCCGGGCCGGGATGCTGTTCTCCCCTGACAAGAGGGACAAGATCCTCCGCGACAACGGGGTCAAAGGCTTCGGCATGCCCTGGGTCCAGGCCGAGGTCGGGCTTCCCATGAGGTTCGACGTGTTCATCCGCGGGGCGAGTTTCGAGGGTCTCACCGTATCGGGCGGAGGCCTGAGGTGGGGCGTCTTCAAGGGGGGGGACAAGCCCTGGGCTTTTCAGATCCTCGTGTCCGGGCTGGGGCATGCCTTCGTCCACCAGCATTTCTCAGGGGTCCACGCGGGCGCTAACATCGTCGGCTCCACCGGGAACCAATACGTCGTCTTCTACATGGGACCCGGGTTCGACTGGACCCGGCTCGTGGCCCGGTCCTCCACCCTGGACCCCACCCTGGCAGGGGAGACGGCGCACACCTTCGAGTACCGAGGCACCGCCGGCATCAAGCTCAAGCCGTTCGCGGCGGTCACCGGCAACAAGCTCCTGCCGTACCTCTACCTCAGCGCGGGCTACGTCATCGCGCACGGCGAGAGCGGCGCTGAGAGCTCCCTGGGTATCCGCTTCTAGCCAGACGCCGAATCGTATCGCTCGACCGGGAAGGGCGTCTGGCTGGAGGTGCCAGGCTTGGCCTAAACGCGTCGCCGAGCTAGAAGCCTGGCACCTGTGCCTCAACGGGCCCGTCGTTTGAGGGACCTGGCCACTTCCCGGGATTCTTCCTTCTTCCTGATGCTCTCGCGCTGGTCGAACTCCTTCTTGCCGCGGCACAGGGCGATGCGCGCCTTGGCCCAGCCGCGCAGGAAGTAGAGCTCGAGCGGGACAAGGGTGAGGCGCTTGGCCTGGAGCTCTTGGAGGAGCTTGCGGACCTCGACCCGATGCATGAGGAGCTTGCGGTCGCGGCGGGGGTCCGGCACGTCCGTGGTGGTGAACCGGTAAGGCGCGATGTAGAGGTTGACGAGGTAGAGCTCCGAGCCCCGGCCTTTGGCGAAGCATCCTTCCAGGGAGGCTTGTCCCTCGCGCAGGGATTTGACCTCTCCGCCTTTGAGATGGAGGCCTGCTTCGTACTCCTTGAGGATCTCGTAATCCCTCCAAGCCTTGCGGTTGGTGGAGATCACGATCTTGTCCGGCCGGTCTTTTCGCATAGAAGGAAAACGGGCTAATATTGTATCATTGCGTTGCCGCCGAGTATCGGCATCCGTTCGGCTTTAAGCGCAGGTGGCGGAACTGGCAGACGCGCACGGCTCAGGACCGTGTGGCCGAAAGGCCTTGGGGGTTCAAGTCCCCCCTTGCGCATGTTTTTCTGCGGGAAGCCTTGCTTCCCGCAGGCGTTTTTTCAAGGGCCGCTTCTCCATGAGCAGGGCCGCGGCCAGGGCCTTTCGGGACGGCTCGTGGCCTGGGTCGATGGTGAGCTCCTGCCTGAAGTGCCTCGCCGCCTCGCTGCCGCGGCCGAGGCGCAGGAGGGCGACCCCCCAGTTGTAGTGGACGGCCTTGTGGCCGCGGCTCGCCTCGAGAGCGGCCGCGTAATGGTCCAAGGACTTCTGTTCCCGTCCCATGCGCACGAGCAGGTTGGCCAGGTTGTTGTGCGCCGCCCCATACCGCGGCTCGATCGACAACGCCTCCAGGAACAGGGCCGCGGCCTCCTCGTCTTTGCCTTGGCCGGCGCTGAGGTTCCCCAGGAAGAGCCGCGCGGGGGCGTGTCTCGGGTAGGCCGCGGCCGTGGCGGCCCAGAGCGTCTCGGAATCGCGCCAGACGCTTGTCTGCCGCCAGGTCAGGCCGGCCAGGAGGAGGACCGACATGCCTCCCGCGGCCATGGCCGCCCTCGCCGGCAGGCGGGAGACGGCCCACCCGTACAGGAGCGCGAACCCCAGGCAGGGGAGATAGGAGTAGCGGTCCGCCGCGATCTGCGGCCCGATCTGGACGAGGCCGGAGACCGGGGCGATCGAGAGCGCGTAGAAGGCCCAGACGGCGACGAGTGCGGGCTGGCGCTTGGCGCGCAGGACAGCCAGCGCGGTGACCGCGGCGGCGCCGAGCGCGCACAGCGCGAACGTCGGGGCCATGGCCGGCAGGTTCGACGGCATGGGGTAGAGGGGCGAGAGGCTCAAGGGGAGCAGGGTCTTGGCGACGTAGAACATGAGCCCGTAGCAGGCCACGCCGACTCGCCAAAGGACGTGGATCTTCTCGAGCGCCCAAACCGAGCCTGAGGCGACCTGCAGATGAACCGTGACCCCGGCGATGGCGGCAGCCGGGGCCAGGAACAGGACCTTCTCCAGCCAGACCGAGCGTTCCGGCGGCCGCAGCCATGCCCGGGGCGACGAGGAGATCCTGCCGAGCGGATAGAGGTCGAGCAGGATCAGCGCGAACGGCAGGGTCATGGCCATGCCCTTCGAGAGCAGTGACGCCGCGAAGCAGGCCAAGCCGGCGCCGAGCCTGCGCCGGAGGTAGAAGTGGATGGTCAAGAGGTAGAAGAGCCCGGAGAGGACGTCCCGGCGTTCGGATGCCCATGCGACGGACTCGACCCGCAGTGGGTGGACCGCGAAGAAAAGCGCGGCGAGGAGAGCGGCCCCGGTCTTCCCCGGGGCACGGGCTTCCTCGAAGAGCCTCAGCGCCACGAGATAGAAGACCGCGGCCCCGGCCGCGTGCAGCGCCAGGCTCGTCAGATGGAAGCCCATGGGGCGCATGCCCCACAGGCTCCAATCCAGGGCCAGGGACATCCAGGTGAGAGGGGAATAGTGGCCTCCGCGGGGCCAGGGGGTGAACATCCAGCGGAGGTGCTCCAGGGTCCAGCCCTTGAATTCGTGATTGTTGACCAGGTACCAGCCGTCGTCAAAGTTGATGAAGCCGTTGCCGAGGCTGGGGAGGAAGGCCGCGAACGCGGCGGCCGCGACCAGGGCGGGGAAGAAGGCGCGGCGCATCATCCGTATTCTATCTTGTTTTCAGAGCCCTTGATTGGACAACGGCCGGGTTGTCATGATATATGGACGGAATCTTCCCTCCAGAATGAACAACGGGATCGAGAACCGGCATCGGGCCGTCCTGGCTTTCGTCGGCCTGATGCTCGTGGGATTGGCGGTGCGCTGGACGGCCTGGGTCCGCGCTCCGGACTCGGCGTTCCTCGTCGACCGCGGGAGCGATCGTTGGCTCGTCTACGACCGTCCCCCGAGTTTGCAGCTCTACCCTCTCGGGACCACGGCGGCTTTCTTCCGCAAGCGCTTCCTTCTGGACCGGAGGGTCTCGGACTGGACATTGGCCGTCCACGCCATGCGGGACTTCAGGGCCGGCGTCGACGGCAAGGAGCTCGGCCGGCCGTCCGACGGCTCGGGCTGGAAGTCGGGCGTGCTCGTGGCCGGGGCGGAGCCCCTTCCTCCCGGAGGGCACGAACTCGTGGTCATCGTCTCCAACCGCAACGGTCCGCCCGCCCTGATGGTGCGCAGTCTTGATCTGCCGGTGTCCGCGGGCCAGCCGTGGGAGGCTTCGCTCGACGGACGGCATTGGAGTCCGGCGCGGCCGGCCGGCAGGGTCCGCTGGCCCGAGCAAGTCCTTGCCCACCCAGGGACGCTTTGGGCGTTGGCCCGCTGGTGGCCCTGGCTCCTGCTCGCGTTCGCGTGCCCCCTGGCCTTCCTGTCCTTGGGCGGCAGGCTCGATGACCAGGGGGTCAAGCGGCTCATCCTGCTCGGCTGGGCCGCGCTGGGGATCAACAACGCGTGGAAGCTCCCGGTCAGCACGGGCTTCGATTCGGACCTGCACATCTCCTACATGCGCCACCTTCTGGAGCACGGCAGCCTGCCGGTCGCCGGGGGAGTCACGCAGTTCTTCCAGCCGCCGCTCTATTACCTGGTCAGCCTGCCGATCTACGCCGCGCTGCACGACGCCGTCAGCCTCCATGGGCTGGTGGCCGCGCTGCGCTGCGTGCCGTTGCTCTGCGGGTTGGGGCTGATCGAGGTGACCCATCGGATGGCTCGGCGGGTCTTTCCCGACCGGCCCGGCCTGCGCTCCGCCTCGGTCGCTGTTGCGGGGCTCTGCCCCATGAACATCTATATGGCCCAGGCTCCAGGCAACGAGCCTCTCGCGGCATTCCTGACCGGCCTGACCCTTTCTCTTCTGCTGGGGTTCGTCCTCGAGCCTGCCGGCCGCAGGCCCGTCCGCGATTTCGCGGTCCTTGGCGCGGCCTTGGGTGCTGCCATGCTGTCCAAGGTCACGCCGTTCCTCCTGCTGCCGGTGATCGCGGCAGTTCTAGCCCGGCACTTCGTCCTGACGAACCTGGACTGGAAAGCGGCGTCCGCCAGAGCCGGAGCGTTCTTGGGGACTGCCCTGGCGGTCTGCGGCTGGTTCTACGCCCGCAGCTATGCCCTTTTCGGCCGCCCATTCGTCGGCGGGTGGGATGTTGTGGGCCCGACCGGCTGGTGGCAGGATCCCGGCTATAGGGTATGGGGGCATTTCCTTTCCTTCGGCCGAAGCCTGACGAGGCCGATATTCTCCGGTCTTGCTGGAGCGTGGGATACGCTGCATTCGACGCTGTGGCTCGACGGGTTGCTCGGGGGGAACGCCTTGCATCCCCCGCCCTGGAACATGGCGCCCATGCTCCTGGGCTCGCTGCTCGGGCTCGTCCCTGCAGCGCTCGTCCTGGTCTCATCGCGGACCCTGGTGGGACAGGGGGGGCCCGACCGGCGGCCGGCTCTTATCCTTTGCTGGGGCTGCCTGGCGGTCTATCTCGCGGCCTTCCTGGACCTCCAGCTCAGGGTCCCCATCTTTTCCGTGGGCAAGGCCTCCTACCTGCTCGGTCTGGTGCCCTGCATCGGGATCCTGGCCGCGGCCGGGGCTGAGGCATTCCTGCCCGCGCCCGGCGTTAATGGCGCGGGCGTGCCGCTTCAATCCCAATGGGAAGGCGGCCTGCAAAGGGCTTGGCCCGCAAGGGTGCTTGCGGCGGCTCTCGCCTGTTGGGGGCTGGTCAGCTTTTGCGCGTTCTTCGTGCTCTAAGGGCTCGTTAAGAAACGAGTGCCAAGAATCACATTGACAGGAACCGGTTTTTCATGTATAAATAAGGAGTAGCTCTCAAGCTCATGCCAGTATTGCTGATTCAACATATCTTCCCTGAAATTCATCATAACAGCAAAACAGGGGGTAATGAAAATGAGAGCAAAGAGTAAGAAGTTCGGTGCTTCGGGTTTCACGCTCATCGAGCTGATGATCGTGGTTGCCATCATAGGTATCTTGGCGGCTATCGCCATCCCGAAGTTCGCCGAGCTCATCAGGAAGTCGAACGAGGGTGCATCAAAGGGGAACCTGGGTGCGATCCGCTCCGACCGTTTACTGAACGGGAAAGGAGCGTCTTCGTAGGCTGGAAAAGGGAGGCTCCCCGGCAACGGGGGGCCTCCTTTCCTTTTAGATGATGACCGGATTGGCGGCGTGTTTCGGGATGTGCCTGGGCAGCTTCATCAACGTGGTGGTCCACCGCGTGCCCAAGGGGCAGTCCTTATGGTACCCCGGGTCTCGATGCCCGAAGTGCCGCCGCTCCATCCGGTTCTATGACAACATCCCTGTCCTGAGCTACCTGCTCTTGCGGGGCAGATGCCGGCGTTGCGGGGGCCGCATCTCCCCGCGGTATCCCTTCGTGGAGGCCCTCATGGGCGCCCTGGCATGCGGCCTGTGGGTCCTGGGAGGCGGCACGGCATGGGCGGGCCTGACGATCGGCGCTGCCGGCGCCCTGGTGGCCGTGGCCTTCATCGACTGGGACACCTTCCTCATCCCTGACGAGCTCTCATTGGGCCTGCTGGCGGCGGGCTTGCTGTTGGCGCCGCTGAACCCCTTCTTCGCGCAGAGCCTTGGCGACGGGGCCTGGTACTCCCGGATGCTGTCCTCCCTGGTCGGCGCGGGCACCGGGTTCGCCATCTGCTGGGCCACGGCCGAGTTCGGAGAGAGGCTGTTCAAGCGGGAGGCTCTGGGAGGGGGGGACGTCAAGCTCCTCGCCGCGGTCGGGGCTTGGACCGGCGCTCTCGGCGCCTTCGACTGCATGATGATCGGCGCGTTCGCCGGGTCGATCTACGGCGTGTCTCGGATGGCGGCCGGGACCCTCAAGAGATACGAGCCCATGCCTTTCGGACCTTTCTTGAGCGCTGCCGCGATCTTCAATTTCTTCAAGCTCCTGCCTTTTGGCTTCCCGTTCGGGCCCTATTGACCGAAGGTTCCGCCCCCGCCCGCGGCCAGGAAATCCGAGCAGCGGACGAGCTTGAAGGAGGGTATGCCCTTCTTCAAGGAGGCCGGCCAGGCGTCGGTCCTCGACCAGGAAGGAGGGAACGCGGCGACCGCGGGCCAAGGCTGGAGCACGAGGTCCTTGAAGGCGTGGTCCCAGGAGGAGAGCAGGACCAGGGCCGCGGGGTCCTTCGCGCACTCCCCGAGCAGGAGCGGCGCCGGGGTGTAGCGGAAGTCCAGGCCCGGCGGCATCGCGAAGGTGAAGGCATCGCGCAGGGGGCAGGGGCCTTCGCGGCGCAGGGAGCGGTCGATGGCGGTCACGGCGTCCGGGCAAGTGAGTTGTGCGTTGTCCTCTCCGCGCCGCATCTCGGCATAGGGCGCGCCGAAGCCGGCGTACAGGAAGCTCCGGGAGAGGACCCGGCTCCCGGGGGGAAGCTCCCAGAGCGCGGCCTCGGCCCGGGCTGAGTCCTGCACAAGCCCGAACAGCGTCATCCCCGCGAGGCCTGCGATGTTGAGCAGCGCGACCGCCTTGAGATAGGGCGGGCACAGGCCTGCCAGGCGCAGCTTCCATGCCTCCCGTGCCGGGAACCGCGAGGCCGCCTCGAAGAGCCCGAGCAGGAGAAGCAGGAACACGACGAAGGCCGGGGCGAGGAAGCGCATCTCCTTATGGGGGACCGCGAAGTGGGCCGCGAGGAAGAGGGCCAGGCCTCCGGTCAGGGACGCGTACCAGGGGCTGCGGCGCAGCCAGACCGCGGCCAGGACCAGCCAGACCCACAGCAGGGGGTTGAGCGTGTAGGAGATCGCGCCGGTCGCGTACCAATGCCAAGGCTGGACGCCGAAGAGGCTGGCGCGGTCATGGAGGATGTTCGCCGCGAAATAGTTCCAAGGCGAGAGAGCCGGGACTCCATACCCCCAGGCATCGATCGCCAAGCCCAGGGGCAGGGTCGCCAGGACTCCGGCCGCGAACCATGCCAGGCAGGCCAGGAGGAGGCGGCCCCCTCCGGGGACCTGTCGTCCCTGCAGCGTTATCGCCGCAGGGACCTGCGGTAGGGAGTAACTCCTTTCCGCAGGCCCTTTCCGCAGGCCCAGGACGATGCGGGTCAGCCAGAAGCCAGCGACGAAGAACGCGGTCTGGAACCTGCTCCAGAAGGCCAATCCGGCCGCGGCGCCGCTCAAGGCTGCCAGGAGCGCGATGTTCCGGGGCGCGGCCGCCTTCCCGGAGGTGGAGGTCTCGAGGCGGTGCCAGGCACCCAGGGCTGCCAGGAGCCAGATGGTTGAGAAGGCTTCGGAGGAATGGCGCACCAGCAGGGCGGGCAGGAACCACATGGTTCCCACGAGGATCCGTCCCCAGGAAAGCAGTTCCGGCGTTCCGGGCTCGGGCGAGCCCCTGGCTGCCGGGGCTGTCCGGCCTCTGGCCGGCCGGCGTCCTGGAAGCTCTGCGGCCAGGGCCGCCGGATCGTCCTGCGCCAGCCACATCCGCCAAGACCACAGCGCGACGCAGGCCAGCAGCAGGACCTGCACGAGGAGGAGGGCGCGCTCCACTGCCCAGTAGCGGTATCCGGCCAGCGCGGTCACGGGAGCGACCAGGGCGTAGTAGAAGGCTGGCTGGAACCAAGGCCGCAGCCTGAGCTCATAGTCCCAGGGCATGTGATGCTCCGGCTGGACCCCCAGCTTCAAGGCCAGGAAGGCCGAGATCTGTCCCTTTTCGTCCGGATGGTGGAAGCCCTTGATCGAGAAGGCCGTGACCAGGGCCAAGGCCAGCCAGAGCCATAGCCCCCAGGCAGGCAGGGAGGTCAAGCCTTCCCACGCTGCTGCCAGGCGCTCCCGCGGTCCTCGGCGTGCGTCGTCCATGCCACGGGAATCATATCAAACGACGGGGACAGAGGCGGTGGGGGGAAATGCTAACATGTGGGTCCCATGAAACTCCTGCTGACATCCGTGTTCGGTCCCTACGGCGTGGACGACGACTACGGCCGCAAGGACAACCTGATGGAGCTCCTGCACAACCAGGTCACCAGGGAGCAGGGCCTGTTCTCCCCGCGCATGAACAACGAGAGCTACGGCCTGCACCTCATGGCCGAGAACGTGCCGGTTCCGGCCCTGGTGCTGGATTTCCCGTCGGAAGGCCGGTTCGTTAGGGAGATCAAGAAGGGCTACGACTACGTGGGCATCTCCTTCATCGTGCCGAATTTCAAGAAGGCCAAGCGCATGGCGGAACTCGTGCGCCTCCACGCTCCGGGCTCGAAGATCATCCTGGGCGGGCACGGCACGAGCATCGAAGGCGTCGAAGCCTCCATCCCGCACGACCATGTGTGCCGCGGGGACGGCGTGGCTTTCCTCAGGGGCCTGCTCGGCGCCGACCCTGCCGCTCCCATCAGGCATCCAGCGCGCAGGACCTCGTTCGGCAGGCACGTGATGGGCATCCCCCTCGACAGCCGGCTCAACACCGGGATCGTCCTCACCGGGGTAGGGTGCGCCAACGCGTGCCGCTTCTGCTGCACCTCGCATTACTTCCAGCGCAAGTACGTGCCCTTCCTCAAGACGGGCCGGGAGGTCTTCGAAGTCTGCCTGGACCTCGAGGCCCGGCTCAAGACCACGGACTTCTCCATCATGGACGAGAACTTTTTGAAGGAGGAGGCGCGCGCCCGGGAGCTCCTCGACCTCATGGAGCGTCACGGCAAGCCCTACACCTTCAGCATCTTCTCCTCCGCCGAGACCGTGGCCCGGGTCGGGGTGGACTTCCTCCAGCGGCTCGGCGTGGAGTTCCTGTGGATCGGGGTCGAGTCCAAGAAGGAGGTCTTCGAGAAGAACAAGGGGGCCGATTTCCCCAGGCTGGTCCGGAGCCTGCGCAACGAGGGGGTCAATGTCCTGGCCTCCGGCATCCTGTTCCTCGAGCACCACGACCAGCGCACCATCCACGAGGACGTGGGCTTCATGGTGGACTTAAACGCCGACCTGGTGCAGTTCATGCAGCTCGGCCCCATGCCCGGCACCCAGCTCCACGACGACTACAAGAAGCAGGGCAAGCTCATCGAAGGCGTGCCCCGCGAGGAGCAGCACGGCCAGGGCAGGATCTGGTTCCGCCATCCTCATTTCACCCAGGAGGAGTCCCACGCCTACTTGCTGGCCGCGTTCCGCAAGGACTACGAGGTCAACGGGCCTTCGATCCTCCGCATGGCCGACACTGCCCTGCAGGGGTACCGGGCAACGGCCAATACGGCCGACCCATTCCTGCGGCTGCGCCATGGGACCCGGCGGGCCCAGGCCTTGAGGCTCCATCCCCTGCTCGGCGCCCTGGTGCGCTTCGCTCCCACGACCCAGGCCCGGGCGCACGCGAGGGTCATCCGGGACGAATACGGCCGGGTCTTCGGCAAGCCGTCTTTGACCGGAAAGTTCCTTTCCGCCCTGGCCCATGGCCTCATGGTCAAGGAGATGGTCCGCAGCCGCCTGGTCCCGGACAACCTCCGCCAGCCTCCCACGAGGCTGACCTCCTACGGGATATAACATGGAACCTGTCACGGCTCTGCAGTCCCTGCTGGTCTGGGCGCATCTCATGGGCGTGAACGCTGTCCCGGCGCGCCTGCCTCAAGTGGAAGCGGTCGCCTTCGCTCCTGCCGCGGCTGATGCCAAGCCGATCCTCACCGTGCCTCTCAAGGATGTCATCGCGGAGCAGGACCGCGCCGTGGCCTGGCAGGAAGTGGGCCGGGGGAGCATCGGGTTCGGGGTGGGCCTCGACCCTGAGGCCGGACTCTGGGTCAAGTTCAGGCAGGACCGCGTCCGTTCAGCCCACGCTCTCGCTGCCCTGGAGGGTGGCGTGGTGGAGCGGTTCCCGGTGGAGAGCTACAAGTTCGTGCTGGAGAACGGCAATGTCCGGGCTTTCCCGGTCCAGGAGCCTCAGACGCCGCAGGCCATCGTGTCCGTGCCCGCCATGCTGCGGCAGGCCTATAACCTCGCCGCGCATGTCCTTTTCACCCCGGTGGATTACGCCGTGCTCTACGAGCCTGAAACGCAGGGCTCGGCCATCCCGGCCTCGGTCTCTCTGATCCGCGAGGACCAGGCCGGCAACTTCTGGGTGACCTACGGCAAAGCCTCGGAAACCGCCGCGGCCATCAAATGGTTCGTGGCCATCAACGGGGTCATGTACGGCATGAAGCTCGAGGCCCCAAACCTCGTCTTCTATTCCAAGCCCGTTCCACCGGTCGCGCTCGAAAGCGAGCAGGGGTTGTCCGCGGCCGGGCCGGTGTTCCTGCTCCCCGAGTCCCGTCTTCCCCGGTAGCGGTTCGGGTCCACATCATCGGGGCTATCCCAATCGTAAAACGAGTTTGTGGATAATTTTGCCGCTGGGCAATGGTCGAGAAAAGCCAGGGCAGGGGAGAACCGTCAGGGCTTCGTCCGCGGCTTGGCCATCCTGTAGAGGACCACCCCGTCGGGGCTCTGGCCCGCTTCGGCCAGGCCGTAGGACTGGAAGAAGGCGCCCCAGTCCCCCAGCAGGAGGGTCTTGGAGGTGACGAAGACCGGCTCCCCTGCTTTTTCCAGCGCGGTGATGCGCTCGGCCAGGACATCCCTTCGGTCGTGGTAATAGCGGATGTTGAGGGGCTTGCGCATGCCGAAGTACGGGACATAGACCTGGTCGAGGTCGAGCGACGCGACCCAGCCGTTCTCAGGCACGGCCTTGTTGAGCCACAGCGCGGCCTGGTAGGCCTGGTTGCGGGCAGGATGGGTCCAGGGCTCGACCAGGGCCTTCCAGTTGAAGAAGCCGGCAGCGCCCACATAGGAGGCCAGGAGCATGGCTTTCCAGGGGGGGCGCGAAGCGGCGCAGGCGATCAACAGCCAGGCAGCCAGCAGGTCGCTGACGCGATAGACGATGGTGGCCGGCTGCCATGAGGTGTAGAGCACGGCGTAGCCGGCCAGCCAGAGGAGGGCGCCGCGGGTGAGCCTGTCCCTCCTCTGCCAGGCCCCGACGGCCGCGGCCGCGACAGGGGCCGAGGCCAGCAGCAGGCCCGCGGCCTGGTAGGCGGCCGGGGTCTCCACGAAATCCGAGAAGACGCGCAGGGACATCTTCAGCCAGGCGACCAGGTTGACCCAGGTCCAGCCGCCGAACCAGACGAAGGACTTGTCCATGGTCAAGGCCGCGCTGCCGAGCAGCCACACGCGCGCCTCTTCGAGCGAGGCGGGCCGGACCGCGAACAAGCCCGCGAGGGCGTAAGCCGCGAGCACCGGGAGGGTCAGGGCCCAGCCGTAGGCGGTCCAGGCGCGTCTGCGGTTCGAGCCGTGAGCGCCCTGCAGCAGGTAGAGCGCGGCGGGCGCGAACATCAGGTGTCCGCAGTGACCGAGGATGGCCAGCGCCTGCCAGAGGCCTGTCCGGACCGGACTGGGTTGGCGGGAGAGAGCTTCCCTGGCTGCCAGGGCGAGGAACAGGCTTCCGAGCATGTAGACCTGGGCCTCGAGGCTCCAGAACCACCAGGCGTAGGAGAGGGCGAGCCCAGCCGAGGCCAGGGCCGCGACCAGGGGCCCCATGCCCGCGCCTAGGAGCAGGGAGCAGAAGACCCCGACCGAGGCCGCGCCCAGGAGCGAGTCCAGGACCTGGAGCGTGAACAGGGAGTGTCCCTGGTAGCCGACGGACTGCCAGAGCTTGAAGAACAAGGCTCCCACGACGCCGTAGCCCAGGTGGTTGCCGTGGGTCAGGTGCCTCCAGTCCGAGATCTCCACGGCGATGGCGCAGGCCACGCCGTCGAAATTGAAGAAGTGCGAGCGCGTCGACAGATAGGCCATGCCGGCCACGGCGCCGGCCAACCAGGGAAGCGCGCCCGCCAGCGTCAGGCCCGGGGCACGCGTCTTCTTAACGGAGAGCATAGACCTTCGACCCTTCTCCGGGATCCTCGAACACGAGCGTGAAGAACCGCGGGTCGTCGAGGTGCCGGGCCGCGGATTCCAGACGATGCCTCAGGTTGGCGGACTCATCCCCGCTCACCCCGATGTCGAGCGAGGACTGCCAGAGCACGAGCCCGGTCCGACGGGCCCGGAGCTTGGCCGCGAAGCCTTCCGCCTCTTCCGCGTCCGGAAGGGGGATGCTCGGCCGTGCCGTGTACCAGCCGTCCCGGACGTACATGGGGCTGGCGAGCAGGCCCGGAGGGGCCTTGCCCGACCCGGAGATCCAGGCATAGGTACGGGCGAGCTCCGGCTCGGAAAAGGAGGTGGCGCCGAGGAAGCGGTGGTCATGGAAGACCAGCTGTGTGGCGAGCAGGACCCCGAGGACCGCGTTGGCCCGCTTCTTGAGGAACACCGCCATGGCCCACAGGAGCCACGGCAGGAGGCACGCGATGTACCGCTCGTACTGCCAGGCCCAGACCCCGTGCATGCCGAATGCCCCGAGCAGGAGGAGCGAGCCCGGGTCCGTGGGGTCGGTCTTGAGCCGGCGGACCATGCCGGCCGCGACGAGGCCCGCGAGGACCGCGCCCATGGCCAGGGCGGCGGGACCGGTCGCCAGACCTGGCGGAAGATGGCAGGAGCCCCAGCTCGAGAGATAGAAGCGGGCGTTATCCCATGCCACGGTGAGCAGATGCGCGGCCGGCCTGCCTCCATAGGAGACAGCGAACTCCTGGGCTTCCTGGACTCCGCCGCTGGCGCGGGAAGTCCAGGTCCACCAGCAGAGCAGTCCGAGGATCGCCGGGCCCGAGGCCCATGCCGCGTCCTTCCAGCGCCTGTCCTTGAGCGGCTTGAGCAGGACCGCGGGCAGCAGGGAGATCCCGGCTGGCCGGAGCTGGATCAGGGCCAAGAGGAGGCCTCCTGCCATCCGGACTCGGCCGCGTCCCAGGGCTGCGATGAGCAGGATCGCCAGGACCGTGTAAGCGGCCTCGGGCATGACCGTGCCGGATTGGGAGAGCACCAAGGGGCTCGACCCGAACACGAGGGCGATGAGGCACGCCTGGGTGGCTTCGAGCTCTTTCCTGAGCCACAGCCAGACGGCCCAGGGAGAGGCGGCCAGAATCAGGCAGCAGAAGGCTTGGTAGGCCGGCACCCATTCCCCGAACACCAGGGCGAGCGGCAGAAGGAGCAGCGGGAACCCCGGCGCGGTCATGGTCAGCAGGGGCAGGCCGGGCGTGGTCAGCAGACGGTAGGTCCCCTGCGAAAGGGACTGGGAGGCGATGAAATTGATCACATCGTCGTGCTGGCGTCCGAAGTACTGTGCCGGCGCGGCGAGCAGGATGAGGAGGCTGGCTGCTGCAAGGCCGAGGCCTTGCCGAATGGTCATGGGAAAGCTCGGAAGGGAAGGGATTTGAACCCTTGAGGGTGTTACCCCTACACGCTTTCCAGGCGTGCCGTTTCAACCGCTCACGCACCCTTCCATCACGGCCGCCCTGTACGAGGACGGCATGAGATTATAGCGAACCTCCGGGGC
>JACRNU010000065.1 GCA_016234805.1 Elusimicrobiota bacterium
AAAGGGCCATCCAGCAGGCCATGTAGGTCCCATGCTCGATTGCGGCCTCGTCCCCGGCCTTGACCGCGTCTGGATGAGTTCTTGCCTGTTTCATGCCGCTCCTTAACCAAGTCTAACAGATGGCGCATGCGGCCGCAAGCACGCGGCCGGGATCAGCGCATCTCGGGCCCGGCGGGCAAGACGGCCAGGAAAAGATGCGCGGGGATTTTCAGGACCCGTTGGTCCGCATGATGCTCCAGGGCCTGGCCGGTGACCAGGATGCCTCCTCCCACTCCGGCCCCCACCGCCGCGAAGCGCCCGGGCGACGGAAGAGGAACGATGAAGTCGACCTCGTCGGTTTCCTCCAGCCGCGTTTTGAGCATGGTTTCCTGCGGGGCCATGGCCAGGGCCGACTTCCATAAGGCTCCGGTGTCCCACCCTGGAAACGCCGGAAGGCGCGCCGCCTTGCCTTCGGGTCGCCGATGCCCCCCTAGTCGCAGGCGAAGTGCAGGCATGCGGCCGCGGGCCGTTCGCCGAGGCGCTTGCGCAGGATGCTCTTGAGAAGGGTCGTCTTGCCCACCTGCCGCGGGGAGTTCAGACGCAGGCGAGCAGGCGGGCCGCGCTTGCCACGGTGATGCCGCCGCGCGAGCGCATGAGCCCGGGGCCCGGCAGGTGGCGGACGATCTGCAGCGAGTGGTCCGGCTTGAGCCGCTCCTGGAAATAGCGCAGGGACGGGCTGACCTCCTCCCCCGAGAGCTTGGTCTCGATGAGGGCGTGAGGTTTGCCGGAGGAGACGATGAGGAAGTCCACTTCCCGCTTCTCCTTGTCGCGCACGTAATGAAGGCGGAAATCGCCGTGGCCCCAGTCGTTCCACGCGTCGCAGAGCTTGCGCAGGTGCAGGGCCACGACGTTCTCGAAGCGGGCGCCGGGCGCGGCGATCTCGGAGAAATCGAACAGGTAGGTCTTGCCTTCGCGGCGCAGGGCGCGGGCCAGGCGGCCCGCGTAGGGCCGCAGTTCGAAGACATAATACAGCCGCGCCAGAGTCTCCATCCAGCACCGCACGGTCCCGAAGGCGACGCCCAGATCCTCGCTCAGGCCGTTGAGCGAGAGGGGCGAGCCCACGCGCTCCGGCAGGAGCTCGACGAGCGCCTCCAGGAGCCCCACGTCGCGGATGCGAGTGAGGTCGCGCAGGTCCTCGCGGAGCACGAGATGCTTCCTGACCGCCCGCCAGCGCCGGAGGCGGAGCTCGCTTCCGGAGAAAAGCGGCTCGGGAAAGCCCGTGAGCCGTTCGAGTCTCTGGAGGGACGCCTCGGCGTCCCGGGAAGGTTCGGCCTCGGAAACCTCCCGCCAGAAAGCCGCCGGGTCTTTCGGCGGCCGGTCCGGGGCGAGGATCTCTCCCAATGTGAAGGGATGGAGCCGGAACAGGGCGTAGCGTCCCAAGAGCGAATCGCCTCCGCGTTGGTAGATGTCCAGGCGCCCGCTGCCGGTCACGATGATCTCGATTCCCGGGGCGGTCGCGTCGTAGAGGCCCTTGAGGAAGCGCTTCCAGCGGGGGTACTTGTGTATCTCGTCGAGCACGATGCGCTTGGCCGGTCCCATAAAGGTCTCGGGCGCGCGCAGGAGGGATTTCCTATGGCTTTCTATGTCCCAGTTGAAATAGCCTGTTGCGCCGGCTGCCTGCAAGGACAGGAGATGCTTGGCCAGCGTGGTCTTCCCGACTTGCCGGGGGCCTGCGATGAACGCCATCTTCCGCTCGTCCGCGAGAGTGCGGAGAATCTCGCCCGATAGGTGACGCATGGGACATTATTTCAGTAGCATGAGAAAAAGTCAAGACTTTATTTCAGCCATATCAAGAGCTCGTCCGCTTGGGAGATGCGGCCGCGTCCGCCAATGGTAATGCATGCGAAACGGTGTTGCATAAGTCAATAAGCATTGCAATATGACAGCGGAACCGGCAAGAGCACTTGGTTGCGCGAATCGCTGCGGGAAGCCAGGAGCCTCGATCTCTTGGACGCCTCCTTGGCGCTTGAACTGGCACGCAATCCCCACGCGCTGGAGGCCATCGTCGGCGATAGGCCTGCCGGATCGAGCGGGGCCTGTCATTGGAGACGCTGGTCTTCCATGAGCTCCGCGTCTACAACGAGGTCCGGCGGCGCCATCGTCCGATCGCGTATTATCGGACGGCGGCAGGCAGCGAGATCAACTTTGTCGTCGAGACAACTCCCCGCCGGCCCCACGCCCCGCCCGGCATGGTCTTGATCGAGGTGAAGTCCGCCCTGAAATGGGACCGGGCCTGGGAGAGGGCCATGCGGGACTTGGCGGGAAACGCCGGCGTCAGGGTGGACCGCATGATCGGCGTGTACGCCGGCGAACGGCCCTATCATTTCAACGGACTCGACGTCTGGCCCGTCAAGGACTTCCTCGGCAGGCTCCACGCCGGCGAGTTCTTCTGATCCGTAACAATTCCGCAATACCCTGGCGCGGCTAGGGGGCTATACTGGAGCCGGCTGGAGATGGAAAAACGGCTGAAAATGCCGCTGGTCCGTCGAGGATGGCGGTGTCAAGGGCCTGGGTCTTGACAAGGAGCAGGGTTCTGCTATACTTAGTCTTGGAGCAAGGTCGCCCGATACTGGCAAACCTTCCGCAAGGGGGGGGCGCAAAGCCAAGGGGCCTGCGTAGGCAGGTCGCCCGGTTGCCGAAGGTGCCCAGCAGGGCTTGTTTTCGCCCGGCCTCAGCAGGCTATCTTCGGGATAGAGGGGTAAGATAGTCGGCGAGGCCGGGCCTTTTTTTGGCCGAGAGTGAACGCGGAAGGATAAGGGGCTTGAACTTGAGGATGGGGCGCTGGGGACGGACCTGGTGGTTGCCGGCAGGGCTCGCCATGCTCTGCCTGGCGTGTGCGCCGGCCGTGCTGGCGGACCAGGGCGCGGTCGAGGTCAGGGGATCGGTGGGGATGGATGCCTATGGTGTCGATCCTGCCGCGGCCCTTGGAAACCGCTGGGGCATCGATATCCGGGACGGGTTCAACCGGCCCGTGTCCCGGGCGCGCCTGGAGCGCGACCTCAAGGCAGCCAGCGCGCAGGCCGCGGTCCAGGGCTCCATCACCTCCAGCCTGCCGCACGCCAGGGCCGCGGCCCTGCTCCGGGAACTGCTCCCCCTGCTCGAGGACTGTCTCAGGGCCTTCCTGCCGGCTTTCGCGCTCTCGGCCCCTGCCGGCCCCGTGCCCAAGCCGCCCAAGCTCCTCCTCGCCCTGCTCTCAATCTGCGGGCTCTCGCTTTCAGCGTCCGTGGTCCGGCCTCCCAGGCCTGCCGCGGCGCCCGCGATCTGCAAGTCTCCCGCCGTCCTCCGCTGCTGAGTCCATCCCAACCCCATACGCGCCTTGACACCACGCTTGTCGTCGTCATGGCTGCTGGTCGTGAAAGGTTCGGGCTCGGAAAACAGTGACCAACCAACTCGGAACGAGGGATTCTTCGCGTGTGCGCGCGCGAGCGCGCGCGAGAATCATTACAGGGCGCCTGGCGAAGCTGCTGGCGCCCGCCTGCCTCGTTGGCCTGCTGTCCCTGGTCCCGGCCAAGCCTGCCTGGTCCGCCGCGACGGTCCCCGCCAACCTCGTCCCCGTGGACGTGTCCACCGGCTCCATGCGCTGGAACTGGACGCCGAACCTGCTCACGGTCTGGGCCACTGCGCTGACGAGCTCCACCCCCACCACGTTCAACATGACGGCCTCCACCGGGACCTCGGCCTCGGCCCTCAACAGCAACACCACGACCTACGGCAACACGACCGTCGGCGGGGTCCGCAACTACAACATGCAGACCGGCTACGGCCATTGGCCGTCCGACGTGCCGACCGGCCCCCTCAGCGCCGACACCACCTACTGGTTCAAGGTGAAGGTGTCGAGCGAGGCCGAAGGGACCGGCTGGTCAGCCGCGGCGTCCACCATCACCAAGCCCGCTAACGCCAACATCCACCCAGCGAGCGGCACCTGGGGCGGAGTGGGCGCCCAACCGACCACGGTGAGCACCGGGAGCTTCACGGTCTACTGGGGCTCGGGCACGGCGCCGGGCGGCAACTCCACGGGCACCTGCTACGAGCTGCAACTCTCCACCTACGCTGATTTCTCGGTCACGAACAGCACCACGCCCTGCTTCAGTTGGTACAACAGTTGGGGCGCCGGCTACCAGGGCGTCAAGTTTGCGACTTCTTCCGTGGCCGCGCCCTTGGGCCAGTGGACCTCGAACACGACTTGGTACGCCCAGATCAGGACCATCGGCAAGGCCAAGGAAATCACGGGCTGGACGAGCCTGGGCTCCACCATGACCAAGCCCTCCATGCCCACCGGGCCCCAGCCCGGGGTGTCGACCTTCACGTTCATCAGCACCGGCAGTTTCCTGGTGAACTGGTCCTCGGGCTCGTTCTACGCGGGCTACAACTCGTCCATGACCGCCTACCTGGTCCAGATCGCGAGCTCGCCCATCTTCTACGGGACGGGGATCTCCGTCTCCAGCATCACCGCGTCCACCTGGTCCGCGGCCAGCGTGTGGCACTCGACCAGCACGCTCGCGCCCAACACGACCTACTACGTCAGGATATGGACCAGGGGAGGCATGGGCATCAGTTCGGGCACCAGCAACTCGTACCTCGGCAACTGGTTCCCCAACATGACCAACCTGGGCTCCACCATGACCCTGGCCACCCCGCCTGACGCGGTCGCGCCAAGCAAGTCCACTTTCACCGCGGTCAACCCCAACGGCCAGAGCTTCACCGTGAACTGGACCTCGGGCCAAGTCACCCAGGGTACCATGGGCTATTTTGGGTACAACCGGGCCGGCACCAGGTATGAGGTGCGCATGTCCACGGACCCGTACTTCACTGGGACCGGGGATTTCTCGGTGTTCACCACCAACGTGGCCAGCGCAGCCGTGGGGGGCCTCACGCCTGACACCGTCTACTACAGCTCGGTGTGCGCCGTCAACGGCCAGGGCACGAGGACCGAGTGGTTCTATCTCGGCCAACAGCAGACCCCGGTAGGCCCGAGCGTGGTGCCGGGCTACGACCTGGGAGCCGGCACGCTCAAACATTCGGGAAGCCGCAACATCATCTATCATCCGAGCTACGGCTACTGGTCCTTCTTCTCGCCGGACAACACTAACTGGAAATATAAGTTTTCAGCGGACGGGGTCGGTTGGGGCGCCGCGAACTCGGTCTTCCCGGTCACCTATCCCCTCACCTCCGGACCCTACGGCTCGGTCTACTACGTGGCCAAGGACAGCGCGGTCTTCGTTGTGACCAACGACGGCAAGGATTTCGCGTCCGGTTCCGGCAGGATGTATTATCGCAGGGGAGTGCTGGCCTTGGACGGGACCATCACCTGGGGCGCGGAGGGAGTCCAGAACGACGCCCTTTCCTCGACCGGCAACGGCTGCGGCACGGGCAACAACCTGTGCACGCCCCTCGGCCCCTACCCCTCCTTCGGCGAGTCCCAGGCCAGGGGCGCGGACGTCTTCGTCCTGGGGAGCAGCATAGCCTTCGTGGTGAACGCCAAGAGAGGGACCAGCAACCGCGGCGGCAATTGGATCGGCTTGAACGCGGTGGACACCATCACCTTCACCGGCGGCGCCATGTTCAACAACAGCTTGAATACCGCCAACGGCAACACTCCTCTCGACCCGATCAATGTCGTGGGCGTCACGGACGCGGGCACGCCCTATTTCATCGTGTTCGGCATTACCGACAGCAACCCCAACCCGCCGCTGGTCACCAACCGCTTCGCCATGCAATCGAACACCCTCGTTGCCGACAACCTGACCCCAGCGGTCTCCTCGGCCAACTTCTACGGGTTGGCCTCGGTGCAGGGGACCGAATACGCCACGGACTCCATCGCGCACGTGGCCTACGTCGCCAGTGATTGCACCATCAAGTACCAGCGCCGGACCGCTGCCACGACCTGGCAGGCCGCGGCCAACATCGCGAGCGGGGACGCGTCCACCGGCAACCCCTTTGTCTGCTACAGCCACCCGACCATCACCTACGTGGACAACTCCGGGGCCCCGGAGTTCGGCGCGGACCAGATCTACGTCATCTTCCGCACCACAGCGGGACACATCAGCGCGGTCGCGTTCTCGACCGGCGCCACCGCGGCCATGAATTGCGAGACCGGGGTCGAGTGCTCCTATTACAGGAACATCATCGAGTCCGGGGACTACCCCAAATCGGACCGGTGGGTGAGGGCGCCCAACCGGCTGTCTTTCCTCTATGAAGACCAGGGGAAGGTCTACTATGCCTGGATGCAGATCTCGGCCAACCGCAACCCGAACCTGGCCGGGGTCATCGTCAGTTCCGAGCCCGCGACCGCGCCTTTCACCCACCAGAAATACGACATCGTGCTGACCTCCGTCCCGGGCGGAGGCTACGGGCCGAGCTACCTGTCGATCAGCGCCGTCAATTACGCCCAAGCCCTGGTCTTGAAAGGGGGACTCGCCCAGGACGAGATCCATGTGGATTCCACGACCTGGATCGACGAGGACAACATCCGGTTCACGGTCACCATCGGCTCCGGCATCTCGGGCGGGCCCTATGACATCATGGTCATGAACCCGGACGGAAGATACGACATCCTGTCCAACGCCCTCACCATCCCCAAGCCCGCCGTTGTCACGCTCTCCGACCCTGGCCCTTCCGCGTTCGTGGTCCCGCCAGAGTCCTCGGACGGCTACATCTCAGGCTCGGCCTATCCCAACAACTCAGCCACCGCCAACTTCTATAGGAACATTTATATAGGCGGCAAGGGATTCATGAACTGGGGAACGAGCACGGTGGGCTTGAGCATCCTGGACAGCGGCGACCTGCCGGTCTCAGGCATCAACTCGATCTTGGTGGGAAGCCTGACTTCCGGCGAGACCTTCAGCGAGTTCTTCGCCAAGCTCAAGATTTCGACCACGGCATCCCCTGGCGGGCCCTACAAGATCAGGATCACCAATCCGGACGGCCAGTACTCGACCGTGGTCTCGACCTTCTATGTCACCGTGGCCACCGCGGCCGTGCTCTACCCGCTGACAGGGAATACCACGGGCTTTCCCACGGTCAAGGGCGGCATGTGGTTCAACCCGCAAGTGCCGTCTTTCCCTTCCGCTCACGCGTACGCGGACGGGACCTCCAAGTTCCAATCCCGGCCCTACCTCTCAGCCCAGATCAAGATCAGGCGCGTGAACGACGGTTACTACTGGAGGCCCTCGGACGACCAATTCAGGCCGTCCACCGAGTTCACGGATGAGGACAAGTTCTTCACCCTGACCTCATCCAATCCATGGACCTACACCCTGACCGCGGCCTGCAAAGCTGACGGCGAATACGAGATCATAGCCCGCGGCAGGACCAGCGACCAGCCCAGGCAGGACAACAACGACCCGACCGAGGTCGGCGGCGGCCCTGAATCCACTTCCATCCTGGTCCTCAGGGACAACCAGGCGCCCCTGGTCTCCGTTGTCAAACCCGTCCAGGGCTCCGGGGCCAATGACGCCAACGCCTACCCGCTCAAGTTCCAGGCGGACGACGGCAGGGGCGCTGGCGGAACAGGCACCGGCGTTCAGAAGATGTGGTTCATGATCATGTCCACCGGGCCGTCCGTGACCTCGTCGGACCCGGACTTCTCCAAGTACCAATACATCTCCACAGGCCCGTTCTGGACCGCGTCGGCGCCGGACTCCTGGGTGGCGTGGTGCCGCAAGGGCTTCACGCCGAACTGCGAGTGCAAGGCCGGGGACGCTGTCGGGGACTGGTGCTGGGACGACAACGATGCCAGCCGCGGCCAGCGGCACTGGATCTCGACAGGGCCTTACGGCAGTCCGGCCATGGAGTGGACCGGCAAATTCCTCTTCCGCAGTCTCAACATCAGCTCGGACACCACCCTGGGCCAGGACGTCTACATGCCGCCGTGGGTGGACGGCAAGGAATACTACATCGTGGCTGTGGCGACCGATGCCCTGGCCATGGTGGACCACGGCGCAGGGCCGGAACTGGGCAACGGGGTGGGCACCTCGGAGACCTCCATGCCCACCGGGTCCTGGCTCGACGCGTACCCGAACGCCTACACCGGCTACCGCTTCATCTACGACATCAGCATCCCGACCGTGACCGGGCACGCCTCCGTGGCCGGGCTCTCCGAAGCCTCGGGTTCCCCGACCCTGGTCAGCGCCATGACCGTGGCCAGCGGCACGATCTCGGACAACGTGGCGGCCGTGGCCTCGCCCAGGCACGTCTTCATGCGCATCCGGGACACCGTGACCGGCAAGTACTTGAACCCCAACACCCTCATCAAGTTCGACGTGACCGGCGCCGGGAGCGCCTGGTCCGAGATCTTCGGCACCTGGGACGAGTGGTCCTTCGACACCTCGCTGGCCCAGTTCGTGGACGGCACGGCCTACAAGCTCGAGCTCTACGCCGAGGACGGGGCCTCCAACAAGGCCGTGGACGACTGCCCTTACGACGCGGGCGACGAGGTGGGCGGCCCGTTCTACCCCATGAAGTGCCGCACCGGGTCGAGCTCGAGCCCGAAGTACGTCCGGTACTTCAAGCGCGACAAGGTCGCGCCGACCGTGGTCATCAAGACCCCGGCCGTCACCCTGACCGCGAACAAGCTCGGCGGCGCCCTGGCCCAGGTCACGGGCACGGCCGCGGACCAGGGCGTGGGCGTGAGCTCGGTCCAGTACACCCTGAGGTTCAACGCGAGCGACCCGACCATGCACTGGGAGATGTACACCAGCACCGCGGGCCGCTGGCTGCCGAATTCCGTGGGCGATACCTGGAACATCGCCTGCGACGCGGTCCTGGGCTGCGACAGGCCGGCCGCGACTTGGGCGACCTGGATCTCCTCCAACATCGCCTTCCTCGACGGCCAGGACTACGTCATGGTCGTGAGGTCCGTGGACGGGGCAGGCAACGCCTCGGAGGAGAAGTCCCTCACCTTCACCCTGGACCGGAGCTCGCCTACCTCGGCCGTGACCACCGCGGCAGGGGCCTACACCTCCCGGGTCAACACCATCAGCGGCACCGTGGCCGACGAGGTGTCCACGGGCGTGCCCTCGGGCCTGGACCCTTTCAACTTCTACGTGGGCATCAAGCGGCTCCAGAAGCCCTGGGAGGCCGCGGACTTCTACTGGACCGGGTCCACCTGGACCGCGGCGACCGGAGCGGTCTACGAGAGCTCGGTCAATGTCCTGGTGGCCGGCGGCATCGGGGTCAAGACCTGGAACCTGACCCTGCCCTCGACTTTCTACGACCTATGCCGCGATACCGAGACCTTCGTGATCTTCTCCTCGGCCCGGGACACGATCAACTACCCCGGGCATGAGAAGAACGTGGAATCGTCCGCCACGGTCAAGATGGTCTTCTCCTACCGTTCGAGCACCTCCACGGTGACCAACATGGTGCCTGTGCCCAACTCAGCCTCTAATGCTGCCCTGGCCGTGAGCTTCGACGTGGCGCCCGAGGAGGGCGGCAGGACCTCCAATGTCTGGTTCGTTGCCGTGGACACGGACGGCTACTACTGGACGGGCTCGACCTGGAGCGGCAGTCCTCCGGCAACGGGCAACAAGTACCCGGGCACGCTCGGGTTGGGTTTGGGAGACCCCTTGCCGCTCGCGGTGGACATCTCGACTCCGTGGCTGCCCGGAGACGTGTGGCTGACCACGGCCGCGCACTCGGTGAGGCCGCCTGCCTGGGGGCCCGGGGATCCGGACATGGCTTTCGAACCCGGGACCACGCCCGACGGGCTTTCGACCATCAGCCTGGCCTTCAACGCCAACACCACCATCGTCAAGCCCGCGTGGGACAACGGCAGGAAGTACAGGACCTATGTCCGCACCCGCAATACCGCGTTCCAGCACTACGACACGGGCCCCCAGGACTTCATCTACGACATCCACTCGCCCACCATCACCGCGCACTATTTCCTCGCCAACCTGTCCTCGGACACGGCCCTGGCCACGGCCATGTCGGACATCTCCTACGCCAGCGGCACCATCACGGACAACGTCTCGGATGACGACGACCTGCGCCAGATCTACGTGCGGGTGCAGGACCGCGTCACCCTGAAATACCTCAACATCAACACCCTGACCGCGTTCGACACCGTGTCCGGCAACAACGCCTGGATCCTCATCGAGCAGAAGGTGGATGAGTGGGCCATCGACCTCTCCAATGCCAAGTTCGTGGCCGGCAACACCTACATGATCGAGGTCTACGCCAAGGACCAGGCAGGCAACAGCCACGTGACCGCGGACTGCCCTTGGGATATTGAAAAGACCGGTCCCTGCCACACCGGCAATGCCGCGAACCCGAAATTCCGCCGCTACTTCAGGGTGGACCGCGTGGCGCCGTTCGTGCAGATCGTGGCCCCGGTCGTGACCGTGCCCAATAATATAGGGAAGCACTCCTTCCTGGCCCAGATCACGGGCATCTCCAGCGACGTGGGCTTCGGGGTGGGCAAGGTGGAGTACACCCTGGCCTTTGACCAGGGAGACCCGACCTACCACTGGAAGCATCATGTCAGCTCCGGTGAATGGAAGGCGGGCTACGTGGGCGACATCTGGAACCAGGCGTGCGACTCGGTCAAGGGCTGCGGCATCGCGGGCGGGGATTTCGCGACCTGGCTCTCCTCCAACATCGCGTGGATCGACAGCCAGAACTACCTCTTCCAGGTCCGGTCCGTGGACGTGGCAGGCAACGAGTCCACGATCAGGTACATGCTGTTCAACCTCGACGCCAGCACCCCGACCTCGGTGGTGACCACGGCCGGGGGGGCCTACACCTCCAGGGTGAACACCATCGCGGGCACCCTGGTGGACCAGGTCTCGAGCGGCGTGGTCTCGGGCCTGGATTCCAACGGGTTCCGGGTCGCGGTCCAGCGCCTTTCGGACAACAAGTGGTGGTGCGACACGACCCAGGGCTGCAGCGCCGGCGCCCAGCCCGGCTGGATAGCGGAGACCGGAGCTGTCTATGAGGCCTCGCACACCATCATCGTGGGCGCGTCCGGGGGCGCCTGGAGCCTGCCTCTCTCATCCACCTTCTATGACCTCCTGGGCGGGTCCGACACCTTCAAGGTCTTCACTTGGGCCAAGGACAAGGCCAACAACCCGGCGGATTCCCTCAACCAGGAGTCCAGCACCACCCATAAGATGGTCTTCTCGGTCAAGACCACGACCCCGACTCTGACCAGCATCAACCCTGCCGGACAATCCGCCAAGAACTCGCAGGACGACGTCACCATCGTCCTGAACCCCGAGGGAGGCCGCATCAAGCAGGCCTGGGTGGTCATCATGGACACCAACTCCTACTGGTGGGCCGGGTCCTCCTGGAGCGCCACGGCCACGACCGACCCTCCGCCCACGGTGCGGGGCCAGCCTACGCAATGGGAGCAGGGCCAGATCTGGCTGAGCACCGAGGCCGCCCTGGGCGGCAGTCCGGACCTCACGTACGTGCCGAACACGAGCCCGGACGGCACTTCCAGCCTTACCATCAACTTCGACCAGGACACCAAGATATCCACGCCTCCGTGGGTCAACGGATCCAGGTACAAGATCTATGTCCGGGCCAGGAACGCGGCCGAGCCCGCGGACATGGAGCTGAACACCTCGCTCAACATCACCACGCACGTGTGGATCTACGACGTCACGGCTCCGACGGTCACGGCCCATAATGCCGTGGTCAGCATGTCGACCTCGAACAAGACAGGGGAGTACTCGTGGGCGGCGAGCATGGCAGTGGCGAGCGGCACGATCAAGGACAACGTGTCGGACAACCTGGACTACAGGCAGATCTACATCCGCATCATAGAGGAGGACTCGGCCAAATACCTGAACCCCAACACCCTCATCAAATTCGACTGGGCCGACGGGGACTCGGCCTGGTCGCGGCAGGACACCATCGCGGACAACTGGGACTTCGACCTGTCCCAGAGCCAGTTCTCCAGCGGCTTCAAGTACCGCATGGAGATCTACGCCTCGGACGGGGCCGGCAACCAGCACGCGAGCGCCCGCAACGAAGGGGCCGGGACCGGGTGCCCGGTGCTCAACAACTCGGAGACCGGGTGCCAGACCGGCAGTTGGACCCCCGCCCTGGACCGGGTCAAGTTCAAGCGGTACTTCCTCTACGACAAGACCAAGCCCACTCTCGCGGTCACCACGCCCACGGTCACCAACCCCAACTACATCGGCGGAACCTACGACCTGGTGACCCTCTCGGGCACCGCGGCTGACCCGAACATGAACGGCGAGATCGCCAAGGTCGAGTTCTCGCTCGCCCTCAATAAGTCCGACCCCACCCATCACTGGGAGCATTACGAGACCTCGGGAGCGTGGAAGCTCAACACCATCGGCGACATCTGGAACAAGGCTTATCCGCAGGGTTCCGTGGCCGCTCCCTGGAGCGTGTGGACGAGCTCGAACATCACCTGGTTCGACTCCGATACCTACATCTTGAAGGTCCGGGCCGTGGACAAGGCGGGCAATGTCTCCAACCTGGGCGACGACCAGACCCGGCAGTTCATCTACGACAAGTTCACGCCCAAGTCGAAGATCACGAACCTCGTCAACATGCAGCTCTACACCTACCAGGTGCTGAGCATCGACGGGACCGCGATCGACGATTCCGCGACCTCGACCGGCACGGCCTCGGGCCTGGCAGGCCTGGGCATGGCCATCACCAGGGAGTCGGACGGCTTCCACTGGAACGGCTCGACCTGGGCCGCGCCTGCCACGAGTTCCATGACAGTCTCCATCGGCCAGGGCGTGGGCTTGAAGACCTGGAGCCTGGCCCTGGATACGACCTTCTACGACCTCCTGCAGGTCCAGCGCGACACCTTCACCGTGTACTGCTGGGCCACGGACATGACGGCCAACCCGGGACCGCCGGACCATGGGCCCAACATGGAGTCCAACACCGAGATCAAGGTGAAGTACGTGTTCGAGTCAGGCCCGCCCCAGGTGGCTGTGTACTGGCCCCCGGCCGCGTCAGGCCAGAACAACCTGTCTTCGACCACGCTCAACATCAACGCCATCGGCTCGGGCATCCAGCAGGCCTGGGTGACCTTCATCTCGAGCGACGGGGCGTACTACTGGACCGCCTCCTCCTGGAGCGCCACGCCCGTCACGGACCCGGACATCAGCCCGGACGCCTACAGCCTGTGGCTGACCACGGACGACGCCAACAACGGCGGGCCGGACATGGTGTTCAAGCCCGCTTTCTCGCAGTCGAACCTGAGGGTCAACTTCGGGTACAGCACGCACACCATCCTGATGCCCGCCTGGGTGGACGGCAGGAAGTACCGGATCTTCGTGAAGGCCAAGAACACCGCGAACCAGGAGACCAGCTCCTATCCCGGCTCCTACGCCTTCATCTACGACATCACCAAGCCCACGGTCACCTTGAGCGCGGTCCTCTCCGCCATCTCCAGCGACCCGGGCAACCGCGGCTGGTCCAGGGAGATCAAGAAGATCGACGGGGACATGCTCGACAACACCGCGGACGGCATGAACATCTACTCCGTGTTCATCAAGCTCTTCAGCGTGGAGAAGGGCAAGTGCCTGGACTACAACCAGAGCCCGCCGACCTTCTCCCTGGACTGCCCCGGCCCCGCGGACGGGTGGAAGGAACAGCAGGTCACGGGCTCGAACGCCCAGCGCGCCTGGGAGTGGGACATCACGGGCGCGGACTTCATCGGCGGCAACACCTACAACCTCGAGGTCTGGGGCCGGGACCTGTCCCGCAACTCGACCGGCACCGCGCTCTCGCCCGTGTTCAAGAAATACTTCAAGTACGACAGCGACAAGCCCGGCCTGGTCGTGAGCACGCCCATCGCGAGCGGCCGCTACGGGTCGAACGGCATCGACCGCATCATGGGCTACGCCTCGGACGTGACGGCCGTGAACGGCCTGGGCTCCGTGGAGTACAGGCTGGAGTTCCCCGAGGTCAACAAGTGGGAGGTCATGTCCTCCTCCTACGGCGTCTGGCGCAGCCAGCTCGGCGAGATCTGGAACGTGGCCGCGACCACGACCACGGACCCCTACGAGACCTGGCAGTCCTCCAACATCGCGTGGGTCAACGGCGAGGAATACACCCTTTACGTGCGCGCCAAGGACCCGGCCGGCAACTACTCCGACTACTCGACCAGCACCTTCAGGTACGACGCCGCGGTGCCGATCTCGACTCCGACCAAGCCCGTGAACTTGAAGAGCTACTCCCAGCAGATCGGGGTCATCAGCGGCACGGCCCTGGACATGCCGGACAACTCGGGCCGCCAGGCCGGGGTGGAGACCCTGATGGTGGGCGTGAGAAGGCAGTCGGACTGGAAGTGGTGGAACGGCGCGGTCAAGGGCTGGGACGACGTCCGCGACGACTGGGTCATGGTGCCGCCGGTCGGGTGGGACCAGAAGACGGCCTGGAACTGGACGCACTCGAGCCTGGGAGGGTTCTGGACCGGGATCCCCACGGCCGAGACCTTGGAGGTCTACGCCTGGAGCCGGGACAAGGTGGACAAGCCGGACACGAGCTACCGCAACATCGAGTCCTCGAACACCGTGGAAACGGCGTTCCGGTACGAGGTCCAGGGCCCGACTTCGACCATCATCTGGCCCACCAACGGGATGTGGGTGAGCGACGTCCCGGGCTACCGGATCCTGGAGAGCACGGGGCGCGCCGTGGACAAGCCCCTGACGGGCCCGGGCTCGGGCGGAGCCGTGCAGATGATGCAGATCCAGATCCGGCGCGGCAACAACGAGGGCCAGTGCTGGAACGGGGTCGCGGCGTTCAACGGCGACTGTCTCCAGGACACGACCTGGCACAACATGACCTACGTCGTGCAGGACACCTGGACCTTCACGACCTACCCGGACATCCTCAACGCGACCTTGGACGGCGATTCCTACCGGGTGCGCATGCGCGCCAAGGACGACGCCAGGGACGGCACCGAGTCCTGGACCCCCAACGTGGAGAGCGACTTCGAGGCCAACCGCAACGAGAAGACCTTCAGGGTGGACAAGACCAAGCCCTTCACCCTCATCCAGATCCCCAATGCGCCCAACATCGGCCAGCCCGGCATCATCAGCGGCACGGCCTCGGACGCCAACTCCGGCGCCCACCAGGTGCACGTGGCCTACCAGGCCGGCTCGGGCGCGCAGAGCGGATGCTGGTGGGTGGTGGGCACGGTCAACACCTGGGACGACTGCGGCAGTTCCGACCCTCCGGAGAAGCATTTCGTGGAAGCCTCGACCCAGACTGCGGTGCCCGTGCCTTGGGAGGTCACCGGAGGCTCCATCCCGGCCATGACCAACAACACGCAGTACCGCCTCTTCGCGCGCGCGACCGACAAGGTGGGCAATGTCCAGTCCTTCCCCGGGGTCGGGGCCTGCACCACGCCTCCTTCCCAGTCGTCCTGCATCGTCATCTTCAAGACAGGCGCCGAGCCGCAGTCCTTCCTGACCTCGCCCACGGACCTCGCGCACTACAAACCCTCGGTCCTGAGCCTCATCGAGGGCACGCTCTCGGACGCCACCACCGCGCAGGTCCGGCTCATCAACGTCACGGCCGAGCCCGACGAGGTCTGGCAGGGCGGCAGCGTATGGGTGGACACGGACACCTACCCGGGCCTGCTCGGGTGCGGAGAGCAGAACTTCGTGGTCAATGACTCGACCTGCGGCTTCCACGGCGTGGGCAACATGATCTGGCAGAGGGGCTTCTCGGACTGGCCGGCCGGCACCAACCAGATCAAGGTCCAGGTCCGGGCCGTCAACGGGGTCACGGTCGAGTCCCCGCCGTTCGACGAGAGGACCATCGTGCTGGACAGCGACCCTCCCACGGCCAGCGTCACCCTGCCCTCCAAGGTGGGCTACAGGTACGGGGAACTCGTCCAACTGGCGGGCTTCGCCTCGGACGCCTCCCCGGGCGACTTCGACCTGACCAAGGCCAAGTTCCAGATCATCCGGGCCACGGACAACTACCGGTGGAACGGCCAGGTCTTCTACGACTCGGCCGCGGTCCTGACCGCGAACTACCCGGGCTCGGGGGTCTTCAACTGGACCCAGGACAAGCTCGTGGACCAGAGCATGTTCGTGGACGGCGCCAGGTACAAGGTGCGGTTCCAGATCGAGGACCGGGCCGGCAACGCCGCCACGAGCCCGGACAAGGAGTTCCGGCTGGACGCCACCACCCCGACCGCGACCTTGGACGTCCCGGGCAACAAGTTCTTCATCCAGACCATGGGCCTGAGCTCGGGCACCGTCACCTTCGGCCAGACCTGGGACGCGGACCCCTACCCGGCGGACGCCGGAGGCGAGACCGAGGCCTCGGGCCTGGAATCCGTGGAGGTCTCGCTGGTCCAGCAGACCGGGCCGGGCGCCTACTCCCCGCAGTGGTACAGGACTTATCCCTCGACCGGGTTCCTCGCGGGCTCGGAGCTCTGGCATCCGGCGCAGATCTGGGCCTCGTCGTGGACCTACACGAACCCAGGATTCCTGGCCGAGGTGCATGACACGGGCCGGTGGTTCCGCATCCTGGTCCGGGCCAGGGACAAGGCAGGCAACACGCAGGAATCGTTCACGGATGTCGTGTCCTCGCGCACCTACGTGGTGGACAAGACCTCGCCCACCCTGGCCGTGACCGCTCCTGCCGCGGACGGCGTGATCTATAGGCCTGCCACGCTCTCCCAGTTGACCGGCACCGCGCGCGAGGAGCCTGACGGCCGCGCCATCGCTGAGTTCAAGGCCTCCGCGGTCCTGAGCGACGACATCGACATCCAGCTCTACCACCTCTCGGGCAACGACACCTACTATTGGAACGGCTCGGCCTGGCTCTTCAACCCCGGGGAGAACACGACCTTCGTGGGCAGGCAGAGGGAGCTCTCGGCCGGCACCACGATCTGGCGCCTGGCAGGCGCCGAACTGCCGGTGGACGACCCGGTGGGGCCGTTCTCCGCGAACTCCTGGCAGATCAGGGGCGACCAGACCTACAGGGTGCGCGCCAGGGGCCGGGACGATGCCAGGACCGTGGGCGGGCAGGATGACCGCAACCTGAGCGATTGGACCCCCTACCGGACCTTTGTCATGGACGTCACGCTCCCGGTCTCCTCCATGACCTGGCCCGTGAGCGACCTGTTCGCCAATGACATCACCTCCATCACGGGCACGGCCAATGCCGCGCTCTCGGGCCTGGACAAGATGGAGATCCGCATCACCACGGACCCGACCACGGGTCCGTGGTGGGACGGCAAGGACCGGGCTTGGTCCTTCGTCACCCAGTGGTCCTCGGCCACCATTGCCGCGTCCTGGGATTTCACCGGCCTCTCCAGCCCGGGACAGCAGGCTTTCACGGACCACCAGAAGTACTACATCTACACCCGGGCCACGGACCTGGCAGGCAACGTGGAGTCCCCGATCTCCCAGTTCGCCATCATCTACGACACCACGCCCCCCAACGGGACCCTCCACAAGCCCGAGAACTACCCCAGCCCGCCTTACTACTCCAACAACGGGGGTTCGGTCCGGCCCATCACTCTCACCTCGGGCACCATCTCGGACATCGCTCCCCTGCAGTCCGGGCAGACGGACCTCTGGGTCGCCATATCCTCGGGCGACGCGGAAAACGTGTGGTGGACCACGGCCCCCGCGGCCGGGTTCTCCGTGAACCAGGCCAACATCTACTGGTCCACCAATGTCTGGCTCGCGGGCACGGACTGGTCCTATACCCCGCCGTGGACCCTGTCGGACGGGGTGGCCTACAGGGTCCACGTCAGGACCAGGGACAAGGCCGGCAACTGGAAGAACAACGCGGCCGCCCCCGGAGACTCTCTGGCCGGCTACAACCAGCAGTTCCGCTACGACATCTCGTATCCGACCTCGACCGTGCTCCTGCCCGAGAACAGCACCAAGACCGCGAGCGTGGCCGCTTTCTCGGGACAGGCCAATGACCCCGGCGCCGGGGTGTCGGGCATCAAGATCGTCTACGCCGCGGTCCAGCATACGGACGGCAGTCAGGCCGCGCCGGTCGGGCAGTGGTGGAACTGGGGCACGCCTGGGTTCAGCATCGCGGACCCTCCGGCTTTCCCGGGCAGCGGCTGGACCTGGGTCGCGTCCACCACGGTCCAGGGCCTGGCCGCGGTCAACTGGTCCACGCCCGCGCCCGTGAACATGATGCAGTCGTCGAACACCTACCGCGTGGCGGTCCGGAGCATGGACTGGGCGTCGAACCCCCAGCAGAACCCTCTCCAGGCCGGGGCCGGGTCTTTCTTCCGCTACGACACCGGCGTGCCCGCGGCCACCGTGACGGCCCCTGGCCTGGGCTCCTTCGTGCGGCTTTCCGGCAACCTGGCGGGCACGGCCAATGACGAGCTGGCCGGCGTCTCGGGTCTGGCCAGGGTGCAGGTCCTGCTCAAGCTCGAGGCCAACCAGCGCTATTGGACCGGCACCTACACCGGGGTCTACGACACGGACTGGGACGGCAACGTGGCCACCAAGTTCGGCCAGTGGATCGACGTGACCGCCCCGCTCAAGAACTGGACCAAGCTCAGGCCCCCCATGCCCGGCCCGGTGCTCGATTCGCGGCGGTACCGCTTGTGGGTCTACGCCGCGGACGAGGCGGGCAACGCCATCGAGAAGCCGGACAGCACCGAGCTCACCAACAACAAGCTCGCGGACGGCGCGTCGGACGCGTGGTGGTTCATCTTCGACTCCTCGGCCCCGTTCACGCGCTCGACCTCCCCCGCGGTGTACATGCGCTCGGACATCACCTCGGTCGCGGGCACGGCCTGGGAGGCCTACAAGGACTTCGAGCCGAGCGGCCTTCAGCAGGTCAAGATCAGGTTGGCCCGCTCCGGCCCCAACGCCACCTGGTACAGCGTCGCGGGCCTGGCCTGGCAGGCGGACGAGCCCGCGTTCACCACGGACCGGTGGAACAACGGCCTGCCTGCCTGGCAGTTCAACAACCTCGACCCCACGGATTTCGAGGACGGCTACCAATACCGCGTCAACACCATGGGCACGGACCTCGCGGGCAACGACGAGGTCCAGTACACGACCTACACCTTCATCGTGGACCGCTCCACCCCGGCCTCGCGCATGACCTTCCCGACCAACAACGGGTACGTCACGGGCCAGCTCAATGTCCAGGGCACGGCCAATGACCGCTACTGCTACGTGGGCGAGGGCACGCCCTTGACCGAGGCCTGCGTCACCGCGGGCCGGGACTACGAGTCCGGCATCAACCCGTCGAGCGTCACGGTCATGCTCAAGCAGATCACGGGCAACGCGGGCGGCCAGGCCTGCGGCGACATCGGGGTGGACAACGACTGCTGGTGGGATTGGAACGGCAGTTGGCAGACCTCGGCCGTGCCCCTGTGGTCGAGCGCGGCCTTCGTGGGGGATTCGAGCGGCACCTGGACCTACCTCCTGCCCGCGGACGCTCTCACGAGCCCCAACACCTACAAGATCGCCTCCCGCAGCCGCGACCGTCTGGGAGGCTACGAGACCGAGCTCGCGACCTACACCTTCGTCTACGACACCACCAAGCCTGTGGCCTTGGCCACAGGGCCGGCGGGCTATCTCAACGGGTTCACGGCCATCGCGGGCACGGCCCGGGATGATACTCCGGGCGTCCTGAACGTGGTGGAGCTCCTCATCAAGGAGTACGACTGCTCCGACGTGTCCTGCCACATCAACTCGTACTGGAACGGCTATGCCTGGGGCACGGCAGGCCAGGAGCACTGGCTCTCCTCGGGCACCATCACGACCTTCGTCTCAGGCACGACCTGGGCCTGGGTCATGCCCTCCTCCCTCATCGCGTGGGACAACAAATCGACCTACACGGTCACGGTCCGGGCCCGGGACATGGCCAATAACCGCGAGGACCTCCACCTTTTCATCGACACGACCTTCTACCTGGAGACCCCGGGCGCGACCTTGACCGTCGCCCAGCCCCCGTTCTCAGCCGTGCTGCCCCACTATTCCGCGGCCAAGTCCCCGGCGGACCTGGCCGCCCTGAGCGCGTCGGGCAGCGGGTCGAACCTCAAGGTGGCCAAGGGCGGGGTGCGCTTGAAGTTCGAGCGCCTGACCTCGCCCGCGTCCTGGTGGTTCAACGACCCGCCCGAGGACTGGCGCAACGACTTCTCGACCTACACCGAGGTCTCGCCCAACGACGCCTCGAGCTGGGGCCCCTACAGCTGGTACGACGGCATCGACCCCGGCAGCATCCCGGACATGTACAACCTGGGCAACGCGTCCTACACCCTGACCGCCACGCCCGTCAACAACGCCAACCAGGCCGGCCCGCCCGTGTCCCGGACCTTCGTGATCGACAATGTCAAGCCTGCCGGCCTTTTCGAGGCGCCTGTGGCCAACACCTGCCCGGGCTACGATGGCTGCATCAATTCCCTGGCCACGGTCTCGGGCACGACCAAGGACCCGGGCCAGGTGGACCCGCCCTCGATCGCGGCCGCGGACGTCAAGTTCCGGCTCAAGAGGCTCGACAACGCCAACTACTGGGACGGCGCGGCCTTCACCCTGCCCGGAGGCGACCCGCCAGAGTTCCCCATCACGGCCGGCAACTTCGCGAATCTCGGGCCTGCCCCTGACCCCATCTTCAGGTGGAGCACCGCGACCCTGGCCGGGCCCGCGCTCTTGGACGGCATCGCCTACAGGCTCATGTTCCGGGCCAAGGACAAGGCCGGCAACGCGCAGGGCGACGCCACCACGGGCCTGGAAGCGGAGATGGACAAGTTCTCCTTCCTCTTCGACACGAGCCCGCCCGTGGGCATCCTGACCCAGCCGCCCACGGGCTACGTGTACAAGAGCCTGACCCCCATCGCGGGCACGGCTCAGGACCCGGCCGGCCAGTGGGGGGCGCTCAAGTCCGACCTGGTCCAGGTCCAGCTCGAGGTCCGGGAACAGCAGTTCGGCACCTGCTGGCGCTCCGACGGCGCGGGCGCCGGGGACTTCGGTTCCTGCGTCGGCGCCTACTTCAACGTGTCCGGCTTGGCCCCGTGGACCACTTCCCACCCTCATCTGGACGGCAAGCTCGCCACGGGCGACTCCTACGTCATCACGGCCCGGGCCGTGGACCGCGCGAGCAATCCGCAGATCAGCTTCGGCGTGCCTGTATCCTCGCGCACGATCTACGTGGACAAGCAGGCTCCCGACGCGAACTTCATCCACCCTGTGACCGCGGGCCAGCCCAAGTCCTACACCTTCACGGACCTGACCGGCGCCTCGGCCCTGTCCGGGACCGCGGCTGACCCGCAGAAGACCCTGTACAAGGACAATGACGGCTTGAACGACGTGCAGGTCGTGTTCTGGCTCATGGGCAACGCTCTCAACATCAACCTGCCCGGACAGACGAGCTACTACTACACCGGTTCGCCCAACCCCAACTTCCTGCCCACGGAGATATTCCTGTCCTCCGAGACCGCGGGCGAAGCCGCCAACTGGAAGGACGTGACCGAGGGCACCGACACCTGGAAGGTCCTCGTGACCCCGGGCAACGTGCCCAAGACCTGGATCACGGACATGCCGTATCGCGCCAAGGTGCGCGCGCGCGACCGGGCGTCGCTCGCCAACGGGACCATCGACGGCAACAGGAGCGCCCCGGGCGACGCGGCCATCGTGAACTTCATCGTGGACGACACGCCCCCGGTCTCCAAGGTCACCAAGCCGCCCCAGACCGGGTTCATCCAGAACTTGGACGCCATCGCGGGCACCAGCGATTCCTCGTTGGCCCAGAACGACACCTACTACCTGCGGGTCTGGTACGAGGCCGGGGCGGACAACTATTTCTGGCACGGCACGGGCTGGGTCCAGAACGTCTCCTACGACCTGCCGGTCAAGGTCGTGGGCACGACCGGCACCGTGGCCTGGGGCTATCCGTGCAGTCCCACGGCGCCCGCGGACTGCCTCGGCCCGCCCCAGTACGGGACCCACGATCCGCCGATCATTGGCGCCCTGCCTGACGGCACGGTGTTCAAGGTGGCCATCCAGGCCCGCGACCTCGCGAACAACACCGAGACCCCGACCACGGCCCAGATGGTGCTCGACCGCGTGGGCCCGACCGTGACGCTCTCCACTCCCATGGCCGTGCCCTACAACAAGTACGGCGCCTCCCGGGACATGATCCAGTTGAAGGGCGTGGCCACCGACGCGCCCGCCGGGGTGGACAAGGCCTATGTCGAGATCCGCAACGTGTCCCAGACCCCGAACCCGATCTGGAACGGGGTTGCGTGGGACACCTGGATCAGCTCTCACTACGTCACGGCCGTGAACGCCAACCCGTGGACCTACGACATCAACGCCACGACCTGGACCGCCAACAAGCAGTACAAGATCACGGCCAAGGCCGCGGACCTCGCGGGCAACCCCTCGGGGAGCAATCCGGAGAGGTACTTCATCTACGACGTGAACTTCCCGTCCTCGACCATCAGCGCGCCGGACGGACGGGCCTATTACGGCAGGGGCCAGATCGCGGCCCTGGCAGGCACGGCCGAGGACTGGGTCAAGGTCCCGGCTTCGGAAGCCAAGTCAGGCTTGCTCAAAGTCGAGGTCCTCGTGATGGAAGCGGGCGGGCCTCCCAACTATTGGCAGGGAAATGCCTGGAACACCGGGGTCAAGTGGCTCGTGGTCTCGACCACGACCCTGGACCCCGCGGATTGGGCCTACCCGCCGTCCAACCCGGCGGGGGACATCCTGCCGGACTGGTACCAGGACCTGACCAGCGGCAAGCTCTACACCATCCAGACCCGGGCCACGGACGAGACCAGGAACGTGGAGACCGCGGTCCAGCGGACCTTCACCTACGACCACTGGGCGCCGACCACGACCGTGAGCGCGCCTTACGAAGCCGAGTACCTGACCGCCTTCACCCTGAGCTCGGGCCCCTTCACGGAGCACGTCTCCATCCCCGGCCGCGCCGCGTCCGTGGCCGTGAAGGACTTCATGAACGCCTACTGGAACGGCGCGGCGTTCGCCGGCTGGGCCCCGGCGTCCTCGTGGCGGTCAGCCGCGGTCTGGGAGCCGGTCACGGCCTCGAGCTGGAGCTGGTCCGACGGAGGATTCTCCGCCTACGCCATCGGAGGCACCATCACGGACCCCAGGACCTACACCGTCTACTCGCGCGGCATCGACGGCGCGCTGAACGCCAACCGCGACTACAACGTCGATCCCTCGGTCGCGGGCCTGGGCAAGACCTTCAGGATCGACCCGTTCAAGCCCGTGTCCAAGGCCACGGTCCCGGCCGAGGGCGCGTACCTGACCGGGCGCTACACCCCCATCACCGGCACCGCGGACGACCAGTCCTCTCCCCCGAGCGGCACGCCCGGCAGCGGGATCAACACCGTGTACTTGAAGGCCATCCGCCAGGACAACCCGGGCTCGTCCTGGTGCTGGAGCCCTGGCTGGGCCGCGTGCACCCCGGGCGGGGCCGGGGACCCGGGGTTCATCCTGCCCACCACCATCATCGGAGGCGCCCAGACCGTCATCAAGTTCCAGAGCCAGGCCTCCCTGCCCGAGGCGGCCTTCGACGACGGGTACCGATATAAGATCGTGTCGCAGGCCGCGGACCTGCTGATGAACACCGAGACGGTCTTCACCACGCTCACCTTCATCGCGGACCGCTCGACTCCGACCGCGGCCTTCGACACCCCCGGGGCCGTGTCGGTCTTCATCAGCACCAACAACTTCAGCCTGTCCTCAGGCACCCACGTGGAGACCTTCTTGGGCGGCAACATCGTGTCTTCCGTGACCGCGGTCTACCTCCAACTGCGCGACGTGTCGCAGAACTCGCCCTCGCCCGGCCACACCGTGCCTGGGTGCCCGGGAGCGTGCGAGGAGTGGTGGGACGGCGATTCCTGGGAGATCAACGCGGACCTGGACGCGGTGAGCTCGGCCACGGTCCTCCACTACAGCTCGTGGACCTTCAGCGGCCTGCCGCTCGACGCGAGCCTCCTGCGGGCGGGCTTCAACCCGGCCGACGGGCCGGACGGCAGGCAGTACATGCTGAGGGTCAAGGCCAAGGACCGGGCCGACAACCAGGGCACCTTCCCCGCCACCCTGACCTCCGGAGTCCTCCTGACCTTCGACGGCGCCAGGCCCGACGCCGGGGTGGTGTCCCCGGCCGGGGCCATCACCACCAGCCTGGCCACGATCACGGGCACCGCGGTGGACCCGCTGGTCAACCAGTCGTCCTCAGGCATCAAGGCAGTGTCCATCAGCATCATGGGCATGGCCGCTAATGACGCGGCCACGGCCAACCGCTTCTGGAACGAGGTCAACGGGGTCTGGGGCGCCTTGAACCAGATCGTCTGGAGCACGGCCAACTGGAACGGCACGCGCTGGCAGTTCACCTCGAACGCCATCGACGGCACGCTCAAGACCAACGACAACTACGTCATCATCTCGAGCGCCACGGACAAGGCCGGCAACCAGAGGTTCGCCCTTTCCGGCGCGGGAGAGCCGGGCTACCTCCAGATCCAGTACCGCCTGCCGCCGGCGGTGAGCACCGTGACCTTCCCCTTGAACCTGACCCACTACAAGAACATCACGGCCATCCAGGGCACGGCCAATGACAAGAGCGAGAGGGTGGGGCTGTCCCTGCGGCGGTGGGACACCAACCAGTGCTGGAACGGGGCCGGCGGCTGGGCCGCCTGCCCGGCGGAGCGCATCGTCTCCGAGTCCTCCCCGACCTGGAGCTACACGGGCGCGACGAGCGACATCCTGCCCAACTGGCTGCTGGTCAACAACACCACCTTCACCGTGACCGAGACCGGATACAACCGCGAGAACGCGGCCGAGAGCCCGAACACGGCCATCCAGTTCTACATCGACATGTCCTCGCCGATGTCCACCATCGCCTTCCCCTACGACGTCTCCTACGTGAGCTACCCGCCCACCATGAACGGGCTCACGAACGACCGTCAGGCGCTCTACGGGTCGGCCGCCTCGGGCATCAAGGACCCCAACGGCGTGTGGGTGCGGCTCAAGCGCAACGACAACGGCCAGGAGTGGAACCAGACCCAGGGAGGCTGGCTCGGAGGAGCCCAGCCCTCGTCCGCGGCCTACGCGGCCGGGAACTGGAGCTTCGTCCCCAACAACTCGGCGGCCGCGTGGGCGGCCGGCCGCAACTACAGCCTGGGCGTCTATGCCGAGGACAAGGCCAAGCCCGCCAGCAACGTGGAGGACATGGTGACGGGCGCCAACGTGACCTTCACCTATGACCCGAGCACGCCCACGGTGAGCCTCCAGAACCCGGACGCGGGCCGCGAGCGCAACATCGCGACCGTGCTGGGCCAGGCCGGAGACGAGCCTGCCGGAGCCGGGGTCTTGAAGCGCGTGCTCCTGCGCGTGCAGTTGAAGACCGGGGTCGAGAACTTCGCCAACCCGAGCAACAACTGGGCCTTCGAGCTCGGCGACGGGGACCTGGCCTGGTCCACCGCGACCTTCGCCGTGGACTGGACGAACTGGTACCTCTCGAGCCCGGCGCTCGTCAACGCCCTGGTGAGCGGCTCGACCTACTCCTACCAGGCCCGAGCCCTGGACATGGCGAACAACTATTCCATGGACTACGCGACCAAGGCCTTCGTCTACGACGTGGTGCCGCCCACGACCTCGGTGCTCTACCCCGTCAACGGGAGCACGATCGCGGCCCTCTACTCCCTGTCCGGGACCTTGCAGGACCGCACGGACCTCGACGCGGACCCGTCGGACGACAAGAACCCGGGCAAGGTGGCCAAACTGAGGCTGAGGATCAAGCGGCTCTCGGATAACTGCTATTGGAACGGCGGGGACTGGAGCGTGTGCGGCTCTCCCGTGGACATCGACACGGACCCCGAGGGCATGCAGGTGTGGTCGACCTCGTGGACCATCAAGCCGGGCAACCTGCCCGCCATGACCCCTAATGCTTCCTATTATCTTGTCACCCAGGGCGAGGACGACACCCTGGACGCCGGGGTGGGCAACACGGAGTCCTGGAGCAATCCCAGGGGCTCGACCTTCACCTTCGACAACGGCTTGCCCGTGAGCTGGGTCAATAACCCGCTCCCGAACTCCTATTACAGCAGCTTCCTCATAGCCAACGGCGGCTCCTTCGACGGCACCGGGGTCTCCACCGTGAGCCTGAACATCCAGAACGCCTCCAAGGCCGGGCCGAACAACTGCTACCGGCCGCTGCCCGACAACGACTTCAACGGAGCCTGCCCGAACTGGTTCAAGGCCAAGGGCCAGCCCTCCACCTGGGACTTCACCTTCCCGGCCGGGACCTGGCAGCACGACAAGGCCTACGTGGCCTACTCCTCGGCCACGGACTTCGCGGGCAATGTCCAGACCGCGTTGAGCTCCGCGGCCTTCACCTTCGATGACTGGGAGTCCACGGCATCGGTCACGAGCGGCAACGCCTACGGCCCGGTGTCCCCGGTCATGGTCGGCGCTTCCACGGACGCGCCGGCCGGCATCGCGAACGGAGGGTCGTTGGAGATCGCCTTCTCGTCGAACTCAGGGACCGGGGCCTGGTGGAACGGGACCGACTACACCGGGGGCGCGCCCCTCTACGTCAGCACGGACCTGGCGGGCGGGTACGTGACGGGCGCCCAGGCCGACACCTGGCAGAGGACCCTTTCGGGCCTGGCCATGACGGACGGCCAATCCTACCTGGCCCGCATCCGTACCCGCGACCGGGCGAGCCCGACCAACGAGCGGGTGGACACCGACCAGGACGCCGGCTTCATGTGGGACCTGACCAAGCCGACCGCCACCATCACCGCGCCCGCGGCGGGCTCGTCCCAGAAGGGGAATTTCAGCTTCACGGGCTCCTCCAACGACCCGGACCCGGACGGAGGCGGCCCGCGAGGCGCGACCGCGGTCTCGACCGTGACCCTGCAGATCTCGAAGCTCGGGACCAACGACTGCTACCGGCAGGCCTCCAATGATTTCGGGTCCGCCAACTGCCCGGCGTTCTTCCCTGCCTTCGGCGTCCCCGCGGGCTGGAACTGGACGCCCCCGGCCGTGCCTTGGGGCGACGGCCAGCAGTACCTGGTCCTGGCCGCCGGCAAGGACTACGCCCAGAACCAGCAGATCCAGTTCACGGCGGGCCTGAGCTCGGCCATCTTCACCTACGACCAGACCGGCTCGACCATCGGCATCCTCAACCCCGCGGACGCCTCGCGCAAGTACAGCATCTTCCCGAGCACGGGCCGCGCGGGCGACACCCTGCCGGGCCGGGTGGCGCTCGTGCAGGTCCGGCTGAGGATGATCACGCCTTCGGTCAACTACGCCAACCCCGCCAACAACCTGCTCTTCGAGCTCGACCCCCTGACCCAGCTCGAGCAGGCCTGGTTCACCGCGGACCATAACGGGAACTGGGACGACTGGAAGATCTCGAGCGGCGCCTACAGCACGGGCCAATCCTACGCGGTCGAGGCGCG
>JACRNU010000086.1 GCA_016234805.1 Elusimicrobiota bacterium
GTTGCTGGCTCGGGCTGGGAGTCCGTCTCTGGACCGATTCCGACGCTGTCCCCATGGACCGGCTGGCGGTCCTGGGAGCCCTGTGGTTCGCGGCCGCCTACCTGCCGAACTATTTTTGGTACATTAGCCCGAGGCACAATTACCTGCCCAGTCTCGGGGCCCTGATGATCGCCTTCTACCTGACATCCCGACTCCTCGCCCGCTGGAGGGCCCTAAGGCCCGCGGCCGCGGCCGCGGCCTTCCTTTTATTCGGCCTTTCCGCCTCAGCCACGCTGGCGGAAGGCCAGGGATGGAAGCGCGCCTCGGGACTGCACTCCAGATTCATGGCGGAAGCCCCAGCCCTCCTTCCGGATGGGCCGGACGGCATCTTCCTGGCAGGGATGCCGCGGACCGTGCTGAGGGCGCCGGCCTTCAGCCTCACGGATGAACACCTCTACCTCTACGCCTACGCCACGGGCCGCCTGCTCAGGGCCGGGGACGTCACCATCACTCCCGCGCGTTTCGGCGTCTTCTACCGAAATCAGCCCTCGGTGTACGGACCCGCCAACCTCTATTGGCATCCGTACAAAGGCCTGGCCGTGCTCAGCGGAGGCGCGGGAGGCAGCGGGGAGTTCACTCGTCCGCAGCGCTTGAGGATCGAGCCTCCGGACCTTCCCGCCGAAGACATCACGCTCTGCGGCCTGGCGGTCTGCCGCGGCGCCCTCGCCATCCCGGCGCGCGTGTGGCTCTTGTCCGCCAAGCTTCGGGGCGCGGCGGCCCCCAAGGCCCCGCTCTTCGAGGCGGCCAACGGCGTCTCCCTCGCGGCCTTGTCCGCCGCGCGCGACCCGCGCTGGGTGGAGGTCGAGTTCGTCTGGAAGGCGGACAGGAGGCCCGCGGCCGACTTCGCGACCGTCATCAGACTCCATGACGCGGCAGGAGCGCTCATCTTCGAGCCCGTGTACCGTTCCCTGACGGAACCGGGCCTCCGTTCCGACAAGGGGCTCGCGGTGCTGTGGCCCGCCTTCAACGACCTGCTCCCGGCCTCGACGTGGAAGGCCGGCTCGGCCGTAGCCGAGCGCTTCCGCCTGACGCTGCCCAAGCCGCTCCCGGCAGGACCTCTGGAAGCCAGGCTCACCCTCTTCGAGAAGGTCGAGGGCGGCCCCTGGAAGAACCTCGGGGAATTCAAGGCGGCCCTCCCATGAACCACCAGGACGTCGTCCTGCGGACCTGCTTCGCGCTCGGGTCCACGCTCTGGATCGCCGGCTTCATCGCGGCGGCCGTTCGCAGGAAGCTCTCCTACGCGACCATCTCCCTCTGCCTGACCCTTCCGATCACCATCGCCGGCATCAACATCTCCGCTGGGCTGATGACCGCGACCCTGCTCTGGGTCCTCATCCGCGGAGAGAAGGGACCGTTGAGAGCCGCGCTCATCCCGGCGAACTACGCCCTGTGGGCCTATTTCGGGGCCGCGATCATCGTGTCCGTCATGGCCGTGGACTCCAGCCGCTGCTGGGGCGACCTCCAAAGGGATCTTCACA
Organism: Elusimicrobiota bacterium; assembly: GCA_016234805.1. Lineage (GTDB taxonomy): Bacteria > Elusimicrobiota > Elusimicrobia > UBA1565 > UBA9628 > JACQWX01. Next base: position 1,518 of record JACRNU010000086.1, read on the forward strand.
AACTCTGGGTCTTCTCCCTGTTCCTGGTGGCCCTGACCGCCGAGCCGGCTCCAAAAAGCCACCTGGCGCTGGCCGCGGCCTTCCTCTTCGCCGCCGGAGTGGGCATCTTCCAGGCCCTGACCCAGCGCGTCGGAGAAGGCGTTCCCTGGGAGGTCATGACCCGCATGCGCGCCCACGCCTTCGTCCACCCGGTGACTTTCGGCCAGCAGATGACCCTGGCTATACTCGGAAGCCTATGCTTCCTCGGCTATCCACCCCCAGGGTCCTCCCGGAAGCTCAACCTCGCCGCCTGCCTATCCTTCCTGGCCGTGGTCATCACCGCGCTCATCCTGAGCCAGGGCAGGGGAGCTTTCGTGGCCTTGGCCGCGGGTTTCGCCGCCATCTGCGTCATCGACCGGAGGTTCCGCAAGTACGGGTACCTGGCCATGGCCGCGGGCGCAGCCGGCGTGGTGCTCCTCGAGGTCATCCCGGAATCGAGCCGCTCCATAAGCCGCACCCTGTTCCGGGACGGGTTCTCCTCGGGCGACAACAACCTCAATCCCCAGTTCCACCGGCTCATCTTGTGGCGGGTCGGCCTCGACATGTTCAAGGACTACCCCCTGCTGGGCATCGGGCTGGGCAACTACAAGACCCAATTCGTCTCCTATTTCCAGGGCAAGGTGGACGGCCAGTGGGTCTGGCACTCGGCCCACAACATCTACATCCACCAACTGGCTGAACGGGGGCTCGTGGGCCTGGGCGCGCTCCTGTCTTTCCTTGGGATATTGACCGTCCGCGCCTACCGCCGCGCGAAGCAGTCCCCCACCGGGCCGAACCTGTGGGCCTGGTCCGTGATGGCCGCGTTCCTCGTCATGAACCTCACCGAATCCACCTTCCAGGTGGAGATGATGGCGACCACGGTCCTCTTCATCTGGGCGTGGGCCGAGGCCAACCACTCGCGGCCGGCGCCATCAGCGAAGCTCCCGCTGTCATGAGGCCGGCCTGAAGTGAAGAAGAAAGCCCCCTCCCTGGCCGCAACGCTCGCGGATTCGAGCAAACCCTATCTGCTGCGCCTCAAGCCCGGAGACCTTCCCGCGGTCCGGCGGGCCGCAGGGGAGCTCTCATTCGGATTCTGGGAGATGGACGCGGCGGACCTGGCGGATGAAGACGCGGTCTGGGACCTCTTCGCCAAGACCTTCGCCTTCCCGGACCATTTCGGCAGGAACTGGGACGCTCTCATCGACTGCATGCGCGACCTCGATCTCCCTCGGTTCAAAGGCCATGTCCTGGTGCTGTCCCACGCCGAGGCGGCGCGGCTCATGAACCCCGAGCTCTTCGACAAGCTCATCGACGTCCTGGCCTGCGTGTCGCAGGAGTGGGACGAGTGGCAGGACGGCCGCGTGTCCTTCAAGACGATACTGGCTTAAGGAACGGAAAGCCGGCCCTTGGCGACCGTGACCCCCGGCAGGTCCACGCTGAACGGCAGGACCCTGGGCCCGCCGGGACGCAGGGCGGTGGACACCACGGTCTCATGCAGGCCGAAGGAAAGCTCGAGCGGCGGGCCATTGAGCAGGTAGCGGAACATCCATTCAGCGGGAAGAGGCACGCCCGCCAAGGCCAGTCGTCGCACTTGAACATTCACGCCTGCCAGGCGTTGGCGCTCAGCGAGCCGCTCATGACCCTTCCCGGCCTTCTTCAGCGGCAGCTTGGCATACGTGACTGTTTTCAACAATGCCGCGTCCAGTGAAATGGGAACACCGCGGAACCTGCCGCGGAGCCGGATGCCGTCGTCGAGATCCAGGCTCGCCGTTTCCAGCCCGCGGCTCTGAAGGAAGGCCTTCAGGTCCTCGGCTGAGACGCTCGCAGACACGACCCTGGCCCCGCCGAGCCTCACGAGTCTCGCCGGAGGACCGCAGGACGCGGCAGGCCCGGCCGCGGCGCTGACCATGCCCGCGTCCGTGAGTTCCAATCTTGGCCCGGCCGCGCACACCCCGCGCCAGCAGAGCTGTTCCGGCTCCACAGCGACCCGGCCGTAGACCGCTTCCCTGGCCTTCCAGTTCTCCAAACGCAGCCTCAGCCCCCGCGCCTCCACCTTGCCTGAGGGGAATCCTTCCCCGAGCGAGAGTTCTCCCGGCTCGCACCAGCGCAGGGGCCTGGCCTTCTCGAAGAGTACCGCGATGGAACCGTCCGGCAGGGACCAGCGCCGCGCCTCGGTGAAGGCCCTTTGAGCCCACGAGTGCTCCGCGGAGAAATCCGCCGCGGCCGCCGTGAGCCCCTGGGTCACGCTTGCGGGGCCGAGAAAGCCTTTCTTCAGGACCACGAAATCCGAGAGCTCCCAGAGGCCGGCTCCCGGCCCGGTGATACGGATTCCGGACCAGCCCCCTCCGGGGACGGCGGTCCCTTGCCGCCGGCTCAGCCGGTGGAGCGTCCAGATGAAGTTCAGCTCGTTGAACCGGGCGTCGTTGGCCACCAACGCGATGGAAGCGGCCCCCTGGCCCTTCCAGCGCTTGGCTGACTCCGCGAGGATCTCCTCGATGCGCCAATCCTCGGCCGTGGGATGTTCCGAGGGGAAGAACTCCAGCGAAGCCGGACCGGCCCGGGCTCTCAGCAGCGGGATCCGCCCATGGGTGAAGTTGACCGCTGCCAGGAGTTGGATCCCGGCGATCAGCCATACCAGGCGCCTGTCCCAGGCAGCAGCACACAGCACCGCGAGCCCGGGAAGCCCGGGCAGGAGATAGCGCATCTGGCGGTTCGGGACCACGGCCCAGAACACATAGGAAGCCGCGACGCACGCCAGTATGAGGCGGCTGGCGGAAGGCTCCCTCCACGACTTCGGCCTGACCGCCCCAGCGAGCGCGAACGCGGCGAAGAGGGGCCCCAGGCTGGCCGGCATCTCCAGGAGATAGGTGAAGAAAGCCCTGCCCTTCCAGAAAGGCACGGCGAAATCCGACGCAGCCGCCACCAGGCGGGACAACACCAGCGGCAGGCGCACGAGATACCAGGGAGCGGAGAGCGCGAATGCCAGCGCAGCCGCCCGGAGCACGTTGCGCCTGCTCTCGGGCTTGCCCAGGGCCCGCGCTGCCAGAACATACGCCGGCCACAGATAGCTGAAGTAGCTCCACTTATGCAGCATCCCTGCCGCGAAGACCGCGCCGAAGACGAGCGAGCCCCGCCGATCGGAGAACCCGTCCGTCTTGAGCAGTGCCCAGAGACCAGCCGCTGCCCAGGCAGTGAGCGCGAGGTCCGGCAGTTGGGTGTAGAGCAAGCCCTGCACGACAGGCGCGCCGACGATCATGAGCGGAGCGGCCAGGGCCGTGGAGTCCTTGCGGACCTCCCAGGCCATGCCGAAGACCGCGGCGCTCAGCAGGGCGAGGTAGAACCAGTTGGCCCACAAGGCGCTCCAGGCATGCCGCCCCTCTCCCATGAAGACCGCGAGCGCCAGATGGTGCAGCGGCGGAAAGGGAGGGATGTCGGCCTTGGGCACGAACCACCAGATGTCCGCCCAGCGGCCCTGTCCCGCGGCCTCACGATAGGACAGGGCCACGTCGAGGTGGTTGGCCTCGTCCCAGGCCGGGGGCCGGGTCTCCGCGGCGATGAAGCCGGACAGGGACCAGGCCTGCCAGGCCAGGTAGAGCCCCAGGCCCGCGCACGCCAGCAGGAGGGAGCGCTTTTTGAGCGTGTCGGCTTGCATCGTCCGATATGATACGAATTTGGTAGAATCATGAGGTTGTGCCGCCCGTCCGACTTGGAAGCATCCACCAGGAGGTCGTCTCGATGAGCGTTGTCCCTGTACTCACGTACCACCACGTCGCTCCGGACCGGGACATCACCCCCGAGACACTCGAAAAGCACCTCCTCTGGCTCAAGGGGCAGGGCTATCGGACCCTGCGGGTCTCCGACCTCGAGCGTCACGCGGACGGGACGAAACCCGCTTCCGAGAAATCCCTTGTCCTGACCTTCGACGACGCGTACGCGGACGCCTGGGTCTACGCGCATCCTCTCCTGAAGAAGCACGGCATGACCGCGGTCCTGTTCATCCCCACGGCTTTCCCCACCATGTCCTCGCTTAAACGCCTGACAAGCGAGGACGGCGGGAGCATTTCGGACACCCGCACCCTCGAGCGCGGCCTCGACGGCTTCCTTTCCTGGGGCGAGATCAAGGCCATGGCCTCCTCGGGCGTCTGGGAGCTCGGCTCCCACACCCTCAGCCACCGCTCCTTCCACCCTGAGACGCCCTACGGACGCATGGACGACGAGCTCGTCGTGTCCCGCCAGGTCATCGAGTCGCGGACCGGCCATCCGTGCCCCGCGTTCGCCTGGCCTTGGGGACAAGTGGTTCCGGAGTGGGCCGTGTGCCTCGGCAAGTGCGGCTACCGAGTCGCCTTCGCGTCGGAAGCGGGCCTCAACGAGACCGGGACGGACCCTCTCCGGCTCGGCCGCTTCATGGTCCGCCAGACCGCGGTCTCGTGGCTCAAGAGAATGCTCCTGCCCGGCGCATCGGGCCCGGCCGGCAAATCGCGTCCGACGGTCAGGACCGCCAAACGCTGATGCGCCGGCTCAGCATCCTCGTCCCGGTCTACAACGAGCGGGCGACCGTGTGCGAGCTGCTGAGCAGGGTACGCAAGGTTCCCGTCCCGCTCCAGAAAGAGATCATCGTCGTCGATGACGGCTCCACGGACGGGACCGCCGACATCCTCAAGGGACCGCTCGAGCCGGAGATCCGCGTCCTTTTCCACGACCGCAACCGCGGCAAGGGCGCGGCCCTGCGGACCGCGCTCGAGCACGCGACCGGCGACTTCGTGCTTGTCCAGGATGCGGACCTCGAGTACGACCCCAACGACTACGCCGCGCTCCTCGCGCCCCTGCTCGACGACAGGGCGGACGTCTCCTACGGTTCGCGGTTCCTGGGCGGGCCGCACCGCGTGCTCCTGTTCTGGCACTACCTCGCCAACCGCGGCCTGACGCTCTTGGCCAACATCCTCTACGACGTCAACCTCACCGACATGGGCACCTGCTACAAGGCCTTCACCGCGGCCGCGATCAAAAGCATGCCCCTGAGCTCCGACCGCTGGGGGATCGAGGCCGAGATCACGGCCAAGGTCTGCAAGGCCGGCCTGCGCCTCTTCGAGGTCCCCATCTCCTACAGCGGCCGGACCTACGCCGAGGGCAAGAAGATCACCTGGACGGCGGCGCTCTCCTATCTCGCCTGCCTCCTGAAGTACCGTGTCCTGGATTAACGCCGTCCGGCGGCGTCCTTTCCTGGCGGTCTTCCTCCTCGCCCTGGCCCTGCGCTCCGGCCTGGCCGTGGTCACCGAGGCCGTGCCGCTCATGCCCGAATACTATTTCACGGACGCGCGCTACGCCGATGAGATGGCCTCCGACGTGCTCGCGGCCTGGAAGGAGGGCCGGTCCTTCGTGCCGCCGGTATCGCCGGCCAAGCGGCTCCATGCCCTCGCCCTGGCCTCCCTCTACTCCGTCACGGGGTTCAAGCCCCTGGCGGCCAAACTCGCCAACGCCCTGCTCGGCGCGGGAGCGGTCCTGGTCTTCACCTGCCTCGCGGCATCGGTCTTCGGGCCCAGGAGCGGCCTCCTGGCCGCGGGCCTCATGGCTGTCTGGCCGTCGCACGCGTTCATGACCTCCCAGAACTTCAAGGACGGACCGGCCATGCTCTGCGCCTTCGCGAGCCTGTGGGCCCTCCTGGCAGCCATGACTTCCAAGGGCCGGCTCCGCTCCATCCTGGCCGCCCTGGCCGGGGCCGCCTGCCTCCTCGCGACCGGGTTCCAACGCGCCTACCTCCTGGCGGTCCTCTCCGCGAGCGCGGCAGCCGCAGCCGCGCTCGCGGCCGGGCTTGCGCTCAAGCGGCGCCAGTCCGTCTTCGGCCCCCTGCTGTGCCTGATCGCAGCGGTCTGCGCCCCGCTGGCGTACCGGCCGCTGTCGGCCGCGCTCTTCTCAGGGCCGCTCCAGATGACGGTCCGGGTGGAGGGGGGCTCCGGCACCGCTGTCCGGGACACCGGCATCGTTCCCGGCGATGACGACAGCCCCGGAGCGGCCGCCTCCCCCCGCTGGAGCCCGGCCTGGTTCTCCGACCTGCGCCATAGCCAGCAGGTGTCGGACCAGGCCTGGGCGCAGATCTACAAGGGCCGCAGGATCGGGACCCAGCTCTTCTACGGCATCGAGTTCCGGGATTGGTGGGACGTGGCCGTCTTCCTGCCCAAGGGAGCTTTCTACTCCCTCTTCATGCCCCTGCCGGGACTCTATCCCCTCGAAGGCAACCCCGGCCGGATCCTGGCCGCGCTGGAGAACCTCGCGCTCCTCTTCCTGGCCGCGGCAGGTCTCGCCGCGGCAGCGGCAGGACCGAAGACCCCGGAACGGGCGCTTCTGCTGGGATTCTTCCTTCTCATGACCGCGGGCTCGGCGCTCCTCGAGTTCGACCTCGGCTCGGCCGCGAGGCACAAGCTGGCCTACCTGCCCGTGCTTTTCCCTTTTGCGGCGTCGCTGATCGCGGAGCGACGCCGCGCTTCCGGCAGCCGGCGACGGGTCTTCGAGGTCCTCGAATGCGGGGGGCCGGGCGGCACCGGCAACCAGGTCGCGGCCATCTGCAACGGCCTCGATCCGGCCAGGTTCGAGGTCAGCCTGGTCTTTGCCGCGCGCGACGGCCGGCCTGACGCGTACCGGAAACTGGCCCAAGGAGCGGTCGAGGCTTTCTTCGTGCCCGAGATGACCCGCGAGATCGCGCCCTGGAAGGATCTCAAGGCCTTCCTACGCCTGCGCCGGCTCTTCCTTGATAAGGCGCCGGACATCGTCCACGCCCACTCCTCCAAAGCAGGGGTCCTCGGCCGCCTGGCTGCATGGACCGCGGGCGTGCCCATGATCTTCTACTCCCCGCGCGGCTACGGCTTTCTACAGCAGGACCGCTCGACAGCATCGCGCCTGCTCTATTGGCTGCTCGAGGCCTCGGTCTCGTGGATCGGGGAGATCGTGGCGGTCAGCCCGAGCGAGGCCGAGCTCGCCCAACGCCTCTCCTGGGGCCGAGCCGTGTCCACGGCGCCGGACCCATACTTAGGCAAGGCCCCGGCCTCCCAGCCCCCTCCGGCGAGCGGAATACAGCCCGCGCCTCCGGGGACGGCGGTCCCTTGCCGCCAGCCCCCTCCGGCGAAGGGCATCCTGGTCGCTGCCTGCGGCAGGCTCACCTACGCCCGGCATCCGGAAGCCTTCCTGCGCCTGGCCCGGGGACTGATCAAGGCCAGGAAAGACAGCCGGTGCGTTTGGGTGGGCGGAGGAGAAGGCCAAGGGAGCGCCTTCCAGGATCCAGGGCTCGAAGGCAGGGTCGAACTGACCGGCTGGCTCGAGCCAGACGCCGCGGTCCAGAGGCTCGCGGAAGCCGACATCTTCATCCACTACTCCCGCTGGGAAGGGCTGCCCAACGCGGTGCTCGAAGCCATGGCTTTGGGGCTCCCGGTGGTCGCCTCGGACGTGCCGGGAAACAGGGACGCGGTCCTGCACGGAAAGACAGGCTTCATCGCGGCGGACGAAGACTCCCTTCTGAAGAGGACCCTCGAACTCGCCGCGGACCCGGCCTTAAGGCGCGGACTCGGCGAGGCCGGCAGACAGCGCGTGCTCCGGGACTTCAGCCCGGCCAAGACCTTCGCGGCCCTGTCCGGACTCTACTCCAGGCCCGAAAGCGCCTAGAAGGAACACGAACTTCCAGCCGCGGGGAGGGAACACCCTCCAGGCGAGCCTGTGGCGGTTGCCGGCCGGCTCATAGCGGAAATCCGAGAACATCGCCACAGGCTTGGCCCTGGGCACCGCGGGCAGGAACTCCGGAACGAGTTCCTGCAGGCTCTGCGGGTACCGCCCCTTGGCCTGGCGGTACTGGCCGCAGGCGGAGATCACGCGCTCCGCGCGGCCCCAAGCGATGTTGTTGTTGACCCGGACCGCGGCCACGGCCAGGCCCGCGGCTGTCACGAAGAAACCGGCCCGCAAGCCCCGCCGCCACGCCAGGTCCAACTCTCCCCGGCGCGCTGCCAGCACCGCGCCCGGCCCGTCCACCAGGACCATCAGGATCCCCCCGAGGATGGGCAGGACCGCTTGGTTGAGGACGAAGGCGTCCAGAAGGAGCAGGGCCGAGGCGACAACCGCGGCTCTGACAGGGATGCGATCGTTGGTCATGGGTTCCATGGCGGCGGCGACAGGGCATTATATCAAGAATGGGCTTGACGAGCCCCCTGGGTCTTTGGGCCCACTCATGCCTGGGACCTCTATCCTTATCCCCTGGGACCCAAAGGCCTAGTCCTCCTTGGCCCATAAGGGCATATAATATTCTTTGCCGTTTCCGTGGGCATCTGCCCGGAGGCACATCGAATGCAAAGAAAACTCGTCATCGCGTCCGCGGCTCTCCTCTTCGCCGGAGCCTCGCATGCCGCGGGCTTCGAGGAATCCGCTGGGACCCTTCTTTCCGCTTTCAAGGCAGCCGGGGCCGTTCTCCAGGCGAGCATCGGCGCCCGCGCCCCGAAGAACCTGGCCGCAACCTCGGGCTCCATCGAGACGCGGGAAGGCGAGTACCGAGGCCAATGCGTGGCCGGGGTCTTCAATCCCAAGATCGGTCAGACCGAGTGGAAGCGCGGCGAGTACCGCGGCCAGGTCGTATCCGGCGCCTACAACCCGAAGCTCGGCGAAGTCGAGTGGAAGACCGGCGCGTACCGCGGCCAGGTCGTGTCCGGCGTCTACGACGCCAAGGCCGGCGAAGTCCTCTGGAACAACGGCCGCTACCGCGGACACGTGGTGGTGGGCGTCTACAACCCGGCGCTGGGCGAAGTCGAGTGGAAGGAAGGCGCGTACCGCGACCAGATCGTGGCCGGCGTCTACAACCCGGCGCTGGGCGAAGTCGAGTGGAAGACCGGCGCATACCGCGGCCAGGTCGTGGCCGGGGTCTACAACCCGAAGCTCGGCGAAGTCGAGTGGAAAGTCGGCGCCTATCGCGGCCAGGTCACGGCCGGCGCCTACAACCCCGAGACCGGCGAGGTCGAGTGGAAGACCGGCGACTACATCGGCCATGTGGTGGCCGTGGTCTCCACCTTCGCGGAATCAGCCACCCTGCAGTCTTCCTCATATGTGGTGGTAGGCGGAGAAGACAACCGCTAGAAGGCGACTGCGACGCGCTCCGGCGCGGACGTGCGTGCTATAATCTTTCTCTGCCAATCGGCGCCGCCTTCACATGACCACTGAATCTCCAACGGAAGTCATACGCCGCGCCTGGTTCCTGCAGTCCCTGTCCGCTTCAGCGATGGAAATCCTCCTTCCGGCCCTGCACCCGAAGGTCTTCGAAGCCGGGGAATTCCTCATCAGGCAGGGCGAGCAGGGGAGCTGCTTCTTCCTCATCACCTCCGGCAAAGCCGAGGTGCGGGTGCGCACCGCGGGAGGGACCACGGCCGTGGTCGCCTCCCTGGCTGAGGGAGACAGCGCGGGCGAGATGTCTCTCCTGTCCGGGGACACCACCTCGGCGGATGTGGCGGCCGTGGAGCGGACCGAGACCCTGTCCATCGATGCCCGGGCCTTCGAGACCCTCGTCCAGGCCCAGCCCAGCCTCCTGCGCGAATTCGCGCGCATCTTCACCCGCAGGCTGCAAGCCACGGACGCGGCCGTGGGAGAGGCGCGGGAAGACGAGCAGGCCCTGGCCCATTTCCTGCGGGAAGGCAAGGCCGAGCTCTACGGCGAGCTCATCGGCAAGCAGGCGGGCATGTCCCCGCTCAACCGCGAGATCGACAAGCACGCCCTATCGTCCTCCCCCCTCCTCATCCTGGGCGAGCGCGGGACAGGCAAGGAGATCGTGGCGCGGCTAGCAGGCTGCTGAAAAACCGTTGATTTTTGAGAGATGCACTTGAAATCCTCCGTTGCTCGGCATCCCGGTCTCGCTCGCCGAGGCCTGTCTACTGCCGATCACGCTTTCGATCCCCCTCACCGCTTGCCCTCACGCC
>JACRNU010000087.1 GCA_016234805.1 Elusimicrobiota bacterium
ATGGACTTCTGTCCTTCGGCTGTCCCCATCATCTTGGTTGGTCTCCTCTCGTCGGTGTTCCGTCGAGAGATTCTATGATTTTCCAAGACGCGGGTCACTTGTGTCAACACTCCGCAAGGGGTTTTTCAGCAGCCTGCTAGGCCTGCTGGGGTCGGTATCGAGGATGGCCAGAAGTCCCGGCAGGGCCCTGGCCGCGGGCTTGCCAATCTTGCCGAGGCTCATGATGGCCGCCGGGATCACGCCGTTGTATGCGGCCTCCGGAATGGTCATCTCTGCACGGGTGACCAGGAAACCGATGATCTCTCCCCCATATCCGCCCCCTCCGCCGCGTTGGACCACGATCCGCGCTTCGGTTCCAGGCGCTCCGCGCAGGAGGCGCCAAGCTTGATAGAAGGGCATGGACGAAGTTTCGAGGCCATCGATGGAGACGATCACGTCTCCCCGTCTGACTCCCTCAGCCTCCGCTGGTCCCCCCGGAATGACACCCTCGACCAGCATGCCCGACGGGTGTGGGACGGCCTGGGTGCCGATTCCGCTGAACTTGCCCTCCATGGCCCTGATGAGATTCGGGACCGCCGGGCTCGCGTCCTGACCGATGCCTCCCAAGGCGTCCATGGCCGCGATCTGTACCGTGGCGTACGGATCGTCGATCATGCGGATGAGCGCGGCTACGGCCGCCTTGGCGTCCTTGCCGAGCCAGCCCAGCTCACGCGCTCCCCATTCCCTCAGGTCGGGATCCGGGTCGCTGAGGAAGGTTTGGAGTTCAGGAATAACGGAAGGGGGCGGCGCCCCGATCTTCTGGAGCGCGGCTTTGCAAGAGGCCCGCCGTTGGGGGTCCTTCAACAGGCGCAGCAGGGGCAGTACCGCGGCATTGGCCGGAGGCCCGATGTCGCCGAGGGCCTTGATGGCCGGGATCGAGGCCTGGGTGTCCGGTCTTTCCGCCAGGGAGATGAGATCTCCGACCGCTACGACTGCCCCTGAACCGATTCCCGAAAGGGCCGTGGCAGCGTTTCCAGCCGACTCCGGGTTGGGGCTCGAGAGGTCCTGGCGGAGGGAAGGAACGGCGGCCTGCGCCGCAGGACCGGCCCGGGACAATGCGAGCATGGCCTGCTGCCTGACCCATGGATCGGGGTCCTTTCGTCCCAGGCCGAGCAGGTCCGGGACCGCGAAGCTGGCGCTGGAGCGCAGGAGCCCCAGGGCCGAGGCGGCCGTGGCGCGTTTGCCCGGGTCGGCGTCCTCCAACCATCGCCGCAAGGTGTCCATCTCCTTCTCCGGAGGCGGGCCCATCCGGTCCACGGCCGCGATTACGTCAGGGCGCAGACTCGGGTGTTTCGAAGCCGAGGCCAGGATTGGGAACGCCTCCCCGTGGTTGAAGCTATCGGCCCGCATACGGGCGATGGCCGTGGCGATGAACAAATGCGCCGCTCGACGTTGGGCGGGGTCCGCATCATCCAGGAGAGGGAACGCCTTCGAGATCCAGCCCGTTTGGTAACGGACATCGGATCGAGCGAGCCCCTCCAGAGCCGCGGCCCTTGCTCCAGGGGGGCCCGTTTCCAGGTATCGCGCGAGCGCGGCTGCTTCGCGGACACGGCCCGCGTAGCACCTCCGGTTGAGTCTCCGCCTGGCCGAGTCCCTCGCCGGTGGATCGGCCGAGAGCAGGTCCTCGACGATGGAATCATCGCGATTCACGAAGACGCCGTCCCGCGGAACGCTGCGGGCGATGACGGCGCCATCCGGTCCCAACGCCGTCACGGCATAGGCGATGTAGGTGTGCCTGCCCAGGATCCAGTCCAGGGGGACGTTGAAGCAGCAGAATTGGTTGATATCAGTCACGGCAGATAAGACCTGGTCCGATCCGCGGTAGGGCAGGGGTCTGAGCAGTTCGAACCCGTAGGAAACGGCTCCGGGCACCTTCGCCCAAGCGAAGGAGAGCATTCTGCTGTTCGTCACTTCGTTCCGCTGGGGATGGAGCAAGCGGACGGGCGCCGAGTCCATGCTGGAGGATGATGGCAAGTCGTCGAGTCTGGGGGACTCGGGCGTCCCTGCTGCCATGTGTCCTGACGGGGGCTTGCACGCGTCCTTGGGCAAGACCAGGGATTTGCGGCCGCCATCGACACCCAGGAGTTCCAGCCTCATGTCCTCTCCGGGATGGCGGATGAGGTCGAAGAAGGCCTGTAAATCATCCGGGTTGAGCGTGGAGCCGTTGATGGCGAGCACGATATCCCCGACCAACACTCCGTATTCATCGCCCGCCGAACCCTGCCAGACGTTGATTACTACGAACTTCCTATCCCGCGATTGGATGTCGAGGCCGACGTGAACAGCCCGGTGGTCGGCGAAGCAGCGGGAAGAGGCGATGGCGATGAGGGAGGCGGCCAGGGCCGCAGTCCAGAGAGCGCGCCTCGCGTGCGAAGGCGCCCGGAGGCTGCGTCCCATACGAGCAGAAGGTACTCGTCCCGGGTCGCTGTGTCAAGGCGGCATATGTTAGACTTGTACGCTCTGATGAGCCTCCTCGCATCTTTAGTCCTGTTCACGGGCCTGGGCTGGGCCGCTACGGGCGCCCGCCAGCCCGCTTCCGGGGCGGAGGCAGTGGTGACCGTGGACGTTCCCGCGGGCTGGGAGGACCTGACCGAGGAGAGGCGCAGCCCAGAGGTGGTGGCGGTCTTCAAGGGGCCGCAGGAGAGCTCCTTCGTGCTCACCCGGCTCAAGGGCGGCGGCTTGGGCAACACCCCGCAGAGGAAGGCGCTCCTGCTCGACGTGCTCTCCGGCCTCAACCGCAAGACGGGCCTGGCCTTCATCCCGAGGCGGGAGATGAAGACCTTCACTTTCAAGAACGACGTCACCGCCCACTGCGTCTACGCCGACCTCGGCGGCCAGCCCCGGCTGATCCTGGCAATCACGGAGTTCCGGAACAGGTTTTACCTGGCCACCCTGCGCAGTTCCGTGCCGGACACGATGCTCCCCTCCATCCTCCGGACCGTGCACTCGAGCACGGCCGAGGCCGCGCGAGGCTTGTACCGGCGCGGGGCCAGCACGGACGGCCAGCTGGGGTTCATCCTGCCGGAAGGGCTCTGGCTGAGGACCGTAGCGCCTAGGGAGAAGGGCGAGGGCATCGTGGCCGCGATCCTGGGCTTTGATTCCATGCTGAGCTTCAAGAAGCTCGACGAGGGCAGCACGTCGGCCGGCGAGGAGGCCGCCCTGGTCAAGCTCGTCCTCAAGTCCGCGTCCGGGGTGGAGCCGGCCTCGATCTCGGCGGTCGAGCCGCTTGCGACGCCTGCCGGGCCGGGCATCCTCTATGCGTGGGCCAAGGTCAAGACCCCCCAGGTCCAGACCCAGGTCGCGGCCGGCTTCCTGCCCTGGGGCTACTGGGGCTATTCCTTGTGGGCCGCGGGCCCGAGGGCCAAGGACCTCATGGAGGCTGGCATGGCCGGGCTCAGGGCCGGGCCGTCCGCGGACCCGAAGGTCCTGGCCGCGACCCCGGGCCTGGCGGACAAGTGGTCCCTGCGGAGCAAGATCCTCACGGCCCTGGGAAGCCTCGTGGGCGGGGTGTTCGCGGCCGTGCTCCTCTTGCGCATGCTGGGCGGCCGGAAGAACCGGTACGTCGCGTCGACGGGCGAGGGAGGTTGAAAGGCATGACCGAGCATAGCGAGGAAATGGTCGATTCCGGGGTCGTGGGAGGGAGACCATGAAGGAGTCTCCGGGGACCGCGGGAACGCCGCAGGATCTGAAGCTCGCTGAAAGGCTCGTCACGGCCCGGGACTCCATCCTGTCCCAGCTCCGCGGCGTCATCGTGGGGCAGGAGCACGTCATCAACGAGCTCCTCATCACCCTGTTCTCGCGGGGGCACTGCCTCATCCAGGGCGTGCCGGGACTGGCCAAGACCCTGCTCGTGTCGAGCCTCTCGAAGATCCTGGACCTGGAGTTCAGCCGCATCCAGTTCACCCCGGACCTCATGCCCTCGGACATCACGGGCTCGGAGATCCTGCAGGAGGATCCCCAGACCCGCCAGCGTTTCTTCCGCTTCATGCCCGGGCCCGTGTTCGCCAACATGGTCCTCGCCGATGAGATCAACCGCACTCCCCCCAAGACCCAGGCCGCTCTCCTTCAGGCCATGCAGGAGAACCAGGTGACCTGCGGCGGGCAGACCAGGCCGCTCCCCCTGCCCTTCTTCGTCATGGCCACGCAGAACCCCATCGAGCAGGAAGGCACCTATCCCCTGCCCGAGGCCCAGCTCGACCGCTTCTTCCTGCAGATCGCCATGACCTACCCGAGCCAGGAGGAGGAGAAACGCATCGTGCTCGAGACCACGGGCGGCCGCGACCCGCGGCTAGAGAAGGTCCTCGACGCCAAGGAGGTCCAGGCCCTGCAGGACCTCGTGCGCCGGGTGCCGGTCCCGGATTCCGCCACCGGCCTCGCGGTCCGGCTGGCGCGCTCGAGCCGGCCGCTCGAGCCCGGGGCCCCGGACTTCGTCAAGCGCTGGGTCTCCTGGGGCGCGGGCCCTCGGGCGGGCCAGGCCCTGGTGGTCGGGGCCAAGGCGCGGGCGCTGCTTGCGGGCCGGCTGGCCGTGTGCGAGGACGACGTCCTGGCCCTGGCCAAGCCCGTGCTCCGCCACCGCGTGGTCCTCAACTTCCAGGCCGAGGCCGAGGGCATCAGGCCCGACGACCTCGTGGAGAAGCTGGTCGCGGCCGCCTGACACGCTCCTAGGCTGATGAAGTACCTCGACCCCGTGGCCCTGGCCCGCCTGAGGAACCTCGAGCTCAGGGTGAGGCGCTCCATGTCCTGGGCGCCCTCGCCCGGCAGGCACGCGAGCGTCAGCCGCGGGCTCTCTCACGACTTCGCCCAGCACCGCGCCTACGCCCCGGGCGACGAGCTCCGGGCCATCGACTGGAAGATCTACGCCCGCAAGGACCGCTTCTTCGTCAAGGAGTTCAACGAGGAGCGGATGGTCACCGCGCACCTGCTGACGGATGCCTCGGGCTCCATGGGCTTCGGGTCCAAGTGGGACCTCGCGTGCCGTCTGGCGATGGCCATGGCGTATCTGGTGGCGGCCAAGGGCGACGCGGCTGGCCTCATGACCTTCGACACCGAGCCGCGGGCGGGCGTGCCGGCCCGGGCCGGGATGGGCCAGCTCGCGGCGATCGACGCGGCGCTCGAGCGCTCGGCTCCAGGAGGGGAGACCCGCCTGGGACCTGTGCTCGAGAAGGCCGCGAGCCAGCTCAAGCGCCGCTCCGTGGTGGTGCTCGTCAGCGACTTGCTCGGCGACGCGCCGGCCGTGGTGGCGGCCTTGAAAGCCCTCAAGGCCCGGCGGCACGAGGTCATGGTCCTGCAGGTCCTCGACCCAAGGGAGCGGACCTTGGACTTCAACGGACCTGTCCTCTTCGAAAGCCTCGAGGACCGCTCCACCCTGTCCGTGGACGCGGACGCCGTCCGGCAGGCCTACTGCTCGGAGTTCGAGCGCTGCCAGAGGCTCTATGAAGCGGCGTTCCACGGCGCGAACATCGCTTACGGGGTGTTCTCCACGGCCGTTCCCTGGGACATGGCTCTGGGAAGGTTCCTCTCCGAACGATGAGCTTCACCCACCCGGCCCTGCTCTGGGCCTTGCCCCTGGCCCTGGTCCCCCCCATCCTGCACCTGCTTTCCCTGCGCCGGGCGCGGCGGGAGCTCTTCAGCGACCTGACCCTGCTGCGGGCCGTGGAGGCCAAGGCGCGTCCGAGGCGGCGCCTGCGCTCGTGGCTCCTGGCTGCGGCGCGGGCTCTGCTGGCCGCGGCCCTCATCCTGGCCTGGGCTGGTCCGGTGGTCTCCACGGATCCCGGGGCCGCGGACGGCGAGGCCGGCACCGCGCTCGTCATCCTGCTGGACGCGTCCTATTCGATGGGCTACCGCGTGCACGGCAAGACCAGGTTCGAGACCGCCCGTTCCGCGGCCGAGAGGGTCGTGCGCGGTCTCGACCCCGCGGACCGCGTGGCCGCGGTCGTGTTCTCGGACCGGTGGGAGGCTCCGACATCCACGCCGAAGTGGGCGGCCGGGAGCTCCGAGGCTCTCGAGATACTGTCCAAGGCGTCTTTGAGCCATCGGGGCACGGATATCTGCGCCGCGCTCAAGGCCGCCCACGGCCTGCTCGCTCAGGCCGAGGCGCGGCGCAGGACCAGGCGCGCGGTGCTCGTCCTGTCGGACGGGGCGCGGCACGGACTTTCGTGCGAGGTTCCGGAACCCGAGCCCGGGGTGAAGGTCCTGGGCCTGTCGTGGGCGGACGCGCCCTCCAACGGGTGGGTGACGCGGGGAGGTCCGGCGGCGCAAAGCAGCGCCGCGTCTCCGATCCTCGAGGTCCGCGGCCAGGGCACAGGTCCGGCAGCCGGGCCCACGACCGCGCGCCTCTTCCTTTCGGGTGTCCGGGCGGGCGCTTCCGGGACCGCGGTCCTGGACCTGGGCCGCAAGCATGAGGCTGCCGCGGTCCTGCGCCTGGGCCCCGCGATCGATCCCAGCCGGCCCTCCTGGAAGGGCTGGGTCGACCTGACCCCGGACGCGTTGAGCGGAGACGACCGCTGGTATTTCTCCTTCAGGCACAGCCGCAGGCCCAGGGCGCTAGTCCTCTTCGGCAGCCAGGACTTCTTCCGGGCCGGCCGCGGAGGCTATTTCCTCAAGGAGCTCCTCGGGGCCGAGAAGGGCAGCCTGCTCGGCTGGGACGCGGACTTCCTCGAGCTCTCCAGGCTCGCAGAAGCCTTGCTGACGGACTATCGGGTCGTGGTGCTCAGCGATTTTCGGGATGTCCCCGCTGGGGCGCGCGCGGGGCTCGAGGATTTCGTGCGTTCCGGCGGAGGGCTCTGGGTGCTGCCCGGCGGGGCTACTACGGATGAGGCTTTCGCGGCCTTGAGCCGACTCCTTCCCGCCGGCGTGGGCCCCGTGGTCTCCTCGCCCGAGCCGTTCGGCCTGTCCGCTCCAGGAGGCTTCGAGGAGTTCGACCTCGACAAGGTGGCGGTGCGGAGGTATCGGCGGCTCGAGCCCAAGCCAGGGGCCCGGGTCGTGTTCCGCGATTCCAGGGGCGCGCCCGTGCTCGTGGCCGGCCCCCTGGGCGGGGGTGAGGTCGTGCTCTGGGCATCGCCCCTGGACCTCGAGGCCACCAATCTGGGCTTGAAGCCCGCCTTCGTCTCCTGGGCCCAGCGTTCCCTCGACGAGGCCCAGGGGCAGCCCGAGCTCAAGACCGAGGTCTTCCAGGCGTTCGTGGACGCTCCCCTGTCCATGACATGGAAGGAGGGAGAGCCGCTCCCCTCGAGCGTCAAGGTCCGCTCCCCGGACGGGAGGCTCTCCCAGCTCTACCCGAAGGGACGCTCCGTCTCGTTCAGCGACACCTCGGTCCCCGGCCTCTACACGGTCGCGGAGGAGGGGCGGTCCGCGAGGGAAAGGGTCTACGCGGTGAACACGGACCGCGGACGCGAGAGCGACCCGAGACGCGCCGACAGCCCGCCGTGGTCCCCGGTCCGGTCCGACGCGTTCGAGGAGGACCTCCGCGGCGCGCTCTTCGGCCGGGAAGCCCGGGGCTCGTTTATGTCCGCTGCCGCTTTGCTGTTGCTGGTCGAGATGCTCCTCGCCTTCCCGTGGAGACAGCGGACGGCCGCGCTCGCCCCCTCCGGCGAGTGGAAGACGGCCCGCGCCTCCGGGGACGGCGGTCCTGAGCCGCCAGCGGATCGCGCCAAGGGCAGGGTCCCCGCTGCCGCTGCCCTGCTGTTGGTCCTCCTCCTTGAGGTCCAGGCCCTGGCCCAGCCTCCTCCGGCGAGCGGATCCCCTACGGCGAGCGGAGAACGTCCTTCGCCTTCGGGGACGGCGGCTTACGGGGACCTGTTCGTCTGGTCCCAGCTCAAGCTCGGGCCTGATTGGGATCCTTATCCCGAGGTTCACCGGGAGGCTCTCGAGCTCTTCGGCAGGGTCACGAGCGTGCTCGTCTGGCCCGAGCGCAGGGTCCTCTCTCCAGAGGACGAGCTCCTCTTCGAGTCTCCCCTGCTCCTGCTGGCCGGGGCGAGCGCTCCTCCCGCGCTCACGGAGCAACAGCTCAGGAACCTCAGGAGCTTCGTCTCGGGTGGAGGCATGCTGTGGATCGAGGACGTGTCCGGAGCCGCGGCAAGCTCCTTCGACCGCTGGGTCCGCAAGGCCTTCCTCTCCGCGCTCCTCCCCGAGGCGGAGCTTGCGCCTCTGTCCTCGGACCACGTCCTCTACAAGACCTTCTTTTTCCTGCGCGGGCCGGCCGGCCGCGCCAATGTGCGGCCGTCGCTCGAGGGCCTGGCATGGGGCGGCAGGATCGCGGTGCTCTACTCCCGCAACGACATCCTCGGAGCCTGGGCCAAGGACGGCCTGGGACGGCCCCTCTTCGCTTGCGCCCCGGGCGGCGAGGCCCAGCGGCACAACAGCCGCAAGCTGACCCTGAACATCCTGATGTACTCTCTCACCGGCTCCTACAAAGCGGACGCGGTGCACCAGCCCTACCTGCTGGAGAAGATGCGCATGGGGATCCCGTGACTTGGGGTCTGGATTTCGGCGCCGGAGGCTGGCAGGCGGCCTTGGCCGGCCTGGCAGCCGCGGCATGCGGGGTCCACCTGTGGAAGAGCCGTTCCGCGGGTCGGCTCATCCTCAGCCTCCGGGCCGCGGCCTCGGCCTCGCTGGTCCTGGCCCTGCTCCTGCCCAGCGTCAGCCTCAGCGAGCCGGTTTTCGTCAAGCCGCGGGTCCTGGTCCTCGTGGATTCCGGGCACTCCATGCAGTCCCGGTCCGGAGGCATGACGAGGCTCGCGGCCGCGACCGCCTGGCTCGCGAAGCACCGCAAGACGCTGGAGGAGCGCTGCGAGCCCGTCCTGTTCGCGCTCTCGGATCGGGCGCGGGCCATGGGCGGGCTTTCGGCCGTCGACCTCATCGCGGCCTCGGACGCGGGGTTCCACGCCGCGGACGCCCTGCTCGACGCTGGCCAGACGCCCGGGGCCAAGGCCGAGCGCGCCTGGCTCCTGACCGACGGCAATGCCGCGCAATCCGACGGGGTCGAGAAGGCCGCGGCTAGGCTTGGCATGCCGGTGGACGTCCTCGGGGTCGGGCCCGGCCGCCGGGGCAGGGGGGCCGCGGTTCTGGACCTCAAGACCCCGGACTTCGTGTTCCTCCACGGCAGGTTCCCCGTGGAGTTCCAGGTGGAGGCCTCGGGACTCGAAGGCGAGCGCGTTCGGCTTTCCCTGCTGAAAGAAACGATAGGCCAGGGATTCAAGGTCGTCGAGACCCGGCAGTTCACGGCCGGCTCCGATTACGAGGTCTTCTCAGCGAGCTTCACCGCAATCGCGGAATCCCTCGGCCGCGAGCGCTACCGTCTTGAGACCACGGGGTCCTCCTCCAAGCCCCTGGCGGCGCGGGACTTCGGGGTGGAGGTCATCCGCCAGAAATACCGGATCATGTACCTCTCGGGCAGGCCGAGCTACGGCTACGCCTCCCTGCGTGAGTTCATGAAGACCGACCCCAACCACGAGCTGGTCTCCTTCGTCATCCTGCGCAACCCGGAATCGGTCTCCTTCGTGCCCGACCACGAGCTCTCCCTCATCCCGTTCCCGGCCGAGGAGATCTTCGTCCAGAACCTCGCGCAGTTCGACCTCTTCATCCTGGAGAACTTCTCCTACCGGAGGTTCAACCTCCCGGTCTCCCATCTCGCGGCGCTCAAGGGCTTCGTGGCCAACGGAGGCGCCCTCCTCGTCATCGGCGGCGAGCAGGCCTTCGCCACCGGAGGGTACAAGGGCACGCCGCTCGAAGAACTCCTGCCCGTGACCCTGGCGTCCACCCCTGAGGACTACGTGCGGTCCAAGTTCAGCCCGGCGCCGTCCTCGCTTTCCCATCCCCTGCTGGGCATCTACGATACCCAGGCCGAATCCAGGCAAGCTTGGCAGGGCCTGCCGCCCCTGTTCGGCTACGCCAGGTTCGCTTCTATAAAGGAAGGAGCGTCCGTGCTCCTGGTGCATCCCAAGGAGAATACGCAGTCCGGCCAGCCATTGCCGGTCATGGTGCAGAAGAACTTCGGCCGCGGCAAGGTCCTGGTCGTCAGTTCGGACTCGACTTGGCGCTGGCGCCTCGGCGCCGCCCATGACTGGAAGCTCGCGTCGTTCTACGGCCGCTTCTGGACCCGGGTCGTCCAGTACCTCACCGGCAGCCTGGACCTGTCCAAGGTGAAGTTCTCCCCCTTGCCTGACCGGATCGCGCCGAGGGAGCCCGCGGCCTTCACCCTGCGGGTCTTCGACGAGGACTTCAAGCCCGCTGTCAGCGCCGGGCTCGAGCTCTCCGTGGTCTGGACCGGGCCGGACAACAAGTCCGTGAGCGTCTGGGCCAGGGAGAAGGAAGCAGGGATGTTCCAGATCGAGCTCACCGGCCTCAAGGAAGGCGTCCACCGATTGCGGGTCACGGCGCGCAGGAACGGCAAGCCGTGGGGTTCGGACTCCGTGCGCTTCTCCTGGCAGCCCGCTGGGGCTGAGCCCCCCATGGACCGCCGGTTCCTCGAGGCCGTGGCCAAGGCCGGAGGCGGCAGGTTCGTGCCTTTGAGCGCGGCCCGGCCCGAGGACCTGCTGGCCGGCCTTCCGCCCGTGCGCGAGGAAAGACGCCTGAGCCGGCGCTACTTCCCGTGGACCTCCCCGTACTGGCTGGCTTTGTCGCTGCTCCTGTTCTTCGCGGAATGGGCGGTTCGCCGCTCGCGCGGCTACGACTGATCTAGCGGAACAGGCGGCGGAACGAGGCCGTCTCGAGGGTGCGGATCTCGTGGTCGCTCGGCGCCCGGGCCGCGACAGTGAGGATGCCGCCTTTCTTGACTGCCAAAGCATAGGCGTCCGCGGCCCTCCTCGGCACGGCGAGGGTCAGTTCCACCTGATCGGCCAGGGGCTTGGCGTCGAGCACCAGGATGTCCTGCAGGACGGTGTCCGTAGCCCACTCCTTGTCGGCGGCGATGTAGGTGAAGAGCACATCCACGCGGTCTCCCGGATCGACGTAGCGGCACTTGAGTGCGTCGAGCTTCAGCGCGACGGCGCTGGTTCCCGGCGGGAGAGAGAGTCGTCCGGCGGACGCGGCGGCAGCCGCGAGCCCGAGCACGATCGCGGCGAGCAAGGACCGCTTCATGGAGCCCCCTGCGCCGGCTGGAATTCGAGTTCCAGGTGTTCGAAGACCGCGAGCGCGATATCCTGGGAGAATCCTCCGGTGGTCGCCAGCCATGCCGTGCCCTCGGGTACGGCCGCGGTCGGCTGCCGCGCGTCCAGCACGAGCGCGTCTTGGGCCAAGAGCAGGCGCCCGCGCTCCGAGGCGGCGTAGACGTCCACAGCCGAGCCCTTTTTAAGGCCTTGAAGGATCTTCAACGGAAGCGGCACTGCCAGCGCGCGGTCGCCCTTGGGAATGAGGCCTTCGTGGGTTGGGGGCCGCGGGGAGGACTTCACGCGGCTGCGGCGGGTCATTTTCATGAGGGTACTCGTTTCTGTCGGCGCCATGGCCGTGTCATTGGGACCGCGCTCGATCACGGTGATCTTGTTCTTTCCGTTCGTGGAGAGCGCGAAGTATGCGGCCTCGTTGGGATTCAGGTAAAGCTGGGCGGTTCCCGGCCCGCCCTTGTCCAGAGGAGGCATGAGCTTGCGGACCAGGACGTTCTGCAGGAGAGTCGCGGCCACGCGCCGCTTGCCGCCGGATGATAAGCGGGCTTCGAAGGACACGAGGAAATCCAGCCGCCCGCCGTCCGTGAGATACTGCCACTCGTGAGCCGGAAGATCCAGGCTCAGGGCGCGATAGCCGGGCGGGATGTCGTCGGTCTTGGCCGAGGCCGGGCCAGGTGCGAACAGGACAAGCGCTGAGACCGCGAGCGAAAGCCACATATGCCGAGCATACAAAAAATGAGGCTCGTCCAAGTGATATGATAGGGGCCTCAGCTGAATCATGAACCAGCGCGCTTTGACCGACGTCCACGCCCACCTCGCGGCTCTTCCGACCTTGGAGAACGGGTGCCGTGTTTCCAGGAAACTGCTGAAAGGGCCGTTCGGCAGGGCCATCATGCGCATGCAGGGCATGGACCCGGCTGACCCGGAGGGCTCCAACCAGCGCTATGTGGAGAACCTTGAGATCGAGCTGAAGTGCTCGGCCGAGGTTTCCCGCGCCGTGGTGCTGGGCATGGACGGCGTGTACGGCTCGGACGGCCTGCTCGACGATGGGAGGACCGAGTTCCTCGTGTCCAACGACGCCGTGTTCGCCGCGTGCCGCGGCCGGGACTGCTTCCTTCCAGGCCCGTCCGTCAACCCGATGCGCAGGGACGCGCTCGACGAGCTCGAGCGCTGCAAGGCCCTGGGCGCGGCGCTCATCAAGACCCTGCCCAACTCCATGGGCTTCAACCCCTGCCTGCCTGGCTTCAAGCCCTTCTACCAGGCGCTAAGCCGGCTCAAGCTCCCTCTCCTCTCGCATGTGGGGTACGAGTTCGCTGTCATCGCCGGGGAACAGATGTTCGGGAACCCGGAACTGCTCATCCCGGCCTTGGATGAGGGCGTGACAGTCATCGCGGCGCACGGCGGAAGCTCCGGGCTCTTCGTGCTGGAGCGCAACCTGCCCGTGCTCCTGGGCATGATGGCCCGCTACCCGAACCTCTACGCCGATGTCTCGGCCATGACCCTGCCCAATCGCGTGAGGGCCTTGTTCCAGCTGGCGCGGCACCCTGAGGTCTTCGACCGGCTCCTCTTCGGCACGGACTATCCCATCCCGGTCTTCGCCTATCCCTGTCTGGCCGCTTTTTCCTTGAGCGGGTATCGGGCAGCCCGGTCCGCGCCATCGCGCTTCGACCGGCAGGCCCGCGTCATCCGCGAGGTCGGGATCACGCTGACCCGGGATTTCCTCGACTTGACATAGCCCTCCGCAGGCCGTAGACGACTGCTGCCGCGCCAAGGAGGCTGCCCGCCGCTGCCAGGCCGTAGAGGAGTCCGCGAGGGAATCGCTTCGGCGGAGGAGGAGGTGCCGCAGCCCCTGTCCCGGGCCCCATGAGATCGAAGACGAAGAGCAGGTCCGAATCCTGGGGCGCCGAGACCGCGGCTTTATACGGCGGCGCGAAGCGTGCGTCGAGGTCCGCGGCGTTCTTGAGGGAGGCGGTGGCTCCCGGGCGGTCAGCCAGGCCTGCCTGGGCGAAGGCCCTGTTGTAATGATGGAAAGGGTTTCCCGGCTCGCGGGCAAGGGTGAAATCAGCGTCCCGCAGGGCCTCGCGGTACTTCCCGGTCTTGTTGAAGGACCAGGAGCGCATCTGCAGGGCCGTGGTGTTGCCCGGGACGAGCAGGAGGGCCATGCTGGCGTTATAGACAGCGTTGTCGTGCTTGCCGATGTTGCTATCCGCCACGGCGCGCAAGGTCCATGCCTGGGCATTGAGCGGGTCAGCGCCCACGGCGCGGGTCGCCACAGCGCCTGCCTGGGGAAAATCCCCCAGGCTCAAGGAGTTGGCTGCCTGGGAGACGAGCTCGTCCGCTTGCCGGATGTCGGATGCTTGGATGCCTGGCCCATAGAGACCAGGCTGTGGAACAGCGGACGGCGCTGATGGGCCTGCTCCGGAGACGGTTCCAGGGCCTTGCCCCTGGGGCATGGCTCCTGCCGCGACCTTTCCCCCTCCGTCGGCAAAGGCCGCCACGCTGGCCAGTAAAGCCTTCGATGGACCCTTGCCCTGGACCCGGCGCTCCGCGAGGTCGCGCAGGGCCGCGGCAGGAGCGTAGTCCGGCTGGATCTCCAGAGCCTGTCTGGCAGCGTCAGCCGCCATATCCAAACGCCCGAGGTGATATGAGGCGCTGCCGTAGCCTGTGTAGGTCTGCGGAGTCCCGCCGCCGAGGGAGATGATTTTCTTGTAGGAATTCTGCGCGGTCCTGAAGTCCTTTTCCCGCATCGCGAGGTCCGCGGTGCTCTGCCAGCCCTCCCGGCGCTCGGGGTAACGCGTCGTGAGGTCTTCATTGATGCTTTTCTTGATGTCCGTCGGGGTGGGTGGAACCTCGGTGCCAGGCGTATTGGGAACGACGGGTTCGGGCGGGACGACGACGGGCTCGTTCTTCTTGGGATCAGCGGGAGGGATCTTGTCCGCAAGGATGTTCAATGCCGACCCGAACATGACCTCGAAGTCCTTCCTGAATCGGGCCTTGTCTTCCTCGGCCAGATTGGAGAACTGCTCCTCTTCGTCGAGATTGGCCAGTTCCCGGGCCGTGATCTCCCGGAGCCGCGCTCGGATCTGCTTCTTGTCGGGAAGATCCCGGAGCTCCACGAGCGCGTTGCCGAGGATACGGGAATAGAGGATGTGCAGGTTTTCCGGGACGCGGACGTCGATGAGGATGCTCGTGAGGTCGATCTTCTGTTCCTCAGCCTGAGAGGAGGAGTCCTTGGGTTCGACCGCCCAAGCCGGGGCAAGGGACAGGAAAGCGCAGACAAGCAGGGTCATCGTCGGGGGCATGCTCGATGAAAGTGTATACTCTGCCCCTTGATTTGTCAAGGAACGGGGGCTATACTTGGGTTGAGGAAACCCCCATGAAACCATTCTCTCTCCTTGCCGGCCTTCTGCTCGTGACAGCGCTCCCCCTGTGGTCCCAGACGGATGCCGGCTTGAGCCCCGAGGATATGGCTTTCCTCAAGCAGTGCGGGGTCTCCGGCGAAGACCTCGCCGCGGTCGCCGAGTTCTCCCCGGAGGGGCGGCAGAAGCTGAAGGCAGCCGCTGGCAAGAGGATATGCTTGAACCCGGAGGTCGTCAAGTTCCGGAACACCCGGCAGTACCTCAAGCTGTACCTCGCCCAACCGGAGCCTGTTGAATATCCCAAGTGGGACATCAAGAAGTTCCCCCGCGACGTGGTGAACTATCTGACCCAGGCTGAGAAGGACATCGTGGTGGATATAGACGGCCGCATCCTCGAGCGCAAGCTCAGCCGCTGAGCGCATCTCCGCGTCTCTCCCCGATATGGTAGCATTGGCCCGGTAAACGCCGTTCCGGGAACCGATGCCTTTCCTCGAACCCTTCCTCGTCTTCCTGGCGTTCCTCTTCCTGGATGTCTTCTGCATGGCTCCGGGCGTGACCTTCGGCGATTCCGGCGAGCTGGCTGCCGCGGCCGCCAACCTTTCCGTGGCCCACGCGCCGGGCTATCCGCTCCACGCTCTCCTGGGACATCTGCTCGGCTCCGCAGTGCCCTGGGGCGGCTGGGCCTACCGGACCAATCTGCTGACAGCGATCCTGACCGCTGCCGCCCTAGCTGTCCTGGGGTCCGCCCTGCGCTTGGCCGGCTTCTCCCGGACCGCGCGATCGGGCGCGGTCCTCTTCCTCGGCCTGTGCGGGCTGTGGAGGCACGGCTCCTCGGTCACCGAGGTGTTCGGCCTGCATCTTCTGGCCCTGGCTTGCGTGGCCTGGCTCGTGTGCCGGTTCCACGGCTCCCTGTGGGAGCCCAAGCCTGCCGCCGCCCTTGGCTTGGCCGTGGGATTGGGCCTGGCCAATCACCACACCCTGGTCCTGGCCCTGCCTGCGGTGCTCTGGCAAGCCTGGAAGGAGAAGCCGGCCCTTCGCAAGGCTGCGGCGGGTATCGGCACGGCCGCGCTTCTGGCATGCTGCGGCATGGCGTGCTACCTTTATCTCCCCATCAGGTCCTCGGCTGATCCCCCCCTGGATTGGGGAGATCCCACGAACCTCGAGCGCTTCATGCGCGTGCTGCTGCGCAAGGACTACGGCTCCTTCGCGCTCACGGTCGAGGGCGCGGCTCCCGTGTCGCGGTGGTCCCAGATCCCGAGGTACCTGGGCTTCACCCTGAAGGAGTTGGGACCAGCGGCCTCGGCCCTCGCGCTCGTGGGCCTGGCCGCGTGGTCCTGGCTGGGGATCGCGGTGAGCTGGAGATTCCCGGCCCTGCTGGCGGTCCTCTCCGGCCCGTTCTTCCTGTTCCTCGGCAACCCTCCATCCGATCCTCAGACCAGCTACGCGCTGGAGAGGTTCTACCTGGCGTCGTGGATGGGCGTGGCCTTCCTCGTGGCAGGAGGACTTACAGCCGTGGCCTCGTTCTCCCCCTGGGCGGGCCGGGCCTTGCTGGTCATCCCCATCGTGTCCGCGTGCCTGGGCTGGCAGGACTGGTTCATGCGCTGGGACCTCACAGCCCATGACTACGGCAGGAACATCCTCAAGACTCTTCCGAAGGGGTCCACCCTGTTCATGGACGGCGGGGATGACACCTTCTACTCCCTGGCCTACCTGACCCAGGCCCAAGCCATGCGCCAAGACCTGGAACTCCACGACCGCGGAGGCTTGGTGTTCCGGAGCGCCTATGGCCCTGATTTCCGGCGCTTGCCGAAGAGCTCCAAGGAGGCCCGCAGGGTCTCGGTGGAGACCCTGCTGGCGGACGCGGGAACGCTCTTCTACAGCACGCTCAACGACAGCCTCCTGCCCGGGTTCACTCTCGCTCCGGCCGGGCTCCTGCGCAAGCCAGTAGCCGGGGCGCGGGGATACGGCCTTTCAGGAGCAGGAGGGCCGGGTCCCGACCCCTGGGAGTTCTACGTCTTGAGATATTCGGACCGTCTGCTCGAACGGCACTACCGGCACCGGGCTCTGATCGCGTTCTATCCTGTCATGGCTGCCGCCGGCCTGGCGGCCCAGGGAAAGACCTTGGAGGCCATGATGCGGTTGGCCGAGGCCAGGGCCATGGGGGGTGATGTGCTGTGGCTGGGCACGAGCGTCGCCCACCAGCTCGAGATCCTGGGCTTCGACGCCTTCCAGCGGGGAGATTGGCCCTCGGCCGAGCAGGCTTACGCCGCTGCTTACGACCTGGACCCGGATGCCACGGCCTTCCTGCTCAACCTCGGGGCCGCGCGCCAGAAGCAGGGCAAGCTCAAGGAGGCTGAGGACGCCTTCCAGCGCTGCGCGGACCGCGACCCGGGCTCGGTCAAGGCTTGGCGCAACCTCGGCACGGTCTACTGGGTCCAGGGCCGATGGAAGCCTGCCGCGGAGGCTTTCAAGACAGCCTCCAGCCTGGCCCCGGCAGACCGGGAGCTCTCCGAGTACGCGGCGTCCGCGGCCAAGAGAGCCGGCCCATGAGAGCGGCTGTCGCGGTCTTTGCCGTGTTCTTCGGACTCTACCTCTGGAGCATGACCCCTGGCCTGCCGCTCTATCGCGATTCAGGAGAGATGACCACGAGCGCGGCTGTGCTGGGCGTGTCCCACCCCACGGGCTATCCCCTCTACATCCTGCTCGGCCGCGCGTTCCAGAACCTGCCCCTGGGCAACCGCGCCTATCGCATGGACCTGCTCTCCGCGCTCGTCGGAGCCTGGGTCCTGGCCCTCTTGTTCCGGGCCGTGGCTAGGCGCTGGGGAACGGCCGCGGGCCTGGCCAGCGCCGCGCTCTTCGGCCTCAACCCTGTGTTCTGGTCGGTCTGCATGGTCCCGGAGATGTACAGCCTCTGGATGCTGGGGAGCATCGCGGTCCTGGCCATGGCCTGGAGCCTCCGCGAGAAATACGACGGCCGTGTCTGGCTGGGCTTCTGCTTCGTCTACGGATTGGCTCTCACGAACCGCATGGACCTCGTGCTCTGGGCTCCTGGCCTGCTGTGGCTCGCGCTCAGTCCGGCCGGGAGCCGCGGCAGCGACCAGGAAGGGCTATCGGGGGACGGGGACTCCCCGCGGACCAGGGGCTTGTGGGCCGCGCTCGCGCTCGGGGTCTTTCCCGCGGTCATGGCGGTCACGGACTCCAAGGCCGCCATCGGCCTGCTCATCGTGGCTACCGCTCTCTGGCGCGCTCCGGAGCCGCAAGCCCGGTGGAGATGGTCGCTGGCGAGCGTTTCCTTGTCGCTCCTGGGCCTGAGTCTCCTCATCTATCTCCCCCTGCGCTCAGCCGGCCATCCCTGGCTCGACTGGAACCATCCGGCTGTGTTCGCCAACCTCAAGGAGACGCTCCTGCGCAGCAGGTACGGAGGCACGCTCGACCTGCTCTCCACGAACTACGCCAAGGGCGAGCTCTTCATCCCCAACCTCGTCGTGTACGGCCGGCACCTCTGGGACAGCTTCTCCCTTCCGGGCCTGCTCGCCGCCGCCGGAGGCCTGGCCTGGCTCGCTCGTTCGGACGGGAGGCTGTTCCTCGGCACCCTGGCCGCGTACTGGTGGAGCGGACCGGTCTTCCTGTTCCTGGCCAACATGCCTCCCAACCCGCACGCCCTGGCCATCGTAGAGCCCCACTATCTCCCCTCGGACCTCATCATGGCCTTGTGGGCCGGGTGCGGGGTGGGGCAGCTCAGCAGGCTCGGAACTGCCGGGAGCCCTCTGCCTCGGCTAGGGCTGGCCTGGGCTGCCGCGCTGGCCATGGTCGTGGCGCCGTTCGCCCGCGGCCTCGGAACCAGGATGGACCGGCGGCAGCACCTGTTCTCCTACGACTATGCCAAGAACGCCTTGAAGTCCGTGCCGCCCGGAGGAGTGCTGGTCGCCAAGAAGGACGTCCAGCTCTACACCCTCTGGCACCACCAGCTCCTCCATGGGTGGAGGCCCGACGTGCGCGTGGTGGCCCAGGGGCTCGCAGGGTCGCGCTGGTACCAGGACGGGTGGCGGCGGCGCGATCCAAGCCTGGCCCTGACTCCCTTGCGCGAGCCGGGGCAATGGGAGAAATTCGTGGGCGCGCACCCAGCGGTCTTCTCGCTTCCAGATGCTGAAGTCCCCTCGGAGATCCGGCCGCGCCGCCAGGCAGGTCTGGCCAGCGCTCTCGGGCCCGCGTCCATGGAGGGCGACGGCCGGCTATGGGACTTGCTCGTGCTCAGGGGCGACTACCGCTACGAGGAGCAGCCTGATTTCTTCACCTCGGACATCATCAGCGACTATAGCCGCGCCCTCTACTTCGGCGCGGAGGAGGCGTCCAGGGCCGGAGCAGGCCTCGCTGCCGCGGCCATGCTGGAGCGGGCCTGGTCCATGCACTGGCTCTTCCCCGAGACCGCGACCCTTCTGGGATATCTCGCGTTCTCTGCCGGCGATTTTGCCAGGGCCAAG
>JACRNU010000076.1 GCA_016234805.1 Elusimicrobiota bacterium
CAGGAGGCGTCCCGGCGGATGCTGGAGCGTCTCCGCGCCTTCGCGCCGCAGGATGCGGGCGTCCTGCTGGACCTGGCCGAGTTCGCCGGACGTCAGGGCCAGGCCGCGGAAGCCGCCGAGTACCTTGTCCAGGCGAAAAAGTACACCAGTGATTCATCCCATTTCCATCGCATAGGATTGATATATGGCGAACTGGGGGAGAACCAGCGCTGCGTGGATATTCTCAAGACGCTCACCGCAAGACATCCAGGCACCGCAGTCTACTTTAGCGATCTGGGGATATGCGCCTATTTGTCGGGGGCTGTGGATGATGCGGTCAAAGATTTGGCCATGGCGATACAACTGGATGCTGGTTTTATGCCCGCTTACATCAGCATGGGTGCAATCCACACCATGCGCCAGGAGTATGCCGAAGCTCTGCAGATTTACGACCGCGCGCTTGCGCAAAAGGCGCATGCGAACTATCGGGGCTTGCGTGACGATATCCTCAAAGCGCGCGCCGATGTGGTCGTGAAGGCTGGGAAGGTCGAACCGTGAGCCGGGGCCTGAAGAGCACGCAATGGGCCGCGCTGAGCGCGCAGGGGGCCGAGAGCCGAGCGCCGCCTCTAGGCGAGCGCGTCCCCGACGGACAGAGGCCGGGTCGCTTGCCCCCAGACGAGCCCGTTTTAGTTCCCAAAAAGCGAAGGCCCGGGCCCCCTTGCGGGAGCCACTTCCGCTTCCCGGGACGGGCGTCCCGGCACGGGCTCCGGCACCTGCAGGACTGGCTCCGCGCCAAGTTCAAGACTTGATATGATGAGGCCACGATGGCCCTCCCAGCCCTGCGCAACGCCGCCACCCTTCTTGCGGCCGCTGTCCTGGCATGGTGCTGTCTACTCGCCTTCGGCATCCTTCCCACGGTCCGCTTCACACGAGAGCGCATCGAGGTCACGGTTCGGCCCTCATCCATCGAAGTGGACGGCCTCTACGTTTACGAGAACCCCTGGCCCGTGCCCGTGACCCAGGGCTTGAAATACCCCATCCTCTCCGACGACCTTCATCCCCTCCCTGATTCCGTGCTCGTGACCGAGGCTGACCCAGCGACCGGAGAAGACATCCGGATCATCCCGACCCTAAAACTCGGCAGGACGCCCTACTACTCGGTAAGACTTCCGGCCAAAGGCATCCGCCACATCCGGGTCCGGTACTCCCAGCAAGCCAGGGAGACCCGCGGCGCCTACCTCCTCACCACCACCCAGCCGTGGAGGCGGCCTCTCGAACGCGGAGAGTACCTGCTCAAGCCTGTCGGGGTGCGCGTCACCTCGAGCAGCTATCCGCTCGACGGCCCGGAGGCCTTCTCGTTCGTGAAGCAGTCGTTCATGCCTGACAAGGAATGGGAGTTCTCATGGACAAAAGGTTGAGAGCCTTCCTCATCTTCGCCAGCGCCGTGCTCACCGCATCCCCTGCCTGGGCCAATGCGCCCCCTTCCTCGGGCCTGGGCGTGTTATCCGTCCTTGTCATCCCCATCCTCATGCTGATCCTTCTCAAAGCCGGTGGAGCCGGCCCGATCCTTGAGGCAAAGGGCGTCAAGCCCCGCAGCACCCTGGAGATCATCGTCTCCCTCATCATCGTCGCGTTCTTCAGCGCTCTCTCAGCCATCTTCGCGATCCCTGCCCTTCTCGCCATATGCTTCATCGCGGTCTGCCGCTCCATCCAGATGCTCTATTGGGGCCTGCAAGCGCAGAAGCCTGTTGGGAAAAGAGCCTCTCCCCTGGCAGGAGCGGATCCAGCCCGGCTCCTGACTGCCGGCGGATCCCTCATCATCATTTCCGTGGTCCTCACCCTCATCGGGCTGGCCTCCATCATGAACGCTGTGATGGAAGATGGACATTTCGGCCGCTTGATCCGGAAATCGAACGAAGGCGCCTCAAAAGGAAACCTGGGTTCCATCCGTTCAGCCCTGAGCATCTATTTCAAAGACATGGGCGGCGTCTACCCATCCTCCCTCGACCAGTTGACCATCGGAGGCAAGTATCTGCCTGCCATTCCGCGGGCCAAGGCACCCAGCTACCATACGGATTCCAACGCGGTCCATCCCGGGAAGGCCTCCAACGACGCTGGAGGCTGGCTCTACAACAATGATCCCAAGGACAAGGACTTCGGGGATGTCCTGGTCAACTGCGCGCATACGGACACGAAAGGGTCCTTCTGGACAGCCTACTGATTCCATGAGCTTGACCCTCCACATCGGACAGCCAGGGTTCGAGACTTTCCTCGCCAAGGAAGCCGGGGCGTGCCGGGAGAAAGGCCCTGGTTGGGCCTTGTCCGACAACGCCTCCACGGACCTCTGCTTCAGCCACCTTTCCCTCCTTGAGCCTGTGGAATTCAAAGCCAAGACAGGCAAAGAGCTCGCATGCGGCCTCGCCGGCTATTTCAGGGAGACGAGCAAGGGAGTCCGCTACGACGCGCCGTGGCCACTTTGCTTCGAGTCCGCCGGCATGGAAGGCATGACTCAACGCCGGCGGACCGTGGAAGCGGAGTTCCTCGAGGAGACGAGCCATCTGTCCCGCGTGATGCGGCTCGCTGAACCGGGCCGGCCTGCCCTGGGCGCCAGTCAAGGGCTTTTCGTTTACCTTCCGGACTTCGACCGCGCTTTCGCGTGCCGCCAGGCATGGGCCGGGGGCCAGCGCCGCATGGCCGACGACGCCCAAGCCCCCTCGCGCTCCTATCTCAAAGTGGAGGAGGCGTATCTCGTCCTCGGTGAAGCGCCGCAACCCGGGCAGACCGTGGCGGACCTCGGAGCCGCTCCTGGCGGGTGGAGCTACTCGGCAGCCCGCCGCGGGGCGAAAGTCTTGGCAGTGGACAACGGCCCGCTCAAGGGAGGGGCCGAAGGACATCCGGACATCAGCCACTGCAAAGAGGATGCCTTCAAGTTCTCCCCTTCCTCTGCCGTGGATTGGCTGTTCTGCGATCTGCTCGAAGACCCCCGCCGCACCCTGGGCCTGTTGAGCCATTGGGTGAAGAAGGGCTGGTGCCGCATGCTCGTGGCCAACCTCAAGTTCGGAAGGAACGACCCTCTGCCCCTTCTCCGGCAGGCGCTCTCACCCAGGGAGGAACTGGGGAGCCGCTGCTCTTTCCTGAAAGCACGGCACCTCTACCACGACCGCGAGGAAATCACCCTCGTCGGACGGATCTGACCCAGTCCAGGGCGCCGGAAGTGTAGAACAGGGACCGGATCTCAGGCAGGTGCCTGAAGCTTCCCGGAGCCATGAGGTAACGGCCGGCCTTGCGAGTGAGCCACCCCTTTCCCTGCGCGGCCTCCAGAGCCTGGCTGAAGCGAGGCTTGATGCCCCAGCCAAAGGCTTCCCTGAAACGTTCCAGGTCCAGGAACCCGAAACTCAGACTCCAGAGGATCTGCTTGGCCAGCCTCTCCTCTTCGGGCAAGGCGTAGCAGTCCTCGGCAGGCAGAGCCTCTCCGCCCTGCACCGCCCTGGTCCAGTCCCTCAGCTGGCTGGGAGAGAACCACCACCGGCACCCGATCATGCTCGACGCGTAAAGGCCGAGCCCCAGATAGGGCAGGCCGTCCAAGAGCCGACCCTCGAAGTACGCCGAGGTCCCGGTCTCCCCCCGATGGAGGGAGAAGTTCACGGAACCGTAGGGGGCGTGGTAGCCATTGGAAGTCAGGAAGGAGTAGGCCTCCTCGTAGAGCTTGCCGTACATGGACGGCAGGGGAGGCTTGGCGCCAGTCATGGCAAAGCCCCGGCCTTTGCCGCGGTAGAGGCAATCGTAGGTCGTGATCGAGTCGGGCCTGAGGGAGGACACGAGCTTGAGGTCGCCGCGCCATTGCGAGAGCCCCTGACCGGGCAGGCCGAAGATGAGGTCGAGGTTGACGCGGGAAAAGCCCGCGGCCTTGATGTTCTTGAAAGCCGTCTCGACCTCGAGCCTTTGCTGCATGCGGTTGACCCTCTGGAGCAGGTCGCTCTCCGCGGTCTGGACCCCGAGGGAGACGCGGTCCACCCCGAGAGACCGCATCATGGAGAACTTGGCAGGCTCGCGCGAGGCCGACTCAGGCCCGGTCTCGACCGACAGCGGCCTCTTGGCCTTGGACCGTGCGCGCCAGGACCCGAGCGCCTTCAGGACACGCTCGAGCTCGGCCTCGGGCAGGAGGGTGGGCGTGCCGCCCCCGATGTCGATGCCGTAGACCTTGCTGTCAGAGGGCACGCAATGGGCGAGGAGCTGGAGCTGCTGGATAAGGGAATCCGCGTAACCGGAGAACAGGCTCGTGTCGCGCCTGGTGTCGATGGGAAAGTTGCAGTACAGGCACCGGGCCCTGCAGAAAGGGACATGCAGATACAGGCCGAACTCCGAGAGCCCGGAGAGGCCGCCTTTGGAGGAAAGGAAGTCCGCGATGTCCGCGGGCGTTGTCCGGAAACGCTCCTGGAAGTACTCCCTTGCCGGCGGGTACTGGATGGTAAAGGCGTGGGCCTTCTCCCTGGCAAGGGCAAGGCGCTGAATGACACTCATCGTCTCAGGATCCTCCTGATGACAGCAAGGTATCATAACATTTGCGACTCCAAGCCGCTTCTCCCGGATATAGGCCTTTGGGCCCAGAACGGACCAGGCCCTAGGCCACAGGACGAGGCTGGGCCCTACGGGTAACCTATTGATATGAGCCTCCGGTGGACCTCCGCTACAGCCCTCCTGGCCCTGCCCCTGCTCCTTCTCGCGGCCGGGTGCAAGGAGGACGGAGAAGACGCCTCAGCGGTCCCCACCGGGTTCGACGCTTCAGCCCCCAGCAACATCCCGGAACGGGCGAGGTTCGGCAGGAAGAGTTCGGTCTGGACCCCCAAGACCGAGGCCCTGCTCGACAGGGCCCGGACCATGGCCTCCAACGCAGGGCCCTCGGGCCCTGCCGTGGATGACGCATCACTCTACCGCGATGGCGCCGCCTTCTTCGACGGCGCCCGCTTTGACGCTCAACCCTCGGGCAAGGCCATGGTGGTGAAGGCCGGCATGGCCATCGACACGGACGGACCGGTGAAGCGCTACGACCGCCGCGTGCACCGAGACCCCTACAGGCAGAAGCAGACCTCACTCCGCTACCAGGACGGCTCCTCCTTGGACCCGACCACTGTCCCCTACGTGGTGGTGCCCATCAGCCAGAAGGCCCTGCTCGGCGACCTTGCCGTGGTCGAATACCGGGGCCGCAAGACCGTTGCCGTGGTGGGAGACTGCGGACCGCGCTTCGGGGAAGCCTCCGTGGCTCTCGCGGAGCGCCTCGGCATCCCTGCTGATGGTGTCAGCGGCGGGGTCGACAACGGGGTCACTTACGCCTTCTACCCCGGCCCAGGTCGGAAGTTTGCGAGCGAAGAAGAGCTGCTGGCCTACCTCTCCTCGGGCGGACAGTCCTCCCTGTAAGTCAGCGCGGACCCGGGCTCTCCCGCGTCACGCCCCCGGACGGCCTGGCGTCGAATTTGACCTTGAGGAGCTGCGGCTTTTCGAAACGAAAGAAGACGTCCTCGTAGGCGCCCGCGGAGCCGTCGGGCCGGATGAAGCGGGCCCCGTCCCGCCGCACCACGTCATTGCCCTGGCCGTCGAAGTTCTCGGACCAGACCGAGGGGCTCGCGGAAAGGAATATCTCGCTCACCCCGGCCTCCTCCAAGGTGACGGTCTTTTTGAGGAGCCCTCCGACCCGCATGCCCAGGCTGTAGGCCTTGCCGAGCGAGGCTAGGTCCTCGGGACCGAGACGCGCCGGGTCCGCGGCCACAGCCGGCAGAACCCCCTGGCGCCTGGCCCGGACGACCATGGCCGTCAGAGCCTCGAAGCCCTCGTAATAGCCGTCCGGTTTGCGGTCCCCGTCGAGGTCGCTGATGTCCCCGAAAAGTTCGCGTCCGCTCTCTCCCGCGACCCCGTTGCCGTCCGCGTCGAAGACGAGCACCCCGGCGTCCGAGGCGATGTCGTAGATCCGCTCGAGGTTCCCCTCGCCCGCGAGGTTGAAGCGGACGATGCGGTCGCTGGAGCGCACCCCTCTGCCCTTCAAGTCGAAGACGAGCGGGGATCTCGTGTAGGTCCTGCGCTTGCCGGTCACGGGGTCCTCCGCCTCCATCTGGTTGCGCTCGCCAAGGGGCTTGGACTGGTCATAAGCGATCTGCGTGTGCCTGGTCCCGTCCATCTCCGTGTAGAAGAACTTCCCCTTTCCGTCCCGGCCGCAGGCCTTGCCTCCCGCGCACCCCTGCTCCATGTACCGGGTGATGTCCGTGTTGTCGGACTGTGGGGGAGCCGGCCGCATCAGGGCGGCCTCGTAAGCCGGGTCGCGGGTGACCAGGCGCAGGGGACGAAAGCCGTCCACTTCCTTGCCGGACTCGTAGACCCCGGAAGACGACTGCTTCGCGTCCAGGCGCTTGCGGGGAGGCGTCCGCTCCACCATGGGAGGCCTCGCATCCGTGGCCGGCGGGATGGGCGGAGCCTCGGACTCCGCGGACTGCCGGGTCTCGGGCTCACCGGGAGACGGGTACAAGCGGCCGGCCCGCTTGGGAGGAGCGAGCGGAGCCGTCATCCCAGCCCCCCCAACGGACTCAGGGTCGCTGACACCGGAGTCCGCGGCAGGAGCGAAAGGCTGGGATGCCTGGGACAGGGACTGGGCTGGCTGAGACGCCGGAGCGGGACGCGGAACGCGGTGGAGGATGCCCCAACCCACGGCCGCAGCCACCAGCACGGGAGAGGCGGTCAAAAGAACAGCGCCCAGCCGAAAGCCCTTCCGCAGCGCGACGTCACGGTCCTTCAAAGTGGTGGACCTAAACGGGATCGAACCGTTGACCTCCTGCATGCCATGCAGGCGCTCTCCCAGCTGAGCTATAGGCCCGTACTTATATTCTACAACACTTCCGGATAATTCGCCAGACCAGGAAGTCTACTTGAGTCCCCGGAACGCCTCGGGGATCTCCATGTTCTTGCGCCGCATCTCATTGATCACGGCCAGGGCTTCGTTCTTGCGGCCGTGGTTGTAGTACAAGGCCGCCAGGGCCACATGCAGGTCGAGGTGGTCGGGATTGATGGACAGGGCCTTCGCCCACAGCTCTTCCGGCTCCTTGACCTTGCCCTGGTTCATGTAGAGGAGGCCCAGGTTGAAGAGGGCATTGGCGTAGCGAGGGTAGTATTCGAGCTCCAGGAGGAACTGCTCCTCTGCCTCCTCCAGCCTCCCCCGCTGCATGTAGATGAGGCCCAGGTTGTTGCGCACCATGGGCTCGACCGGATTGAGAGCCAGGGCTGCCAGGAACTCCCGCTCCGCGCGGACAAGGTCCCCATCCAGAAAATACATGGCGCCGAGGTTCCTCCGGGCCAAAGGCAGGCGCGGAGAAGCTGAAGCGGTGCGCGTCCAGAAGGACATGCGGTCGCGATAGCTCCGCGAATAGGAGAACGCCACGGTCCCGTGGACCAGGAGCGCGAGCGCGCCGACCGTGGGCGCCCAACCCGCTCCTGAGGCGATGCCCCTGGCGAAGTTCGTCTCCAAAAGGATCAGGAAGATGCCCACGACGGGAGCGTAGAGCCTCTTCTCAGCCACGACCCCTGCCATGCTCGTGGACTGGAGCAGCATGGACGGAGCCAGGAAAGCCGCGAACCAAAGGAGGCCGAACAGGACCCTTTTCCAGGCCAGGCCCCTCGTGGTCAGGACCGCGGCGAGGACCGCGGCCAGGCCGGCCCAGCCCCAGCCCATGGCCGTGTCCTTCATGTTGGGCAGCCCGGAAAGGTTGAAGGGCAGGAAGACCTTGCCCAACAGCTGGACGACCCCGGGCAGATTGGCCCGCAGGGAGGAGAGCGCGGCTCCGGGGCCGATGGGGATGGGGTCGTCGAGAGCGGACCGGCGCAGGAGGAACCACGCCGCGAGCACGACCAGCCAGCCGCAGGCGAGGCAGGCCGCCCGAGGCCAGGGCCGCTCCCCCTTCTCCACGAGCGCGAGGTAGGCCAGGCACATCGGGACCACCACGACCGCGGTCTCCTTGCTGAAGAGCGCCAGAGTCCAGCAGACCAGGTGGAGGCCGGCGCTCCTCCATCCCCCCTCCCGGATGAAGGAGATGAAGGCGCTCATCGAGGCGAGGACGAACATGCCCATCAGCGTGTCGTCCCTGGTCGGGACGTGCACGACGTTCTGAGTCAGCGCGGGGCTCACCGCGAAAGCCAGGGCGAAGAACAGGGCCGGCCGCTCGGCGTGGCCCAGCCGCCGCAGGAAGTTCAGCAGCAGGCACGATGCCGCGAGGTGAACGAGGATGCTCGTCAGGTGGTAGCCTCCGAACCACGAGCCCCAGAGGTTGGCGTCGAAGACGAGGGACGCCGTGAACAGAGGCCGGTAATAGGTGTCTCCCTCGTGGGACACGTGGAAGACGCCCTGACCGAAGGACTCCAGGAGGCTCGACCAACGCTTCAGGAAATGGAGGTTGTCGGAGATGAGGACCTGGTCGTCGAGGTAGGTCAGGCCGAAGAACAGGGCCTGGAAGTACAGGGCCAGGCCGATGGCGGCCACGACCGCGTAGGGCCGCCAGGCCGGCGCTCCCGGCGGCGCGGCAGCCGCCGTGGGCTTCACTCGAAGATCCCCAGCTTCTCGAGCTTGGCCGCGGTGTTCCCGGTGTGGGTGCCGTTCCAGTAGAGCTTGCCGCAGGCAGGGCAGCGGAAGAAGGCGGTGTTGAGCTCCCGGACGAGCGGCGGCACATGGGGCAGGGCCTCCTCCCGGGAGAGGGCCGCGAGTCCCACGTTGCAGGCCGTGCAGCGGGAGAAGAGCTTCTCCCTCCGGGCCTTGAGGCCCAGGGCCTTCAGGACGAACCGGAGCTGGTCCTCCAATCCCTGGGGACGGACCACGACCTTCTTGAGGCCGGCCACTTCGGGGATGTTGGCATCGCGGGTCAGGAAGACCCGGCCCTCGCGCTGGGCGATCTCCAAGAGGGCCAGGTCAGCCTCGCCCTTCCAGCCCACGCAGCGCGAGTCGAATCCGAGCAGGACCAGCCACTTGGAGAGCCGGCCCAGCATGCTGTCCGCCAGGAATTTCGGGGTCACGGAAAGCTATGCGCGGGGGGGGACTTGAACCCCCACGGGTTTCCCCATACGCCCCTCAAACGTACGCGTCTGCCAGTTCCGCCACCCGCGCTAAGAGTGTCAAGGGGACTTCTTTGACGGCGCCGTCTTGCCCGCGTCCGACGGAGCGGGCGCGGACGTTCTCCGCTCGCCCTGTGCCGGCGGACGCTCGGTCCCGTCCGACGGAGCGGCAGGAGCGGCGCTGCCCTGCTCTCCGCCGGGCACGGCCGGCGCCTCGACCGGCGCGGGCTGCTTGGGCACCCGGGAGGTCACGCTCGTCATGGACGAGCGGGTCGTGAGCAGGGTCAGGAAGAGCGAGGTCAGGGCGAAGACGCCCGCGACCACGCCCGTGAACTTCTTGATGAAGGTGGTGCCCGACGGGGTGTTGATCAGGTCCCCCCCACCTCCGAAGACCATGAGCCCCGCGCCCCTGCCCCCCTGGATGAGGACGGTCAGGATGAGCAGGACACATGCGGCGACATGGATGACGATCAGGATATTGTAGGCCACAGTGCCGGGATTATACCAGTTAGCAGGCCAGGGCCGCCAGCCCGGGCAGGACCTTGCCCTCAAGGAGCTCGAGGCTGGCCCCGCCTCCGGTCGAGCAGTGCGAGAGTTGCGCGTCCACCTTCGCGAGGTCCACGGCCGCCAGGCTGTCCCCGCCCCCCACGATGGTCGTGGCGCCCTTGCGGGTGGCCTTGGCGAGCGCCTTGGCGACCTCCAGCGTGCCCCTGGAGAACGGCGCCATCTCGAAGATGCCCATGGGACCGTTCCAGAAGATCGTCTTGGCCTTGGAGATCTCCTCGGTGAAGATCTCGAGGGTGTGGGGCCCGATGTCCACGCCGATCATGTCGGGCGCGATGGCCATGGCCTGGGTCACGGTCCTCTCCGCGTCCTCCTTGATCTCCTTGACGACCAGGTGGTCCGCGGGAAGCAGGCACTGGATGTTCTTCGCATAGGCCTTCTCCACGATGGCCTGGGCGTCCGGGACATTGTCCTTCTCCAGCAGGGACTTGCCTATGGAGACCCCCTGGGCATGGAGGAAGGTGTAGGCCATGCCCCCGCCGATGATGAGCGAGTCCACCCGCTCGAGGAGCTTGAGGAGCACGCCGATCTTATCCGAGACCTTGGCGCCCCCGAGGATGGCGAGGAACGGGCGTTCCGGGTTGCCCACCACCCGGTCGAGGAACTCGAGCTCCTTCTGCACGAGGAACCCGATCCCGCCCGGCAGGTGCTTGGGGATGCCCGCGGTGGAGGCATGGGCCCTGTGCAGGGTTCCGAAAGCGTCCTGCACGAAGACCTCGCCGTGACGCGCGAGCCCCTTGGCGAACTCGGGATCGTTCCCTTCCTCCCCTGGGTCGAAGCGGAGGTTCTCAAGGAGGAGGACCTCGCCGGGCTTCAAGGCCTTCGAGGCCGCCTCGGCCTTGGGGCCCACGCACTCGCCGCAGAAGGCCACCGGGACGCCGAGCAGCTTCGCGACCTCGGGGGCGACCGGCTTCATGCTGTACTTCTCCTCCGGCTTACCCTTGGGCCTGCCGAGGTGGGAGATCAAGGTGACCCTGGCCCCCGCCTCCAACAGGTGCTTGATCGTCGGCAGGGTCTCGCGGATGCGGCGGTTGTCGACGACCTTGCCCCCCTTCATGGGGACGTTGTAGTCCACGCGCGCGATGACGCGCTTGTTCTTCACGTCCAGGTCCTGGAGGCGTCTGACCTTCAAAGCCGGCCGGTCGCTGGCGGGCATACCCATCCCAGGCAGGTCCGAGGCCCTCAGGCCGGGACGCCCACCTTCCTGCCGATGTAGGTGACGAGGTCGACCACGCGGCAGGAGTAGCCCCACTCGTTGTCGTACCACGCGAAGACCTTGGCCAGGCCGTCGCCCACCACGTCCGTCAGCCCGGCGTCGAGGGATGAGCTGTAGTTCATGCCCTGGAAGTCGCGCGAGACGAGCGGGACCTCGCAGTATTGGAAGTAAGGCTTGAGGCGGGGCGACTCCGCGGCCTTCTTGAAGGCGACGTTGATCTCCTCCTTCGTGGCCTTCTTCTCGAGCTGGACCGAGAGGTCCACGAGGGAGACGTTGGGCGTCGGGACCCGGATGGCCAGACCCGTGAGCTTTCCCTTGAGCTTGGGGAGCACCAGTCCGATGGCCTTGGCCGCGCCGGTCGAGGAAGGGATCATGCTCGTCCCGGCCGCGCGGGCGCGCCGGAGGTCCTTGTGCGCGAAGTCCAGCAGGACCTGGTCGTTGGTGTAGGAGTGGATGGTCGTCATCACGCCGTACTTGATGCCGAAGGCCTCGTCGAGGACCTTCGCCACCGGGGCCAGGGCGTTGGTGGTGCAGGAAGCGTTCGAAATGATGTGGTGCTTCATGGGGTCGTAGAGGTCCTCGTTGATGCCCATGCACACCGTGATGTCCTCGCCCTTGGCCGGCGCGGAGATGATGACCTTCTGCGCCCCGCCCGAAGTCATGTGGACCTTGGCCTTCTCAGCCTCGGTGAACTTGCCGGTGGACTCGACCACGATGGCCACGCCCAGGGACTTCCACGGGATGGCGGCCGGGTCCTTCTCCTTGAAGACCTTGACCAGCTTCCCATCGATGCGGAGATCTTCCCCTGCTGTCTCGACCGTGCCTGGGTAGGTGCCGAAGGTCGAGTCGTACTTGAAAAGGTGAGCCAGTGTCTTGGCGTCCGTCAAATCGTTGACCGCGAGGATCTCGATCTCCTTGTTGCCCGCCGCGGCGCGGAACACGAGCCTCCCGATGCGTCCGAAACCGTTGATGCCTACCTTGATTCCCATGCTTCCTCCTTACCTGCTGGTGACCTGCTGGTGTCAGACATTGCGTAACTTGCATAACTCGGAGAGTTATGCAAGTTACGCAATGTCTGACACCATCTTCCACCATCTTCCTGACACCATCTTCGACACCATCTTCCATCTTAGCATTAAGCGGGGACGACCTTATAACCGTAGCAGATGACGCCGGACTTGC
Source organism: Elusimicrobiota bacterium (assembly GCA_016234805.1). Classification (GTDB taxonomy): domain Bacteria; phylum Elusimicrobiota; class Elusimicrobia; order UBA1565; family UBA9628; genus JACQWX01. The sequence goes on from JACRNU010000076.1 coordinate 12,023, forward strand.
CGACCTCGTTGATCTTACGGAACTCGACCCTCACCGGCAGGCCCACCCGGACCTCGTCAGGCCCGCAGTCCGCGACCTGCATAGTCAGGCGCACCCCGTCGTCGAGCTCGACCACGGCCAGGACATAGGGCGACTGCGCCGCGAACCCTGCCGGCGGAACGCGGATGACCGTGTAGGTGTGGACCTTGCCCCGGTCCGCCAGCCGGATGGTCTCAAACTCGGTCGAGCGGCAGCTGTCGCAGAGCCCCCTCGGCGGCATGAAGACCTTCCCGCACCTCCGGCAGCGTCCGGCTTCGAGCCGGTAGCGCTGCGGGATCTCTCTCCAATATCGTTGCGGTTGCATGTCAGGCGACCCCCAAGATCGAAACGATGGAACTGCCTCCGGTCCCGCCCATGTTCTGGGCCAGGCCCGCAGACGGCTTCTTGACCTGCCGTCCGCCCGCCTCACCCCGGAGCTGGACCGCGAGCTCAACCAGCTGGGCCACCCCGGTGGCGCCCACGGGATGCCCCTTGGACTTGAGTCCCCCGCTGGTATTGACCGGGATCTTTCCGCCGATGGCCGTGGCGCCGCTGGCCACGAGCTTGCCCCCCTCTCCCCGCCTGGCGAACCCCAGGGCCTCGGTCACCATGATCTCCGCGATGGTGAAGCAGTCGTGCACCTCGGCCAGGTCGATGTCTTCGGGCTTCAGGGACGCGGCCTTATAGGCCCGCTCCGCGGCCTTCTCCACGGCCGCAAGCCTGCAGACGTCCTTGCGGCTGTGCAGGGCGATGGTGTCCGTGGCGTGCCCGATGGCGAGCACCTTGACCGGGGCCTTCTTGCCGAGCTTCTTGGCCATGTCCAGGGGGCACAGCACGAGAGCGGCCGCGCCGTCGGTGATGGGCGAGCAGTCGAGCAGGCGCAGGGGGTCGGCCACGTGGGCGGAGGACTCGACCTCCTCGGCCGTGATCTTGGCGTGGTACTGGGCTTCCGGGTTCAGGAGCCCGTTGGAGTGGTTCTTCACCGCGACCTGCGAAAGCTGGCGCCGGGTCGTGCCGAACTCGTGCATGTGGCGCACCGCCATCATGGCGTAGAGCCCGGGGAAGGTCGCCCCGTTGTAGCACTCATACTCCTGGTCGGCCGCGGTGCCCAGGGCGTAGGTGGCCTCGTCGCCGCCCACGTCCGTCATCTTCTCGACGCCCACAACGAGGGCGACGTCGCAGAGGCCCGCCGCCACCTCGGCGTAGGCGGCCTTGAAGGCAACGCCTCCCGAAGCGCACGCGGACTCGGACCGCGAAGCGGGCACGCCCGCGAAGCCAAGGCAGTCGGCCATCACGCTCGCGAGGTGCTCCTGGCCGGCGAAGAGCCCGCCGGTCATGCACCCGACGTGGATGGAGTCCACCCGGTCCGCCTTCGTCTCGGCGAGGGCCTTGAGCACCGCCTCGCACGAGAGGTCCCGAAGGTCCTGGTGCCACAGCTCCCCCCACCTGCTCATCCCGGCCCCGATCACCGCCACTTCTCTCATGAGATTCTCCTAACGATTGGTGTCAGACGTTGACCATTGCTGGTGTCAGACGTTAAGAAACGAAGACTTCACCCCTTAACGTCTGACACCATTGCATTAACGTCTGACACCAGCAATGGTCATTCGTTCATGATGATCATCTTGCGGTACTTGAGGTAGGTCCCATAGTCCACGTACCTCTTGTTCCGATCGAGCATGTCCCGCGTGTGCTCCGCGAGCCCCTGCACGGACTTGAGGCGCTTGGTGGCCCTGAAGACGAAGCCGTCGGAGCCCGCGCCCGAGCCGAAGGAGACCACGAGGATGAGGTCCCCGGCGCCGGCCTCATCGAGCACGGCGGTCAGCCCGAGGGGCGAGGCGCCCGAGTAGGTGTTGCCCAGCTTGTTGACCAGCCAGCCCGTGCCGATCTGCTTGTCCGTGAAGCCCAGCATCTTGCCCGCCCTCAGCGGGAACTTGCCGTTGGGCTGGTGGAAGACCACGTAGTCGAAGTCCGCGGGCTTCATCTTGGCCTTGGCCATCATGCCCTTGGCCGCGCTGGTGATGTGCCGGAAGTAGGCCTGCTCACCCGTGAACCGGCCTCCGTGCCTGGGGTAGAACATGTGCTCGCGCCGCCAGAAGTCCGGCGTGTCGGTCATGTAGGCGTAGGTGTCGATGAGCTCGGCGACGACCTTCTCCTTCTCCGCGCCGAAGAGGTAGGCCGCGGCGCCTGACGCCGCGGAATATTCGAGGGCGTCGCCCGGGGCGCCCTGGGAGGTGTCCGCGCCCACGCCCATGGCGTAGCGCACGGAGCCCGCCTTGACGAGCTGGCTCGCCACGAACATGGCCTCGGTCCCGGCCTTGCACGCGAACTCGAAGTCCGAGGTGTGGCACTCCGGCGTGGACCCCAGAGCCTCGGCGACCACGGTGCCGCTGGGCTTGACCGCGTAGGGATGGGACTCGCTGCCGACGTAAAGCGCGCCGATGTCCGCGGGATCGATGCCCGCGCGCCTGACCGCCTTGCGGGCGGCCTCCACGGACATGGTGATGGTGTCCTGGTCCGGGGCCGGGACGGACTTCTCCTCGAGCATCAGCCCCTTCTTGTAGCTCTGAGCGTCGGTGCCCCAGACCTTCGCGATCTCCTCGACCTTGATGCGGTTCCTCGGGATGTACGCCCCGTAGCCGATGATCCCAACCATGTCAGTCCCCCGGTTCCCGGACTTCGACGTATCGAGTTTCAGTGTACAACATATCACATCAACGCAACATTACTACCACCCGCGGAGCTTGAGGCCGCTGCCCGGAACGGACGCCGGAGGGAGCCTGCGCAGGGCGATGACGAGCGTCGCCGCCAGCACGATGACCGAGAGCGCGCCCCAGAGGAAGGCCCACACGACCGGGGGAAGAGGCAGTATCTCCTGGGAGAACATGGCGGCGTCGTTGTAGCCGCGTCCCAGGCGCATGAGGTGGCGCACGTCGAGGACCGCGTAGAGGCAGCTCGTGGAGCCGATGAAGCACAGGAGCAGGTCGTTGAATTCCTCGTTGAGCCACCGGCCCGAGGCGATCAGGGCGAGTCCCGAGGCCGTGCCGTAGAGGAAGCCCGTCCAGCTCCGCACGAAGACGACGCACGCCAGGACCAAAGCCCCGCCCAGCGCCATGGCCACGAACCGGTCCCAGCGCGTGCGGCAGGCGAGGATGAGGATGGCGCAGCCGGCGCCCATGGACCCGATGTAGCCGGCAGGCAGGACGACCCAGCGCCAGCCCCCGCTCACATAGCAGAGCCCTCCGCCCATGCTGTCCACGGTGATGACCTCGATCCTGCCCCCTGTCAGCACGCCCGCCAGGCCGTGGCCGAGCTCGTGGAACAGGGTCACCAGGATGCGCAGGGGATGGAACAGCGCCTTGTCCCAATAAAGGAAAGCGAGCACGAAGAGGGCCGCGAGCAGGGCCGCCCTGCCCCAGGACACCGGAGAGCGGTCGATCATGCGCCCGGGGGGACTACCGGTTGAGGAGCACGACCTCGAGCCGCTGCTCCGAGTACGCGGCTCGGGCGGCCGAGACCGAGACGGACTGAGGCCCCACCATGAGCTCGCGCAGGAGATAGTCCGCGACCGCCTTGCCCTGGCTCTCGCCGAGTTCCTTGGTCCCGGCGAAGACGCGCACCGAGATCGGGATCCCGCCGAAGCGCCTCTTGACGAGGTCCGCGGCCGCGCGCATGAGGTCCTCCCCGGCCGGGGCGCCCAGGTCCGCGCCGGATTTCCCCTTGCCGAAGAGCACCGCCGAGTCCAGGCTGATGTGCATGCCCGACTCCTCCTGGTGCACGATGCCCTTGAACAGCAGGGGCTTGCCGAAGCTCGTGCGGTGGGTGCCGCCGGGCTCGGTGAAGGTGTAGACCGCGGAGTAGGAGCGGCCCGCCGCGATCCATTCCCCCTGCTCGTTCTGCCCGCTCCACACGATCTCCTCCGGCGGGTCGTCGTCGCCCTCGTACCGGTGGAAGGCGCGGCCCTCCTCGTCGACGATCTCGAGGCGCCAGCCGTGCTTGTCGGCCTCCTTGCCGTCGAGGCGCTTCTGCAGGGCCTCGAAGAGCTGCTCTCGGGGGTGGAGCACGATGCCCGGCTTGGGGCTGAAGGTCGTGCGCCACGGCTGGATGACGCGGCTGTTCTTGAGGAACTCGGGGTACGTGCGCCGCCAGGACACGGTCAGCGGCGAGATGGCCAGGAGCAGGGACTCGTCGGGTTTGAGGGCGGGACGGATGGACTCGAATTCGTCCACCGTGATGTTGAGCGGCGGCTTGACCACGCTCACCCTGTTGCCCGAGTCCTCGGCCTTGATCACGACCTCGGCCGGCAGGCTCGCCGGACCCGCCCCGGGATCTCCCCCCGCCTCTCCTTGGGATTTGAAGCCCGCGGTCGAGATGTCCTGGGCCAGGGAGAGGGAAGCCCCCGACGCCGCGATGAGAACGGCCAGAAGGATGGTCATGGTCACTCCGTGACGAATCTGAACGTGATGATCCCCCACTGCTTCTCCTGCGACCCGATGGGGGCGAATCTCCACTTCTTGAGGCATTCCATGGCCAGGCGATCGAGCCGCCCGTAGCCGGAAGTGCGTTCCACGCGCATGTCAGGCAGGACGGTCCCGTCCGGGGAGACCCAGAACCTGATGGCCACCGCGGCCTCGTCGACGCTCATCTCCCGGAGCCACGCCGGGAACTCGGGCATCTCGGTGTAGAGGATGCGCCGGTCCTTGAGGGGGCCCTCGATCTCGACGCCCTTCTTACCCTCCTCCACGATGGCGTCCGCCTGCGGACGGCGCTTGGCTGCAGGAGAGCCCATATCGATCTTCTTGCGCAAGGCCGCCGGGTCCGGGCCGACCTGGGGCAGGGGCTCCCCGGACCCGCGGACCGGCTCGGGCAGGAGCGCCTCCATCTTGTCCCCGAGGCGCGCCCGCTCGGGAGGGCTGGCCTCCCTGAGGACCGTGGCCGAAAGAACGGCCGCGGGCGCGCGCCGCCCGGGCACGGGAGGGGCGATGGCATCGAGCCTCTGCTGAGTCACGGCCTCGCGGCGCCGGTCCTCGAGTTCGAGGGCCTGGGGCAGGTCCCGGACCCTGCGCCGGCCCACCTCCTCGAGCCTCGGGGCCTCGGCCAGGGCCGCGGCGCGCCGGCGCTCGGGCTCCGGGGGAGCTTCGAGCCTGGCTGCTTCGACCCTCCTGCGGCCGAGTTCGAGGGGCTCGAGCTTAGCCTCCGCCTGCCTGCGTCCCTTGTCCTGGATCTTCTCCGGCTCGAGCGTGAGCGTCTTCGCCCGCTCGGGGAGCTTGATCTCCACGGCCTTGGGAGCCGCGGCCCGCTCGATGGCGGGCAGGGCCATCTTGAGGAAGTTCCAGGTCGTGGGCGGCGCGGTCCCCGCGGGCTTAGGGACGGGCGCGACCGCGGCCTTGCGGACCTGAACGAGGAGGTCCACGTCCGAGATCACCCGGAGGGGCTCCTTCTTGGCCGTGGGCACGGCCTGCAGGTACAGGAAGAGAAGCCCGCCGTGCAGGACGATGGAGGACGCCACCGAGACAGGCAGGCGGATGGCGGTCATGCCGCGAGCCTCCCCCGCGGGGAGGCGAGCATTGTGGGGGCAGAGCGCCGAAGGCGCGGATGCCTCGTCACTTTTTTCTCTCCGTCGCAATAGTCAGCTGCAGCGCCCCCGCCTCCTTGGCGCGGTACATGACGTCGCTCAAGGCCCCGTGGCGGGCCCCCTCGTCGGCGCGGAGGACGACGGTCTTGGACTCGCTGCGCAGCACGGCGTCGCGCAGGTACGGGTCCATGGCGTCGAGGGTCGTGAACTGCCGCTGGTCGAGGGCCAGGCGGCCGTCGGCCGCCAGGGTGATCGAGATCTTGTCGCGTTCCTCGCCCTCCTGCGTGTGCGCCTTGGGGAGCTTGACCTTGATGACCGGGTCGGAGAGCAAGGGGGCCGTGACCATGAAGATGATGACGAGCACGAGGCAGACGTCCACCAGCGGGGTCACGTTGATCCCGGAGACGATGCCGTCGCCTTCGTCATCCGACGGCCTCACGAGCCCTCCCCCTCTTTCTTCTTCTCATCCTCGGTGCGCAGGATGGCCAGCTTGACGGCCCCGGCCTGCCGGGCGGCGTCCAGGATGTCGACCACCTGGCCCACGAAATTGCCGTCGTCGGCCGTCACGGTCACCATCTTGTCCTTGCTCTTGAGCAGGGCCGCGGCGAGCGCGGCAGGAAGCCCGCCGCCTGCGACCGGAGCGTCGTTGACCGTGATGTCGCCGGCTTGGGTGAGCTTGACGCGGACGTTCTCGTCGAGGTCGACCTTGCCTTCGGCCGCCTTGGACCGCGACTCGAGCACCTTGATGCCGGCCACGAGGGCGAAGGGGGCGACCGCCATGAAGATGATGACGAGCACGAGGCAGACGTCCACCAGAGGGGTGACGTTGATCTCGGTGATCGGCTCGTCCGACTTCTGGGAAGAGACCGCCATAGGCGCTCCCCGGTCCTACTTCGCTCCCAGGATGACGACGAGCCGCGCGGAGGCCACTTCCATCTCGGTGGACACGGTCTTCACCTTCCTCATGAAGTAGTTGTAGATGATGACCGCGGGGATGGCGACCACCAGGCCCGCGGCAGTGGCCACGAGGGCCTCGGCGATGCCCTTGGCCACGACGCTCGGCCCCCCGCCGCCGGCCAGGGCTAGGTCCCGGAAGGCCTTGATGATGCCCACCACGGTCCCGAAGAGCCCGATGAACGGCGCGATGTTGCCCAGGGTCCCCAGCACCCCGAGGTAGCGCTCGAGCTTCACGCGCTCCTCGAGCCTCTTCGTGTGCATGAGTTCCTCGATGTCGCGCCGGCTGCGGGCGCTGTGCAGCAGGCCGTAGTGGATGACCTGCCCGGCGGCCGAGCGCTGGCGCGCCGCGTAGGCCTGCGCGTCGGCGGGCTTGCCCGCCTCGAGCAGCTTCTGGACGTGGGCGAGGATCGGGTCGCCCTGCCCTTGGGCCCGGCGGAAGTACAGCCACCGTTCGACCATGAAGGTGATCGAGAGCACGGAGCAGAACAGCAGGATGATCAGGGTGAAGCTGTCCCTGAGGATCGCGATGAAATTGACTTCGCCCATAGATTCCCTCCCGGGTGTTACGTCTTCTTCACTGGATATCTTCCGACATCCCAGGGAGCTCCATGACCTTGGACTTCTTGGAGGACCCAGCCTTCGGCTGGGTACCCCCCTTGGTCGCGGGCTTGGCCTTGGGTTGCGGCTCAGGCTCTGCGGCTCGGTCGGTGTCGATGAGGACCCGCTCGCCGTCGTCTGAATCCTCGCTCTCCGCGGCCGGCGCCGGGGCGGCCTTCTTGCCGCGGACCGGCGCCCCGTCCCGGCCGTCAGGCCGGGACGGGGCTGTCCCCTCCTGTGAGGGATGGGAACGGGACGCGGGAGCGGCCTTGCGTCCACGGGTCCGAGGGGCGGGCGGAGGGGCCTCGGCCGCGTCTTCGTCCACCATGGTCTCGCCCTGCTGCTCGGATTCGGCCGCGCGCTTGACGGGCTTGAGCTTGCGCAGGCTTGCTGCCTTGGCAGCGGCCTGGCCGGCCACGGGCTGTCCCGCGCTCCGGGCGATGTCCTCGTAGGCGGCCGCGGCGCGGTCGAACTCCGAGGTCTTCTCGTAGGCCTCGCCGAGGCGGATGAGCGCCTGCAGGCGGAAGGGGTTGTTCGGCGGCTTCATGGAGCGCACGGACTCGAAGGCCTTCCGGGCGTCCTCGGCACGGCCTAATGTCTGGTAGATCTCCCCCATCCGGTAGATGGCCTCGAGGGGCGCGTCGGAAGAGGACTTGGAGCCGTCCCGGATCTCCTCGAGGGTCGCCAGCGCCGCCGCGTAGTCCTTGCGGTCCTTCTGGATGGTGAAGATCTCCCAGAGGGCGTTCTGGCCGCTCTCGTCCGAACTCCCCGCCGAGGCCACGTAGCGCTGGTAGGCGTACTGCGCCATGTCCAGCTTGCCCAGGGCCTTGTAGGAGAGGGCCTGGTTGAACCGGGCGGACTTGACATACTCCGCGTCCGGGTACTCCTCGATGAGGCGGGTGTAGTTGCGGATGGCGTCATCGTACTTCTTGAGGTTGTAGTAGGCGCTGGCCAGGTGGAAGAGCGCGAGGCTCGTCTCCGGGCTCTTTTCGAAGTTGTTGAGGAGGCGCTCGAAGGCCGGGGCCGCGTCCTTGTAGTTCCCCATGAAGAAGTAGCTCTCGCCGAGGTAGAACTGCGCCTTGGACAGTTCCGTATGGTTCGTGAAGTCCACGCTGAAGCGCTGGAACTCCTTGGCCGCGCCGGGGAAGTCCTTGGACTCGTAGCAGCGGCGGGCGAGCCGGAACTGCGCGTCGCCGGCCACCTTGTTGAGGATGTTGGCCTTCACCACGGACCCCAGCACGGAGCGGAAATCCGCGGTCTTGGACCGGTCGAACACGCTCTCCATGAGCTCGAGCGCGTCGGTCGTCTCGGGCGAGTCGGGGAAGCGTGTGATGAGGGCCGCGGCCTCGCCGAGGGTGGAGGGGTCGTCCTTGGCGTTGAAGTGGGACTGGGCCACCCGCATCATGGCGAAGGCGAGCTTCGGGCTCTGCGGGTAGAGGGAGACGATGTCCTTGTAGGCCGCGACCGCCTCGACGTACTTCTGCTGACGGAACAGCGTGTCCGCGGACTGAAAGACGGCCTGGACGGTCTCCTTCGACTGCGGGTAGCGATCCCTGAGCTTGCGCCAGGTCTCGATGGCCTGGGTGTAGTAGCGCAGGTGGTAGAGGCTCTGGCCCGCGCGGTAGAGGGCCGCGGGCGCCTCGGCGGCCGTCGGGTTCTCGTTGGCGAACTTCTCATAGAGCTGGAAAGCGTCGTCGAAGTTCTTCTGGTTGAACATGCTGTCCGCGATGCCCAGCTCGTTGGTGCCGGAGAAGGTGAAGGTCGAGGCCGCCACGGACATCATGTCCTGGAGCTTCTTGCGCTCCTGGAGCGCCTTGTGGTCCTCGCCCTTCATGGCGTAGACCCAGGCCAGCCCGTCCTGGGCGTACAAGGCCGCGGGCTCGTCGGGATAGACCTTGCGCACCATCTCGAAGATGACCTTGGCCTCGTCCACCTGGTTGAGGTTCAGGTTCGCCTCGGCCACGTAGAGATAGCTGAGGCTGCGCCACTTGGACTTCGACGGCGGCAGGTTCCTGAAGATGAACTGGTACGAGGTGAGGATCGAGTTGAAGGACTTGAGCCCGTGCTGGGTCTGCAGGATGGAGAAGAGGGCCTGCTCGGCCTGCTCGGAGGAAGGGGCGAGCTCGATGACCCGCTGGAACGCGGCCACGGCCTCCTGGTAACGCTTCAATCCCAGGAGGGCGTTTCCCTGGATGATGTAGACGTTCTTGGCCAGCGGGTTGCCGGGGTAGAGGGAGATGAAGTTGTTGCAGGTCGTGCCGGCCTGGGAGAAGTCCCCCACCTGGAACTGCGTCCAAGCCAGCTTGAAGTAGGCCAGGGGCAGGACCTTGAGGTCGCTGGCGGCTGAGCGGCCCTCGTACTGCGTGATGACCTTGGTGTAGGCGAAGAGCGCCTCCCGGACTTGGCCCCCGATGAGGTGCGACTCCGCGGTGAAGTATTGGGCCAGAGGGGCGAAGAAGTCCTTTGGATAGCGGTCGAGCACGGACTGGAAATGCGCCCGGGCCTCGACGTACTCCTTCTTCTGGAAGTAGGAGGAGCCGATGCGGAACAAGGCGGAAACCCGGAGCGGCGACTCGGGGTAGAGCTCGATGAACTTCTGGTACTTCGAGATCGCGCCGGCGAAGTCCTCGGCGAGGAAGAAGGAGTCGCCGATGAAGAACTGCGCCTCCTCCTTGAGGTCGCTCGCGGGATAGTCCCGGATGAGCTGCTCGAAGGCCGCGGCGGCCAGGAAGGCCCGCTTGGAGAGGAGGTAGGTCTTGCCGAGGTAGAATTGCGCTTCGGCGGTCTTGACGCGCTTCAAGGCCTTCTCCGCGTTGACGTAGTCGCCCTTGTGCAGGGCCACGATGCCCTGGGCGTAGAGGACCGCGGGCTCCTTGAGGAAGATGGGGTAGGCCTCGCCGAGCAGGAAGAGGTTCTGCTCCGCGTCCGAGAACTTCTCCAGGCCGAGGCTGGCGTACACGATCGCCAGCATGGACTCAGGCACGATGTAGGACTGCCCGTGGTCCTCGGCGACCCTGCGGAAGCGCTCGATGGCCAGGTCCCAGTCCTTGTCGTCGTAGGAGACCTCGCCGAGCCGGTGCTCCGCCGAGGCGGTCAGGCCGGACTTATCGTCCGTGAGCACGGCCTCGAAGGAATTGCGGGCGTTCTCCAGGGCCGCGACCGCGGCCGGGTTCTTGGGCGCGAGCATCCTGGCCGACGAGGTCTTCTTGGCCGAGGCCTCAGCCTTCAGGATGGCCAGGGCGTGCTCGAGATAGGCCTCGCCCATCATGAAGTTGGCGTCCGCGGTCCTCATGCTCTCCGGGAACCTCTTGAGGAAGTTCGTGATCGAGGACACGACCGCGGTCTTGTCCTCTCCCGTGTCCTGGAAGAGCTGGGCCGCGGCCGTGAAGGCCTCGTCCTCCTGCTTCGTCTGGCCCGAGGAAGAGTATTTCTTCTTCTTGCCTCCGAAGAACGGGAAACCAGCCTGGGCCGGGCCGGAGGCCGCGACCAGGGCCACGGTCAGCGCCAAGACCGCCCCGGTCCGCGCCGCGCAGAGCCCGCGAGCATGTTTCATATCGCGCATGGGAGTAAGATGATACCCTATCTTTACGGGAAAAACAAAGCCGCCCCTGCCGGATATGGGACACCCGCTGAAGCTGTGTGGTTCCGGAAAAGGCAGGCCCCGCCGCATCAATTAAGGACTCAGGGTGCAGCAAGCCGTCTGCGGCAGGACGACGAAGGAGAAGGCGCTGAGGACCGCCACGCAGAACCAGGACAGGATGAAGAAGACCAGGACCATGGACTTGCGGCCTTCCAGCCAGGGACCGCCCGGCACCCTGGCGACCCAGGAGCCCGCCAACCTACGCATCCCCAGCACGATCCCTCCGTCCGAGCCTGTCCACTCCATGACCCAGAACACCCCGGCGAAGAGGGAAGCCACGAACATGCCGCAGTGAACGGGGAGGAGCGCCAGCATGAACCGGGACAGCCAGGGAAGCTCGCCCCCGAAGGACGCCAGCACACCCTCCACCCTGGGGATGGCAAAGGCCAATCCCGTGGAGCACACGAACGACACCAGGATAGCGGCCGCTTCCAGCAGGGTGCCGGACAGGTCTTCGGCAGGCGGAGGATGAGCCATCCCGCTCCGGAGAAGCCTAGTCTTCGCTGGAGCGGCTCTTGCTATCGTCCGAGGCCTTCTTGCGGCGGTCGTTGTCCACCGAGCTCTTGTAGACCCCGATCATGACCACCAGCCTGGGGTCCACGGCCTTGGGGTCGAGGATCTTCACGTCCCATCGGTCCGTGAACCGGAAGAGGTTCTCCTTGAAGCCCCTGCGAACCTCGGCCACTACCCGGCCGTCCGGAGCGCGCATCGTGATCTGGGTCGAGAGCCACTCGACCTTCTCCGACTCCGCGGCCACGCGACCGCCGCTGTCGAGGATGCTGTAGTTGGTGTAAACCTTGAAGAGGGACTTGAGGATGTTCTCCTTGATGGTCCCGATGGAGCGGCCCTGGGCGTCCGTCACGTCCACGGTCGAGCCGAGCGCGAAGAACCGCGCCCGCGCCTCGGCCACCTTGTTCCCCCCGGCGTCGAGGTACTCGAAGGACTTGGTGAGCCGGAAGAACTTGCCCTCGATGCGTCCGAAGGCCCTGCCCGAAGGGTCCTTGAGGTCGAACTTCTCCACGAAGAGCGAGAAGAAGCGCTCGTAGATGGAGAAGGATGACGGGATCTCGGGTGCCGGAGCAGCGGCTTCAGCGGCCACGGACTCGGCCGCGGCGAGGTCAGCGGGTTCGAATGCGGGAACAGGACGGCCGGCGACAGCCTTGCGAAACGAGGAGAGTCCCGGCAGGTCCGGGTTCCGGAGGTCGGGATAGACCTGGCCGGAGGCGATGGAAGCGGAGAACAGGACGGCAATGAGGGATGGCATCAGGGATCGGTGTCGCATGAAGAGATTATACGGCGGAACCGGGGCCCACGAACAAGAGGGCCTGTCGTCGTATTTCGGCCCACCCGGCGGGTGGGTCGAAGGACTCAGTTATCCACAAACATACGGTACCGTATGTTTGTGGATAACTCCATCAAGAACCTCTCGGCATCCGGGGGTTTTGTCGCATCCCTTCCGAGAACGCCGGGACAGGCCGGTATTCGGCCTTTGCAATGATTGTCAGACAGGAATGAGACAATACCCCGGCATTGAGAAATGCTCCAGGGCGGGCCTCGCCCTGATCAGGGCGAGCCCATTGTCCAGCCTACCAGGCCGGCGTAGGTTCTCCTGGGGCGGCCCCCAGCTGGCGGCCGTCATTCTGACAGAAACCGCTGGCCATTCCTGCGAACCCCTGACTGTCGACACACCGGGGAGAGAGGGCTGGGTGTGCTATCATACCGTGCATGACGCCTGCCATGCTGATCGCGGCAGTGTCGGTCCTATCGCTCTCCATCCTGGTCGTCCTGGCGTTCATCATGCTCCGGCCTCATTCGATGAAGAAGAGGGGGGGCGGTCTGCCTGAATCCGCCCCGCGCGGTGACCGCAACGAGGAACTGCGTCAAGAACTGAGCCGACTCAAGGACCTGTCCCCAGTCCGCTATTCGGTACGGTCGGCTGAGGCAGAGCCCCTCCCCCTCAGCATCGACCAGGTCCACCAGGAGGCCTCTCTCCTGTTCGAGAAGGGAAGGTTGCGTGAGTGCCTGGCCTATCTGGTTCGACACGATCTTCGATGGGGCATTCGTGAGGCGGTACTCGCCCTGCGGTGTTGCCACGTGCTGGGAGACCACGCGCAAGGAATGGCGATCATCTCGGCCCTTGAGAAGAGCCGCCTGGCCGACTCGTCTCTCTTGCGGTACCTCGGCGCGATCATGTGCGAACGAGCGGGGCTGTTGCTGGACGCGTCGGAGGCTTACGGTGACCTCCTCAGGCTGCACGGCGGCCACCAGGACGTCCAGGAGCGTTTCCGGCGATACCGGACGCTCGAGCCGGAGGAGGTCAGCACTATCGCGCAGTTCGCGTCCTCCAGTTGCCAGGGCCGCTTGTGCGGCGGACCGGGGGCCGTTCCTGCCGGTGGAGTCATCGCGGAACGTTTCCAACTCGTTCGGCCCCTGGGCATCGGCGGCATGGGCGTGGTATTCCTGGCCAAAGACCTCCGGCTTGACCGCGAGGTCGCGCTCAAGCGCTTGCGAGCGGGCATGATGCGCAGCAGCGAGGCCAAAGAGCTTTTCCTGAAGGAAGCGAGGATGCTCGCCGAGTTGAGGCATCCGCGAATCGTCGAGTTCTACGGGTCCGTGGAACATGATGGAGTGCTGTATCTGGTCCTCGAGTACATCGATGGGGATACCCTGAGGACGGAACTTGCGTTCCGAGGCGCTCTGCCGACCGAGGAGGTCGTGGGGGTCCTGCGTGCTGTGGCCGAGGCCCTGCGGGCCGCGCACGACAGGAAGATCATTCACCGCGACCTCAAGCCGGGCAACATCGCGGTCGGGGCAAAGGGCGCGGTCAAAGTCATGGATTTCGGTCTTGCCCGACGCATCGAGCCCGACACGGAATGCGCCCAGGAACTGGACGTGTCTGGCACACCGGCGTACATGGCGCCGGAACAGCACAGCGGCCTAGTCATGCCTCAGTCCGACATCTTCTCCTTCGGCATGATCGCCTACGAGATGATCACGGGCCGCATCCCGTTCCAGGGGCCCGCGAAGCTCTTCTACAGCCAGAAGCTCGAGCATGATTATCCCCCGCTTGAGGACGTCGCCCCAAGGCTGCGCGGACTCATCGACCAGTGCCTGCGGGCCGACCCTGGCCAGCGTCCGCCGTCCGCGGCCGAGCTTCTCGCCGCGCTGAGGTAGCGCCGGCCGCAGCGGTTGCATCCGGTTTCCCAGCGCTTTATAATGATAGCGGATGACCTATATGCTGCTGGCGTTTGTCGCGTTGTCTGCGGCGGCCTCGGTCGCTCTGTTCTTCGCTCTGGAGAGGGCCCATGCAAGGGAGGCCGTTCTCCAGGGTGAGCTGCGCGGCAAGGACAAAGAACTCGCGCGGATTCGCGAGGAGCAGGGCAAGGCCGCGGCTCAGGCCGAGGAAGCTATCCAATTCCTCGAGCGGCGCATTGAGGCTAGGACCCGTGAGCTCCTCGCCGCGCAGAAGGTCCTGGTCGAACAGGAGAGGTCGAAGAAGGCGGGCGAGCTCTAGTCGGAACCAGCCGTGGAGGCCCTTCGCGCCGACCGGCCAAGCCGGCTCCAGCTACCTCCGCCTGGCCGGTTGATCCGTCTCGAGAGGCCAGCCCTCCTCGCCACGGTCCTCCGTATGCTTAGGGCCGCCGCGATGCCGGACGCATCGGCCATCCCGGCCTCCTCCCTACCAGGCCGGCGCCAGGCGCTTCTCGTCTTTCTCGGGGAGGACCTTGGCCAGGAAGTCGGCCTCGGTCACAGCCATGAACTGCCGGCCGTCGCGCAGGCGGATCGCGAGGGTCCCGGACTCCACGTCCTTGGGCCCGAGCACCACCATGTAGGGGATCTTCTCCAGCTGCGCCTCGCGGATCTTGTACCCGACCTTGTGCGAGGTGTCGTTGACCTCGGCGCGCAGGCCCGCGGCCTTCAGGCGCTCCGCGAGCTCGCGGGCCGGGCCGTTCTGGCCGTCCGTGATGGTCAGGACCCTGACCTGGACCGGGGAGAGCCAGAGCGGGAGATTGCCCGCGAAATGCTCAAGCAGGAAGCCGATGAACCGCTCGTGCGTGCCCAGCGGGGCACGGTGGATGCACAGGGGCGTGGCTTCTCCGTGCTCGGCCGTGTGGTAGACGAGGCCGAAGCGCTTGGGCACCGCGAAGTCCACCTGATTGGTGGCCAGGGAGAACTCCCTGCCGATGGCGCTCCAGACCTGGACGTCGATCTTGGGGCCGTAGAAGGCGGCCTCGTTGGGGACCTTGGTGAAAGGCACGCTCCCGGAGACGAGCGCGCGCTCGACCAAGTCCTCGGTCTTCTTCCACAGCTCTGGCTCGTCGATGTACTTCTTGCCGAGGCCCTCGGCCGCATGGGTGCTGAACCGCATGAGGCACTTGTCGATGCCGAAGATCTTGAAATAGCCCAGGTACATCCGGCACACGGCAAGGAACTCGGTCTCGAACTGCTCGAGCGTGCAGTAGATGTGCGCGTCGTTCATCTGCATGGAGCGCACGCGCATGAGGCCGAAGAGCTCGCCCGACTGCTCGTAGCGGTAGCAGGTGCCGTACTCCGCCAGACGCACCGGCAGGTCGCGGTAGGAGCGCAGGCTCGAGCCGAAGATCTTGTGGTGGTGCGGGCAGTTCATGGGCTTGAGGTAGTACTTCTCGCCCTCGAGCTCCATGGGAGGGAACATGCTCTCCTTGTAATAAGGGAGGTGCCCGCTCGTCAGGTACATCTTCTCCTTGCAGATGTGCGGCGTGCGCACGCGCACGTAGCCGGCGCGCGCCTCGGTCTCTTTGGCCAGGGCCTCGAGCTCCTCGATGATGACCGCGCCGCGCGGCAGCCACAGGGGCAGGCCCGGCCCCACGTCGTCGTCGAAGAAGTAGATGCCGAGGTCCTTGCCGATCCTGCGGTGGTCGCGCTTCTTGGCCTCCTCGAGCATGGCCAGATGCGCCGCGAGGGACTCCTTGGTGTCGAAGGCCACGCCGTAGATGCGCTGGAGCATGGGTCGCTTCTCGTCGCCCCGCCAATAGGCGCCCGCGATGGTCGTGAGCTTGAAGTGCCCGATCTTGCCAGTGTGCTCCACGTGGGGGCCCTTGCAGAGGTCCGTGAAATCGGAGTGGGTGTAGTAGCTGATGGTGCCGTCAGCCAGGTCGTTGATGAGCTCGAGCTTGAGCTTCTCCCCGCGCGACTCGAAGAACTTCAAGGCCTCGGCCTTGGGGTGCTCTGATTTGGCGAAGGGGTGCCGGGCCTTGGCGATCTCACGCATCTTCGCCTCGATCTTTTGCAGGTCCTCGGGCACGAAGTGGTGGGGGCCGTCGAAGTCGTAGTAGAAGCCGTGCTCGATGGCCGGGCCGATGCCCAGCTTCATCTCCGGGAACAAGGTCTGGACCGCCTGGGCCATCACATGGGAGCAGGAGTGGCGCAGGGCTTCGAGATTATTGTTGTCCATTGGAATGGTGCCCAGTATAGGATTTGAACCTATGACCTCTCCCATGTCAAGGGAGCGCGCTACCACTGCGCCAACTGGGCTTTTGTCGGGCGGGCATGCGGCTCGCCGCGGGCTGTATGTTACCAAATTTCCGCGGACTGCCCAAGCGCCCCGCGCTCAGTAGGACAGCAAGAGGGCCGACCGCACGTCAGCAAGGACCCGGGCCGCGACTTCTCGAGCCTTCCGACTCCCCTTCTTGAGCATGTTCATCACCTCGCCGGGATCCTTTCCGAACTCCGCCCTTTTCCGGCGTATCGGAGAAAGCTCGGCTTCCAGGAACCTGAGAAGACGGTCCTTGACCGGCACATCCCCCAGGCCGCCGCGCTTGTATTGTTTCTTGAGTTCCGCAAGACCGGCCTTATCAGGATCGAAAGCATCCAGGAGACTGAAGACCGTGTTCCCCTTGATATGCCCCGGATCGGAAACCCGGAGATGCAGCGGGTCCGTATACATCATGCGGACCTTCTTGGAGAGCGTTTCCGCATCATCCTTGAGGAAGATGGCATTGCCGGTCGATTTCCCCATCTTCCCCTGTCCGTCTATCCCGGGAAGGCGCGCGACATCGGACAGGAGGGGCGCGCAGCGGACCAAGACCTCCCTCCGATACAAGGAATTGAACTTGTCGACGATCTCATTGGTCTGTTCGATCATCGGAAGCTGGTCCGCCCCGACAGGGACGTATTTCGCCCTGAAAGCCGTGATGTCCGCGGCCTGGCTGACCGGATAGGTCAGGAACCCGGCCGGGACGTTCGCGCCGAATCCCTTCTGCTTCATCTCGTCCTTCACCGTGGGATTGCGCTGAAGCCTCGCCAGCGTGACCATGTTCAGGTAATACATCGTCAGTTCGGCGATCTCCGGCACCAGGGACTGGATGAAGATCGCGTTCCTGTCCGGATCCAGGCCGACGGCCAGGTAATCCAGGGCGACTTTCAGGACGTTGTCGTGGACCTTCTCCGGGTTCCCGACGTTGTCGGTCAACGCCTGCATGTCGGCGATCAGGATGTACTGGTCGTACTTATCCTGAAGCTCCACGCGCTTCTTGAGCGAGCCCGCGTAATGCCCAAGATGCAGGGGTCCTGTCGGCCTGTCGCCGGTAAGGATCACATCGCCGCCCACCTTGCCTCCTAGATACCGTCCGGGCTAAAATGAACTCCGACGCCAGAATCCCGCGGTCAGATGATATCATACCGGGAAAGCTGGAGCGGTCCCCGGACGGACCGGCTTGTGGTATACTAACGCCCCATGAGGACGAGAACGCTGCTGGCCGCGTGCCTG
Source organism: Elusimicrobiota bacterium (assembly GCA_016234805.1). Classification (GTDB taxonomy): domain Bacteria; phylum Elusimicrobiota; class Elusimicrobia; order UBA1565; family UBA9628; genus JACQWX01. Next base: position 29,558 of record JACRNU010000076.1, read on the forward strand.
CTCCTGGCCGCGATGGGATGCTCCCGCGAGAGGCCGAAGATGCCCGCTCTCTCCCTGCCCACCCTGGCCGGGGACAGGACGGTCGCGCTGGCCGAATGCCCCGGGAAGAAGTGCCTCACGATCAACGTGGCTCCGTGGTGCGGGGACTGCAGGAAGAAACAGAAGACCTTCCTCGACCTGCGCGCGACCCTCCAGGCCAAGGGGATCGTCACCCGCTTCATCGTGGGCATGGACCGGCTGTCGGACGTGAAGGCCTACGCCCACGAGTTCGGACCGGACACACTGCTCGACCCGGACGGATTGTTCCCTGCCAGGAGCGTCCCGAGCTTCACCGTCTCCGACGCCACGGGCACGGTGCTCAACAGCGCCCGCGGCGTCCCTTCCTTCGTCAAGAACGACAAGGCCCTGGCCTGGTATCTCGGCCTGGACTGAAGGCCGGGTCACCTCAAGGAAGCTTCGAGCTCCGAGACTTCCTTCTCGGAGAGGCCCAAGCTCTCCCGCACCGCGGGACCGCGGCGGCGGACAGTGGGCGCCGACTCCTCCCACGAAGGGACATCAGCGGCCTCATGGAGAACGCCCAGGGTGAGAGGCGCGGTCTCCAAGCAGGCCGACAGGACCGCGCCAAGGTCTCCGGGCGAAGCCGTGCTCCTCTCGCCCGGTGCCGCAGGGCCCACGGGAGGCCCGGAGGAGGCAGTCTTCGATGCGGTCTCCTCCCGCATGCGCAGTCGGCCGCGCAGCCGGACAGAGGCGTCAAGGCCGTCCTTTCCCGGACACGGGCACAGGAGATGCACGAAGGAGAAGCCCCGGTGCTGAAGGGCCTGGAGGAACATCGAAGCCGCGTGCGCAGGCTCTCCGGAAAAGGCCCTTCCCACGAAGGTGGCGCCGGCTGCGAGGGCCAAGGCACCCGCGTGAGCCTGCCGCTCATCGGGCTTGGCTCCGAGCCCGTCGTCGAGCATGATGAAAGTGATGTCCGCGTTCACGCGGCAGGCGCCTGCCAGGGCAACGCACCCTGAACCAAGGGCCTCGCTTCTTCCAACAACCGCGACAACGGTAAGGTCCGGGTTGGCGAACTTGGCTCCAAGGCCCACGGACAGGGCCAGGCCGGCAGGGGCCTTTACGCCGTAGGTCAGCAGGCTGTCAGGAAGGGCGTTGGCGCAGCCAGGTCCGGCTGCGACCAGGATATCCTTGTTGGCTGCTCCGAGTCCAGCGAACGCCTTGGCGAGCGCTTCCACCACGCCCTCGCAGCCGCAGCCAGGGCACCATCCGGAAGGCCGGCTCCTGGCGAACTGCTCCGGACCCGCATCCCACGCCTCGGCCAGGGGGCGGCGCATGGGCACTGGGAAGAGATGCGTGCTATCCATGCAGGGCCTCGTCCACCGCGCGGATGAGGGCATCCGCGTCCATTGGCCTGCCTTCAGGGTCGGAGAAGCGGCGCTCGATGGAGACTCCGGTCTCTGCCCGGATGAGGCGGCTCAGCGAGTCGGATGGCCCGGGTTCGATGAGGAGCATTTTGCGCGCGGACTTAAGGGGAGCGAGCGCCTCCTCAGCCTGGAAAGGCTCGAGACAGCGCAAGGCCAGGACATTGACTCGGCCCTGGCCTCCGGCATTGAAGTGGCGCATGGCATGGCGCATGGCGCTGCACGCGGACCCTGAGCCCACGAGGGTCAGCTCGGCATCCGTGGGTCCCTCGACCAAGAGAGGAACGATGCCTTTGCCTAGGCTCCGCCTTTTGGCCGCGAGCTTGGACAAGGCCGCCCCGACTGCCGCGAAACAAAGCCCTTCGTGGCCCGGGACCGCGCGGGGAGAGACGCCATTGCCTGTCATGGAGTACCGGTCATAAGGAGGCGATGGGTTTCCAGGAGCGCAAGAGGGATGGGCAGGGGCCCACACGCCCCGGTCGATCGAGGCATCGAGCCTTATGCGGCTGACTGTCTCGGTCCCGCCTGTAAGGCTGTCGTCGAGCATGATAAAGACGGGCGCCTGGAACCTCTCAGCAAGGTTGAATGCCTCGACGACCGTGTCCAGGACATCGGCCGGCCCTGTGGGGACGAGGACCGCCCGGCATGCGCCAGAGGGCACGGCCGCTCCCGGAGCAGCGCAGGAGCCTCCGAGCGCCGCGACCACCACGGGGATCTCGGCTTCCTCGGCAAAGGCCATGGCCCGGGCCGCGCCGGCAGAGTCTTCGACCACGGCCAGGCCGCGGCAGCCGGCGTGCCCGGCTCCGATCGCGGCTCCGACCGCGCCAGCGTCATCCGGGGCATGATGGAGGACCACGCCGTACTCAGCCGCCCTCGGCTCAAGCCAGGCCAGGGCACGCGAATCAGCCGACGCAGGGCCGACAGCCGCGAACTTGCAGCCGGCGGCAAGCGCGCCCAAGGAGAGCGCCTCCGCCCCGGAGAGGGCCAGCAGTTTCCGGTCCGACCTCGGAAGACGCAGTCCTGCCAGGGGAGCGGCGGCGCCGGCGGCCTCGAACCCGGCCTTGGCAGCCAGCAGGTCCTCGGCCACGGACTCCGAGGCTTCCGAGGCCCGCACCTCTCGGATGACCGCGTCCAGAAGGCCGGTGTCCAAGCCGGCCAGACGGGCGAGGCCGCCCAAGGCAGCCATGTTCCACCGGCCCGGAGCCAGGCGCAGGCCGGTCGAAGACAAGCCCACGGACACGGCATGGCGCCGCAAGGTCCCGGCCGGGACCTTGGCCCGGTCCGGATCGAAAAGGATGACGCCCGAGACATCGGAAGCCTTGTCGAGCACCGCCTCCTCGTCGAACGCCACGAGGAACCCGCACCCTGACGGGACCGCAAGGATGCGCTCAGGCCCGGTCGAGAGCCTCAGGACCATCCGCTCCGAAGGGATGCCCGACCGCGGCGGCTCCCAGGCCCTGGCATGGAGTCCCGACCGGGAGAGGAGCCGGAGGAGGACGCTCCCCATCAGGCGTACGCCTTCGCTCCGCCTGCCGAGGACCCAGAGGTCCAGGTTCACTTCCTTGTCCCTGACCTCTTCCTCGGATAGCGCGCCGTCACGGTGGCGCTCATGCCCCCACGCGCGGTGAACCGGCCCTCCACCTCGGCCCAGACGGGCCGCACCGCGGCGGCCACGTCGTCGAGGATGCGGTTGACCGCGTTCTCGTTGAAGATCCCCATGTTCCGGTAGGCGAGGATGTAGTACTTGAACGATTTGAGCTCCACGCACGAAGCCGCGGGCTCGTAGCGCAGGGTCACGGTCCCGAAGTCCGGGAGCCCGGTCTTGGGGCACACGCAGGTGAACTCCGAGACCTCGATGCCCACCGAGTAGCCGCGGTGCTGGTTGGGCCAGGCTTCGATGGGCGGCAGAACGGCCTTGGTCCCCGAGACAGCCTGCTTGGAGCCGTAGCCGTAGATGGATCGCTTTTTCATCCCCCCCTCCTTAGTCTCAACGAATTCAAAACGACCGAGATGGAACCCAGGGCCATGGCCGCGCCGGCGTACTGCGGCCGGATCATGATGCCGAAGAACGGATAGAGGCCTCCGGCCGCGACCGGGATGAGCGCGATGTTGTAGATGAAGGCCCAGAAGAGGTTCTCCCGGATGACCCTGCGGATACGGCGGCCGAAAGTGAGCGCCCGGACTACGTTCCCGAGGTCCGGCTTCATGAGCGTCATGTCCGCGGACTCCACCGCAATGTCGGTACCGCACGCCAGGGAGATGCCGATGTCCGCGAGGCTGAGCGCCGGAGCGTCGTTGAACCCCTCGCCCACCATGGCGACCTTCAGCCCCCCTGCCATGAGCCTCCGCACGAGCCCGGCCTTCTCCTCGGGCAGGACCTCGGCGAAGACCTTTTCGATGCCGGCTTCCCGGGCCACTCGCTCCGCGGTCTCCTTGCGGTCCCCGGTCACGAGCATCACGTCCACGCCCATCTCCTTGAGGCTGGCCACCGCGGCCGCGGCCGTGGGCCGCAGGGTGTCCGCCACCACGAACGCCCCCAGCCACTGGCCGTCAGCGCAGACGCCGAGGATGGACCCTCCCTCTTGCGCGAGCTTCTCTCCTCCGGCCGTGGGCATGGGCCCGACCTGCTGGACCAGCCAGGGCAGGGCGCCCACGAGGACCTTGCGTCCCTTGACCGTGGCCGCCACCCCGCGGCCCGGCATGGCCTCGAAGGATTCGACTGCCGCGGCTTCGGCGCCCTTCTGCTTCCCATAAGCCAGGACCGCGGCCGCGAAAGGATGCTCCGAGCGCCCCTCCGCGGACATGCACAGGCCGAGCATCCCGGCCAGGTCTCCCTGGAACACAACCGCGCGCGTGACCTTGGGCTTGCCCTCGGTCAAAGTCCCGGTCTTGTCGAACAAGACCGCGTCGAGCTTGCCCATGTCCTCGAGCACGTCCGCGTTCCCGATGAAGATGCCCATCTCCGCGGCGCGGCCCATCCCGGCCATGAGCGCCAGCGGAGTGGCCAGGCCCAGGGCGCAGGGGCAGGCCACGGCCAGGACGTTGGCCATGGAGGTCAGGGCGAGCAGGACGCGCTGGGGTTCGGGCCCGTAGATGGCCCAGAGGAAGGCGCTGGCCACCGCGATCAGGATGACCACGGGCACGAAGACCGCGGCCACGCGGTCCACGAACCGCTGGATCTTGGGCTTGGAGGACTGGCTCTCTCGCACCGCCTCCACGATCCTGGCCAGGGCCGATTCCGAGCCCGGCTTCTCGACGCGGACGTCCAAAGACCCCTGCTGAACCAGGGTCCCTCCCCAGACTCGGCTGGACGCGGACTTCTCCACAGGGTTGCTCTCGCCGGTCAGGAGCGACTCGTCGACCGCGCCGGCGCCCTCGACCACGACCCCGTCCATGCCGATCTGCTCTCCCGGCCGCACCCGGATGACCGAGCCCACGGCCACGGTCTCGATGAGCGCGATCTCCTCCTTGCCGGCCCGCAGCACCCGGACGCTCTTGGGCGACATGCGCATGAGCCGGGCCACGGCCTCGCTGGTCTTGCCGCGGGTCCGGGCCTCGAGCCAGCGCCCCAGGGTGACGAGGGTGATCAGTCCCGCCACCGCGCCCCACTGGGTCACGCGCGCCTGGGGCGGCAGGGACTCCGGGAAGAGCACGACAAACGAGCTAAAGAGGAACGCGACCCAGGTGCTCAGGGACACCAGGGTGTTCATGTCCGCGGCGCGGCGCAGGAGGCTGCGAGCGAAGCCCTGGTGGAAATGCCACCCGCCCCAGAGTTGGAGAGGCAGGGCGAGCAGGAGTTCGGTGTAGGGCGAGAGCCCGAGCCGATGCCCGGCCATGAGGGGAGCGGAAAGGACCGCCCCGAGCACGAACCTCCAGAAGAAGCCTCTCTCCTCGTCGCGCCCGGACGACCAGCCCAGGGCCTCGGCTTCGACGCGGCTCTCGCCGGCGCCGAGCACGTCGTAGCCCAGGGCTTCGATGGCGCGCCGGACGAGCTTGAGGTCGAGCCCGGCGCGGTACGTCAGGGCGACCGTGCGCGTGGTCAGGTCCACGCGCACCGACTCGATGGCCGCGAGCTTGCCCACCGCGGTCTCGACGAGCGCGACGCAGGAGGCGCAGTGCATCCCCCCCACCGTGAACACGGCGCGCCGGGAGGCCTGCCCTGCCCCGGCTTCGGCGACAGGGCTCATAAGGCGCGCTGCCATTCCGAGTAGAAGCCCGCGAGGTCCCGCCAGGGGAAAGCCTGCCCCACGGCCTCGTCGAGCGTCCGGCCCTCCTTCACCGCGGAGAGGAACTGCGAGAAGCCGATCCGGCCGCCCCTCTCGATCATGAACCGGACCATGGCGTAGGCCTGCGCGTACCAGGCATTGACCTCGTACTCGGCCTCGGTCAAGGGCACGAAGCGCGCCATGTTCTCCATGGTGATGGGCTGGGAGCGGACCTTCTCGCGCAGGGAGACGAACGGGTCCCTCGCGCCCTGGGGCCCGGCCAGGGCCAGGGATTCCTCGTAGACCGCCAGGCCCTCGTTGACCCAGCGCAAGGTCGGGTCCGACCGGCCCAGGTACTCGAAGAAGATAAGGTGGGCCATCTCGTGGGCGATGATCCCGGGAAGATGGGGGCCGTGGTAGGTGTAGATGGCGTTGCCGACCGAAACCCCTCCGGACCAGGCGGGCTGCTCGGTCTTCTTGCGGAACTCGTCGCTGTTGGCGTAGACCACGATCCGGTAGAGGCCCCGGGGCCGGAAGGAGAACAGGTTGGTGTCCACCATGATCCGGTTGTAGGACTCTTCCGCGGTCTCCGCGACCCTCCGGGCAGGCTCCGACCCGTAGGTCCGGATGGAGAAATGGAGGCTGTCGAGCTCGGAGGCGCCGGGATCCAGGGGCTCGAAAGGCCCGGTGGTGATGGCCGCGGGCCTGGTCTCGTACACCGGAAGGGCGCCCTGGTAGGGGACGCAGGCTGCGGTCAGCAGGGCGAGGCCGGCGAGGGCGAAGCTTCTCATGGTCTGCGCCCTATTGTACAAAATGGTACGATTCGGTCGTGGAAACGCTGACGGTCCGCGTCGAGCGCATGGCCCCGGAAGGCTCCGGCATCGGACGGTCCCCCAGGGAACGCTCGGGCTCCGCCCTTGACCGCGCCCAAGGGCAGGTCGTGTTCGTGCCTTTCGCTGCTCCCGGAGACCTCCTCGAGGTCGAGGTCACGGCCTCCAAGTCGACATTCCTTCGGACCCGCGTCCTCAAGGTGCTCGAACCCGGGCTGGGCCGCGTCCTGCCCCGCTGTCCCCTGCATTTCGACCCCTCAAGGCCGGGACCGGCGTGCGGCGGCTGCGACTGGCAGCACCTCGACTACGGCAGCCAGCTCGCGGCCAAGAAGGAGATCGTGGCCGATGCCCTGCGCCGCATCGCCAAGGCCGGCGCCGCGGAAGTCGCCCCGGTCAAACCGTCTCCCCTTGAGTGGGCCTACAGGAACAAGGTGCAGGTCCCCTTCGGTAAAGGTCCCGGAGCCTCGCCCATCGCGGGGTTCTACGCCTGCGGCTCCCACAGCATCGTGCCTCTCGAAGCCTGCCCGGTCCAGACGGACCTGTCCGTGGCCATCCTGCGCCGGGTCCGGGAGCTCGCTGGAAAGCTGGGCTGGCGTCCTTATGAGGAACACTCGGGCCGGGGCTGGCTGCGCCATCTTTATATCAGGACGAACGCGGACAACCAGGCCATCGCGGCCATCGTGACCAGGGACCCGTCCCTGCCGGGGGGCCCGGAGTTCATCCGCGAGATGCGTTCTCGCTTCCACCAGCTCGTCGGCCTCTACCAGAACGTCCAGCCCATGAAGACCTCCGTGATCCTGGGCCCGACATGGAAGACTCTCTGGGGAAGCCGCGGCCTCACGGAGAGGATCGGCCGCCTGCGCTTCTTCTCCTCGCCGGGCTCCTTCATGCAGGTCAACACCGGGGCCGCGGCTCTCCTCTATGACGAAGCCCTCTCCGCCCTGACCGAAGGGGGCCGGACCTTCCCCCTGGTCTTCGACGTCTACTGCGGGGTCGGGACCATCTCGCTCTGGGTGGCGGGCGCCGCGGACCGCGTGCTCGGCATCGAGGAGAACCGAGCCGCGGTGCAGGACGCCATCCTCAACTGCCGGACCAACGACATCCGCAACGTCCGCTTCCAGGCCGGAAGGGCGGAGGGCCTGCTCTCCAGGGCCGTGCGGGAAACCCCGGGCCCGGCCGCGGCCATCGTGGACCCGCCGCGCAGCGGCCTGACCCCTCCTGTCCTGAGGTGCCTCACCGCAGGCGCCATCCGGCGCGTGGTCTATGTCTCCTGCGACCCCGCCACCTTCGCCCGGGACGCGGGCTACCTCCTGCGCTCGGGCTTTCGCCTGCGCCGGGTCCAGCCCCTGGACCTGTTCCCCCAGACCTCGCACGTCGAAATCGTCGGCCTGCTGGATAGGTCTTAAGACCTATGCCGAATATGGGTCCATAGCCGGTTGCAATTTTCGGACTCTTGCTGTATCCTAAGGGTAATGCGTATGGAGAGGTATCCCATGAACCGCCTGCTCGCCGTCATCGCCGTCACCTTCGTTTTCGGCAGCGCCGCCCCTGCCAGCGCCCAGCGCCAACTCCCGCAGTGGCAGCCCAAGGTCGAGAGCCACAGCTACTGGCAGGAGTTCAGCTTCACGGACGAGGCCGGCTACCGCCACACCGCGTACTGCTATTACCCCTCCTGCAAGGTCGAGGGAGAAGGCACCCAGGCCAACATCTACGAGCTGACCATGATCGACAGGAAGGAGATCAAGGACGGCTCCCTGCACCACTACAGTTCGAAGCTCTCTCCTTACATCCTCACCCGGCCCGCTCCCACCGGCTTCTGGAGCAAGAAGTACTCGCAGTGGAAGGTCACCAGCGCCTCGGACGCCAAGTTCTCCGCGGACATGGTCCCGGCTGGGCCGGCATTCGTCCCCCCCAACTTCCAATTCGTGGTCATGGCCCCGACAGAGATCCTGCCGACCGGCACGCAGATGAAAGCCGAGAAGGAGCGCGTCACCAAGGAAGCCGCTGCCAAGGCCGAGCAGGAGCGCCTCGCCAAGGAGAAGAAAGCCGAGCAGGACCGCATCGCCAAGGAGAAGAAGGCTGAGCAGGAGCGCCTCGCCAAGGAAGCAGCGGCCGAAAAAGACCGCCTCGCCAAGGAAGCGGCGGCCGAGAAAGACCGCATCGCCAAGGAGGCAGCTGAGCGGGAGCGCGTCGCTCGCGAGAACGCGGCCAAGCAGCCCCAGCCCACTCCCGGCAAGCAGCCCGAGCCCGGCAAGGACCAGCCCGTGGCGGCCAATGAATTGACGCCCTTCGAGATCGTCGTGCTCAAGGCCGGCGAGACCGCTCCTGAGAAGGTGAAGATCGACGAGGCCCTCAAGGCCAAGGGCACCAAGGAGTACGACAATTTCGTCGTGGCCGCCAAGATCAAGGTCATGAATAAGGCGAAGGCCTACGTGCATCCCTCATGGCAGCCGAAGAACCCCAACGCGGCCAAGGTCTGGAACCGCTTCGACGCCATGGAGCAGGACTACATCAAGGAGCGGATCAAGGACGTGGGGCCCGATGCCCAGGCCGTCTTCGACAAGCAGCTCGAGGCCGCGGGGAAGGACCCGAAGAAGGCCGAGGACATGGTCTCGACCTACCGCTCCTTCATCAAGGAAGAGTTCACCCTCTACACCGGAGCTCAGGGCGGCAGGCTCGCGGCCAAGGAGCAGTTGGAGCGCATGAGCGAGATCATGAAGCGGGTCGAGGGCGCCAAGACCATCGAGGACGGCAAGCAGGTCCTCGACACGACCACCAGCGGCAAGGGCTCGGACCAGACCGTGGACAAGGGCCCCACCGGAGAGCAGGCGGCAAACTCTCAGCTTCCCGGCAAGCCCAATCCCAATCTCGCCAACAATCCTCCGAAGAAGAAGCCGCTTGGCGTCCCCAAGATCGGCAAGGACGAGGGCAAGGAAGGGGCCGCTGAGAAGACCGACACGAAGCTCTGGGTCAGGAGGATCGGCTCCACGGCCATGGCCGGCATCGCCTTCGCGATCATCGGCTCGATCTTCGGAGCTCCGCTCCTCATGGGCCTGCTCGGGATCGGGCTCGGCATCCTCTACAACTACGCGCAGGACGCCTGATCCCTGCGGTCTTCCTTCCTGAGCCCCCAGGCCAGGCTGAACGCGCCGACCGTGACGCATGAGTCGGCGAGGTTGAAGACCGGCCAGACCCTGAAGTCCAGGAAATCCACCACGAACCCGTAGGCGATGCGGTCGTAGATGTTGCCGAGCGCGCCCGCGATGACGAGGAGCGCGCCGTACTGGAGCCAGGGATTGTCCTTGGGCCACTTCCGCCGCAGGTGGAGGAGCCCGCCGAGCAGGACCGCGGCCACCACGATGAACAAGCCGTTCCTGCGAGTCCCCATCCCGAAGGCCGCGCCCGTGTTCTCCACGTAGGTCAGGTGGAAGAACGGGGCCAGGGGGATGCCGTCGATGGGCCGCAGGTGCCTCAGGGCCAGGACCTTGGTCAGCCGGTCCGCGAGGAACAGCCCCGCGACCAGCAGGGAGTGGCTAAGGGCTCGTGCCACAAGCCCTTAGCCCAGCTGTCGGGCGCATCGGCCGCACAGGAGGGGTTGGCTCGGCTCGGAGCCGATGTCCGACTGGAACCGCCAGCAGCGCGGGCACTTGGCGCCCGGAGCCGGCGCGACCTCGACGGCGAGCTCGCCGCCTCCGTCCTGGACCTCGACGCCGGACACGATGAGGAGTTCGGGCCAATCGACCCCCTGGATCTCCCCCGCGCCCCCGCCTTTGAGGACCACCCTGGCCTGGAGCGAGCCCCCGATCTTGCCCGAGGCCCGCGCTTCCTCCAGAGCCTTGTACACCGCGGCCCTCAGCCGCAGGATGGCTTCCCAGCGGACGGCGAGCTCGGGGTCCGTCCAGGAGGCGTCCGGCGCGACCAGGTCCGAGAGGAACACGCTCTCCGCGGTCTTCAAGGCCGGCGGCAGACAGCCCCAGGCCTCCTCGGCCGTGAAGGAGAGCACGGGAGAGAGCAGCTGGAGGAGCCTGCGGAGGAGCTCCGCCATCACCCACTGGGCCGCCCGGCGCGAGGGGTGGTCCCGGGAGAAGGTGTAGAGCCGGTCCTTGAGGAGGTCCAGATAGAAGGCCGAGAGGTCGAAGGCGCAGAAGTCCACGAGCTCGCGGCTCGCGGCGCGGAACTCGTACTTCCGATAGCGCTCCAGCACGCTCGCCTGCAGGGCCGCGAGCCGGTGCAGGACGTAGCGCTCGAGCTCGGGCAGGGCTTCGGGCTTGCGGCCGTCGAAGTCATACAGGTTGCCCAGCAGGTAGCGCAGGGTGTTCCTGATCTTGCGATAGGCGTCCGCCGGGCCGGCGAGCAGCTTGTCCGAGATGCGGACGTCGTCGGAGAAGTCCGACAGGGCCACCCACATCCGAAGCACGTCGGCTCCGAGCTTGGCGATGATGTCCTGGGGCGCCACCACGTTGCCCGCGGATTTGTGCATGGCATGGCCGTGCTCGTCGAGCACGAAGCCGTGGGTGAGCACCTCCCGGTAAGGCGCCCGGCCCTTCAGGGCGACGGAGACGACCAGAGAGCTCTGGAACCAGCCCCGGTGTTGGTCCGAGCCCTCGAGGTAGAGGTCGGACGGCTCGTCGCCCTTGGGCCGGACCCCGAGCCAGGACGCCCCTGAGTCGATCCACACATCCAGGATGTCGCGCTCCCGCGTGAAGGACCCGTGCCCGCAGGAGCCGCACTTGGTCTGCGGGGGAAGGAAAGGCCACGAAGCGGGCGACACCGGGGTCTCGATCGAGGCGAACCAAAAGTCGGACCCGTCCGCCGCGACCTTCTCCTCGATGGATCCCAGGGTCGCGTCGTCCGTCAGGGGCTTGCGGCAGGAGGCGCAGTAGAGCACGGGGATGGGCGTGCCCCACACGCGCTGGCGCGACAGGCACCAGTCGGGACGGGAGGCGACCATGCCCCCGATGCGGCTCTTGCCCACGGCCGGAACCCAGGACACCTTCTCGATCTCGGCGAGCAGCTGCTGGCGCAGCCCCGCATGGCCCACGCTGAGGAACCACTGCTCCGTGGCGCGGAACACGATGGGGTTCTTGCACCGCCAGCAGTGCGGGTAGCTGTGCTGGACGCTCGACTCGGCCAGCAGGAGCCCCTTGGCGCCCAGAGCCTCGGCCGCGGCCTCGTTGCCTTCCTTCAGGACGTGCTTGCCGGCCAGCCCCTCGGGAGCCTCGGCCGTGAACCGTCCTGCCTCGTCCACGGGAGAAAGCAGGTCCAAGCCGTGGGTCCTGCCGGTCTCGAAGTCCTCCTGCCCGTGGCCGGGCGCCGTGTGCACGATCCCGGTCCCGTCCTCGGAGCTGACATAGTCCGCCAGCACGGCCTTGCTCTCTTTCTCGGGGTGGAAGGGCCTTGAGCAGCGCACGAGCCCCACGACCTCCGAGCCCGGCCAGGAGCCCTCGACGCGCACGAGCCTGGCCCCCGCCGCGGCGCACACGGCGTCGAGCCTGGCCTTGGCCAGGACCCAGAGATGCTCCCCGTCGGCCCAATGCACCCGGGCCAGGACATATTCGAGCTTCGGATGGAACGCCAGGCCCGTGTTGGCCGGCATGGTCCAGGGCGTGGTGGTCCAGATGACCGCGTGCGCCTTGGCCAGGGGCCCGGAACCCGCCAGGGGCCTGAACGCCACGAAGATCGAGCGCGAGGTCTTGTCCTTGTATTCGACTTCAGCTTCAGCCAGGGCGGTCTCGCAATGGGAGCACCAGCACACGGTCCTCAGGCCGCGGTAGATATAGCCCTTGCCCATCAGGATTCGGAAGGCGTGCAGCGTGCGGGACTCGAATCCAGGAGACATCGTCGTGTAAGGGTTCGCCCAATCCCCGAGCACCCCCAGACGCTTGAAATCCTCCCTCTGCGTCCCGATGAATCTGGCAGCGAACTCGCCCGCCTGCTTGCGGAACGCGGGCAGGTCCTGGATGGCCCGCTTGGAGACCTTGAGCTCCTTGAGGAGCGCCGTTTCTATGGGCAGGCCGTGGCAGTCCCAGCCCGGGATATACGGCGTCCTCATGCCCATGAGGGAACGGGACTTGACCGCCATGTCCTTGAGGATCTTGTTGAGCGCGTGACCGATGTGGATGGGGCCGTTGGCGTAGGGCGGGCCGTCGTGCAGGACCCACTCCGGCCTTCCCTCGCGCGTCTTCATGAGCCGCTCGTAGAGACCGAGCTTGTCCCAGAGCTGCAGGATGAGCGGCTCGCGGGTCGCGAGGTCGCCCTTCATCGGGAAGGCCGTCTGCGGCAGGTTCACCGGCCAGGAAGGCTTGTCCTTCTTAGGCGCGACATTGGTCATCGTTCGCTATTTTACCATACACTGGTGTCTACACTGGTGTCAGACATTGCGAAACTTGCATAACTCTGAGAGTTATGCAAGTTTCGCAATGTCTGACACCAGCAGGGTAGACAGTGGAGATGGGTTTGTGGCATAATCAGGCGGATGGATACCATTGTCGCCGTCTGCCTTGTCCTGATCGTCCTCGAGCTGCTGGTCGCCCTCATCTTCTTCGTGACCATGATCCTGCAGCTGCGCCAGACGGCCCGCGCAGTGGAAGTGCTGACCTATCGCGTCGACGAAGAGGTCGACCACGTCAGCACGGTCATGAAATCGGGCTGGATGCAGTCGCTCTCCGCCGTCGGTTCCGTGGTCGCGGGCTTCTGGGCCGGCCGGAAAGGGCAATAGCGGGCGACGGCCGCACACTGGTGTCAGACATTGCGAAACTTGCATAACTCTGAGAGTTATGCAAGTTTCGCAATGTCTGACACCAGCAGGGTACACATGATCAAGTTCCTCAAGAAACTCTTCACCGACCCCGAGCTCCACAAGAAGAAGATCTTCCTGCGTTCCCTGGAGCTCTTCAAGGACCTCAGCTCCAAGGACCTCGGGTTCCTCGTGCGGTCCCTCCACTCCCGGACGTACAAGGAGGGAGAGGTCATCTTCGAGGAAGGCGACATCGGCCGCGCGATGTTCATCCTGGAGACGGGCAGGATCGAGTTGGGCATGCGCGACCAGGCCGGCAAGAGCCGCAAGATCTTCACCCTGGAGCCCGGAGATTTCTTCGGGGAGATGGCCATGCTCGAAAGGCTCCCCAGGTCAGCCTCGGCGCGGGCCATCGAACGCTCCCAGGTGCACCTGCTCTACCGGGCCAACCTCGAGGAGATCCTCCACTACCACCCGCGCATCGGCGTGAGCATCATGACGCACCTCGCGCACCTGATGTCCATGCGCCTGCGCCACGCCAACAAGCTCTCCCTCCTGCATCAGCCACCGACGTATGGCTAGAGCCCCGGAGCCGCGAAGCTTCCCGTTCCTGACGCTCTTCATCGTCCTGGGATTGGCCGCCTACGCCGTCTTCCACCTGAGGGAAGTGCTGGCGCCCTTCTTCCTGAGCATCGCGCTCGCCTACCTCATCAACCCTCTCATCAACTGGATGGAGAGCCAGGGGCTGCGGCGCGAGGCCGCGGTCATCCTCCTCTATGTATTCGTGGCCGGAGCGCTCACCGTCACGGTCCAGCAGGTGCTCCCAGGCATCAAGGACGAGTTCGTGGAGCTCAAGGCGAACCTCCCGACCTACCTGGACCACGGGCAGGCCGCCCTGCTCAGGACCCAGGCCAAGGTGCTCAAGTTCCTCCCCATGGAGCCCAAGGCCGCCAAGGGCTACACGGACAAGATCTACGAGCCCATCATCGAGCAGCTCCAGAACCTCCCGTCCTATCTCGTGGGGCTCTTCCCGTTCCTCTCCCTGTTTTTCCTCATCCCGTTCATCACCTTCTTCCTGCTCCTGGACTGGCACAACATCCTCTCCGGCTTCATCCAGCTCTGCCCTGGCCGCTACGCGGAGCAGACCCTTTACATCATCGCCGAGATCGAGACCTCTCTGGGCAACTACCTGCGCGGCGCCATGATCGTGGTCGCGGCCGTGGGCACGGCCTCCTTCATCGGCCTGAAGGTCCTCGGCGTCAAGTACTCCATCGCCATCGCCGCGCTCTCGGGCCTGGCCTCCTTCATCCCCTACATGGGCGCCATCCTGGGCGCGGCCGTGGGCTGCATCGCGGCCTGGGTCCAGTTCGGCTCCATCTTGGCGGGCTTCAAGGTGGTCCTACTGTTCTCCGGCATCAGGCTGGCGGACGAGGCCTTCGTCCAGCCCGTGGTCTCCAAGCACGCGGTCAAGCTCCACCCCCTGATCTACCTGCTCTCCCTGATGGTCGGAGGGGAGCTTTTCGGGTTCGTGGGACTGGTCTTCGCGGTCCCGGCCGCCTGCATCATCAAGGCCCTGCTCAAGGTCGCCTGGGAATGGTACACCACCGAGGGGTATCTGCCCGTCCCTCCGGTGGAAGGCGAAGCCTCGCCCTACACCTAGCCTGAAGGTACCTAGGCCCAATGCCGGTCACTTAAGCCGGGTGCCCGTCGTTGCGGGCATAGTTGCTCATCTTGATCTTGACGTGCCTTGGGTAGCGGCGTTCAGACCGTCTCGGGGGCAAAACAAGCTCCCGCATCTCCACGCGCATGTC
>JACRNU010000077.1 GCA_016234805.1 Elusimicrobiota bacterium
ACCACGCTGGACGCGATCCTCGTGCGGAAGCGAAACAGCCATCGACGGCGCCGCAACTTTGTTCGAGGCCGGCGACGGTGGAAGTCTCTCGCTCATATCAGCGGTGGCCAGAAGCTCACGAAATTAACCTAGGAGCGATGTGTCTTAGACATGGGGCGAGGATAGCATATTGCGCCGTTTTCTGGGAAAAAGGTGTAGAATCATTCCAGGGGTCTCCATGAAGCCCAAAACGGAGCGGTTCAGCGGCGGCGCGAACTACCTGGCTCTGCTTGAGAACATCCAGACAGGCGTCACCCTCATCGGCCCGGATTTCCGGGTCCGGATGGCCAACCTGGCCCAGGCCGCCTTCTTCAACAAGGACCCGCGGGACTTCATCGGCCGCCTCTGCCACGAGGCCTTCGAGAAGAGGAAGAAGGTCTGCCCGCACTGCCCGGGCGTCAAAGCCATGTCCACGGGACAGCCCTGCGAGGCGTCCACCGAAGGCGTCCGTGACGACGGCTCGAAGTTCCCGGTCCGCATCAAGGCCTTCCCGGTGCGCGACGCGGCCGGCAAGGTGGACGGGTTCATCGAGATGGTCGAGGACATGTCCCTGCGCGAGCTCGCGGAAGAGGAACTCGGGCTCAAGAACGCGCTCCTGCGCGCCCAGATGGAGGTCTCCCCGGACGGCATCCTCGTGGTGGACTCCCGGGGCAGGATGGTGTCCTTCAACAAGAAGTTCGTGGAGATGTGGGGCATCCCGGACAAGGTGGCGCAATCCCGCTCGGACGAGGATGCGCTCCGGTCCGTCCTGGACAAGCTCGTAGACCCCAAGGGCTTCCTCGCCAGGGTCCGCCACCTCTACAAGCACCCGCGGAAGCCGAGCCGGGAGGAGATCCGCCTCAAGGACGGCAGGGTCTTCGACCGCCGCTCCGAGCCCATGTTCGGCCCTGACGGCACCCACTACGGCCGGTCCTGGTTCTTCAGGGACATCTCGGACCGCAAGCAGGCGGAAGCATCCCTCAAGGAGAGCGAGGAGAGGTTCCGGGTCCTGGCAGCGTCCGCGAGGGACGCCATCATCGTCATGGACAACTTCGGCCTCATCTCCTACTGGAACCCGGCCGCGACGAGGATGTTCGGCTACGCGCTCAAGGAAGTGCTCGGCCGGCCCCTGCACACCACGCTCGTGACCGCCTCGCACAGGGCCGCCTACCGCAAGGCCTTCCCCGCCTGGCAGAAGCACGGGGCCGCCTCCTTGGCCGACAAGACCAGCGAGGTCTTGGCGCGCAAGAAGGACGGCACGGAGTTCCCCATCGAGCTTTCCCTCTCCTCCCTGCGCCTCGGCGGCCGCTGGCACGCGGTGGGCATCAGCCGCGACATCACCCAGCGCAAGCGCAGGGACGCTCAGAGGGAACTGCTTCTTTCGCTATCGACGGTGTTCCGCGAGCAAGCCACACCGGAAGCGGCGTGCCAGAAAGTGTGCGCCGTGCTCATGTCCAAGCTCGGGGTCCCGGTCGCCGCGATCTTCCAGCCCGAGGGAGACGGGGCCATGATCCGCATCCTCGGGTTCCGCGGTCCCGGCACGAAGTTCCGGCCGGGCGTGAGGTGGCCCAGCCGCGACACCGTCAGCGGCCTGGTGCTCAAGACGGACAAGGCGGTCGTGGAAAAGGACTGCCGATCCAGGAAGGAACGGCAGTTCCGCTATGTCCGACGCCTGGGCTTGAGGTCGTTCTTGTGCGTCCCCATCCGGTCGGAGGGACGCATCATCGCCACCATCAGCATCGGAAGCGCCGCGGCCCGGGACGACATCGAAGAGCTCGCCGAGACCTTGGCCGCCGTGGGGGGCGCCGTCGGCGCGGAACTCCAGCGCAAGCGCTCCGAGATCTCGCTCAGGGAGAGCGAGGAGAAGTTCCGGCTCTCTTTCGAGCACGCCAAGGACGCCATCCTCTGGGGCGACGCCGAGACGGGCATCATCGTGAACTGCAACGAGGCCGCGGCCAGGCTCTTCGGCCGCCCCCGCAAGCAGCTCATCGGCCTCCACCAGACCAGCCTCCACCCCCCCGGGCTCAAGGACGACTACAAGGAGCACTTCCGTCAGCACGCGAAAGCCGGGAGCGCGCAGGACGATTCCGCCGAGATCATCACGGCAGCGGGACGGATCGTCCCGGTCGGCATCTCCGCCCAGGTCGTCAACCTG
Source organism: Elusimicrobiota bacterium (assembly GCA_016234805.1). Lineage (GTDB taxonomy): Bacteria > Elusimicrobiota > Elusimicrobia > UBA1565 > UBA9628 > JACQWX01. The sequence continues at coordinate 2,174 of JACRNU010000077.1, forward strand.
GGCGGCCGGGACGTGGTGCAGGGCATCTTCCGCGACCTCTCGGCCCTCACGCAGGCGAACGCGGAAAGAGACCTCCTCCTCGCGGTCTCCAGGATCTTCAGGGATCAGCCTTCGATCGAGACCGCGTGCGGGCAGATCAGCGCCGAGGTCTCCAAAAAACTCGGCGTCACGGGCTGCGCGATCATGCAGCCCGCCGGAGACGGCAAGACGATCAGGGTCCTGGGCATCAGCTCCCAGACCAAGCAGTACCCTGCCGGCAGGTTCGTGCCCGCGGACCGGACGCTCACCAGCATGGTCCTGCGGTCCGGCAAGGAAGTGGTCGTTCCTGATTGCCGGTCCCGCAAGGAACCCGCCTTCTCCGATGCGCGCCGCCTCGGATTAAGATCTCTCCTTTGCATCCCCGTGAGGTCCGGGAAGGACATCCTGGCCACCGTTGGAGTCGGAGACCGGACTGTCCGGGCCGACCTGGACAGGCTCGCCGAGACCCTCAAGGGGGTGTGCTCCAGCATCGCGGCCGAACTGCGGCGCAAGACGGCGGAACAGTCCCTCAAGGAGAGCGAGGAGCGCTACCGCCGCATCGTCGAGACCTCGGTCGAGGGCATCGGCGTGCTGGACCGCGGCCTGGTCATCACCTTCGCCAACGACAGGTTCTGCTCCATGCTCGCCTATGGGCCGAAGGGGCTCGTGGGCAGGCACCTGCGGGAGCTTTTCTTCCCCGAGGATTGGAAATCCACGCTCAAGCGCATGGCCGCCCGCAAGCGCGGGGAGAACGAGTTCTACGAATCGCGCTTCAAGCGCCGGGACGGGGGAGAATGCTGGTTCCAGGTCTCCGGGGCTCCGGTGCTCGACGGCCAGGGCCGCTTTGCCGGCGCGTTCGCCATGTTCACGGACATCACGGCCCGCAGAAAGGCCGAATCCGAGCTCACGAAGAGCCGGCAGCTCTACCAGGCCCTGGCCGAAGGCATCCCGGATTTCGTGTTCATGCTCGACACGAAGGGCCGGGTGCTCTACGCCAACCGCAAGACGCCCCAGATGCCCGAGCCTGTGGGCAGGACCCAGCACGAGCTATTCCCCAGAAAGACCGCCAGGAAGCACCTGTCGGTCATCCGTAGGGTGGTCCGGACAGGGAAACCCAGCCTCCGCGAGGAGGTCGTGACCTGGCCCGGCGGGCGGAGCGTGTTCGAGAACCGACTCATCCCGCTCAAGGGACCTGACGGCCGGATCTACAGGCTCCTGGGCCTGACCCGGGACATCACGGCACGCAAGAAGGCCGAGGAATCCCTGCGCCAGAGCGAGGAACGCTACCGGCGGGTCATCGAGACCTCCCAAGAAGGCTTCGGCGCCATCGACCCCGGCGGCACGATCACCAGCGTCAGCTCCTATTTGGAACACATGTTCGGGTACGGGCCTGGCGAGATGAAGGGCCTCAGCATCCTCCGGGACCTGGTGCTGCCTGAGGACCGGCCGAGCCTCCTGGCCCAGATCCGCGCCCGGAAAAGAGGGAAGCCGACCGTGTACGAACAGCGGTTCCGGCGCAAGGACGGCTCGACCTTCTGGGCCAATGTCTCAGGCACCCCGGTGAAGGACGCGACAGGGGATGTGACCGGGTCCTTCGCCATGATGTCCGACATCACCGAGCGCAAGCTGGCCCAGGAAGCGCTCCAGGAGAGCGAGCTCCGGTTCCGCAGGATCGTCGAGGGGCTGCGCGAGGCGCACTTCTTCTACATGCACGACACCAAAGGCGTGTTCACCTACCTGAGCCCCTCGATCGAGCAGGTGCTGGGGTACACGAAGGCCGAATTCCTCACCCACTACTCCACCTACCTGACCGACCACCCGGCCAACGAAGCGGCCGTGCAGCACACGAACCTCGGCATCCGAGGCATCAAGCAGCCCCCTTACCTGGTCGAGATCCACCACAAGGACAAGACTCGGCACTGGCTGAGGGTGATCGAGACCCCGGTCCGCGACTTGGACGGCAGGGTGATCGGGGTCGAGGGCCTCGCAGAGGACATCACGCGGCGCAAGGAGATGGAGGAATCCCTCCGGGAGAGCGAGCAGCGCTTCAAGGCCTTGATCGAATCCTCGGGCGTGGCCATCGCGGTCATGCGCGATGCCAAGTTCCTGCTGGCCAACAAGGCCTTCGCCGAGCTCTACGGTTTCCGGTCGCCCGATGAAGTGGCCGGCAGGAGCATCTTCTCCCTGGTGGCCCCTAGCCAGGTCAAGGTCATGCGCAAGCAGCACGAGGCTCGCGTGTCCGGCAAGCCGGCCCCGCGCCAGTTCGAGGGCATGGCCCAGCGCAGGGACGGCTCCCTGTTCCCGGTCTTCGTCCAGATCAACGCCATCCGTCTCCCCGACGGGGACGCCATGGTCGGGTACTTCACGGACATCACCCCGCGCAAACGGGCGCAGGAGGCGCTCAAGAGCAGCGAACACCGGCTGCGCACCCTCTTTCGGCTCAGCAGCGACGCCATCTTCATCCATCGGGTCGGCAGCGTCGGGGAATCCCGGGGCACGATCGTCGAAGCCAATGACGCGGCGGTCCAGAGGCTCGGGTACTCCCTGCAGGAACTCAGGCTCATGTCGCCCAAGGACTTCGACGACCCGAAGTGCCCGACCGACATGCCGGCCGTCTTCGCCCAGCTGAGGAAGAAGGGTCACGCGATCTTCGAGCAGGTCCACATGGCCAAGGACGGCCGCCGCATCCCGGTGGAGATCAGCGCGCAGTACTTCGAGCTCGAGGGCCGCAAGATGGTGTTCTCCATCGCCCGCGACATCAGCGAGCGCAAGCGCGTCGAATCCGAGCTCCAGAAGCTGCGAACGGCCGTGTCCTCGAGCCAGGAGACCGAGCGCAGGAGGCTCTCCCGCGAGCTCCACGACGGGGTCGGCCAGATCCTCTCAGGCATCAAGTTCAGCCTCCAGGCCCTGCCGGAGGACGTGGCCAGCGCGCCCTGGGACGCCTCCAAGAACATCCTGAAGGCCGCGGGCCTGCTGGACAAGGCCATCGCCGAGGTCCGCCGGGTCTCGCAGGACCTCATGCCCTCGGAACTCGTGGACCTGGGGCTCCAACCCGCGCTCATGGCGCTCTGCCGCGAGTTCAAGGAGCGCTCGGGAGTCAAGGCCCAGGTCCAGCTCGACATCCTTTCCAGGAATATGGGCAGGGACGCGTCTTTGGCGCTCTACAGGATCGCCCAGGAGGCGCTCGCCAATGTCGAGCGCCACGCCAAGGCGAGCGCGGTGGACCTCTCCCTGCGCCGGCGGAAGAACATGCTCGAGCTGACCGTCGCGGACGATGGGAGAGGCTGCTCGGCCCGACACAGGCGCAGGCGGACGGCCGAAGGCGGGCTGGGCTTGGGCAACATCTCCGACCGCGTCAACGCGCTCGGAGGCAGGATGGAGTTCGATTCCAAACAAGGCAAGGGGACCCGGCTGACCGTGGCCGTGCCCTTGGGAAATGGAAGGAGCAAGGGATCATGACACCTGAAAATCGCGGCAAGATCAAGGTCTTCCTGGTGGACGACCACCCCATCGTGCGGGAAGGCGTGCGCTCCTATCTCGACGGGCAGAGTTCCGTGTCCGTGGTCGGAGAAGCCGCGGACGCGGGCGAAGCCATGCGCAAGGCCAAGACCTCGTCCCCGGACGTCATCGTGCTCGACATCTCCCTGCCCTCGCTCGACGGAGGCGAGCTGGCCCGGCGGCTGCGCAAGACCCTGCCCAAGGCCAGGATCATCGCGTTCAGCATCCATGCCAGCGAGGAGTACGTGGTGCGCATGGCCCGCTGCGGAGCGCACGGCTATGTCATGAAGGACGAGCCGACCTCCAACCTGCTCACGGCCATCAAGCGCGTGGCCGGAGGGGGCTTAAGCTTCCCCGCGGACATGACCGACGCGGTGCTCTCCCCGGAGTCCCCGCGCAAGGCCGCGGGGAGCGGACCCTCCCTGACCGGCCGCGAGCGCGAAGTCCTCGCCCTGGTGGCGGAAGGCATGCCCAACAAGCAGATCGCGCGCAAGCTCGGCATCAGCGTGCGCACCGCGGAGGCTCACCGGGAGCGGCTCTCGCGCAAGCTGTCCATCCGCACGGTCGCGGGCCTGACCAAGTTCGCCATCCGCCACGGCCTGAGCTCGCTCCGTTAGGTAATAGCCCCTCCCCGCCTGCGTAGTATCCACAATCGACGACGGAAGAGGGTTTTTCATAAAATCTCCCTTGATGACACGGCCTTTCGGGCCGGCCGGACCCTTTGGAAGGGGGCCCGATGGAGATGAAAAATGAAGAACGACAACGGCGGTCGCAAGACAGCCGTGAAGGGACGCGTTGGGAACGGGATCCTCACCATGACCGCGGAGTCCATCATGCTCGATTTTCCCGCTGAAGACGAGCAGATCACCGGCACGGAGTACACCCTGCGCGTGGACGCGCCGAAGACGGTGCAGTCCGTGGAGGTCTCGATCAATCAGGGGCCGTGGCAGCCCTGCAGGCAGTCGAGCGGCTACTGGTGGTACGACTGGACCGGGTTCGAGCCGGGGCCGTATCAGGCCAGGGCCAGGATGCACAACACTGAAGGCCGCGTGATGACCACGCTCGCCCGGCACTTCCGCGTGGGAAACGGCCGCAACAACTGAAGCAGCATTCGTTTTAGAGGGGATCCGGTCTCCTGTCCGGGTCCTCTCTTTGCTTTTTCCCCGCCTCCCGGACCGAGCTCAGGACCTTGCCCGGTCCAGGCAAAGTCCCCGCGCACGGTCAAGGAGCGCCGCGATCCCGGCGTCGAGGGGCCTGGCCCCGAGGTTCTCCAAAGCGTGGGCCTCGCTGCTGGCGCCGAACACCGCTGACGCGACCCACGACTTGGACGCCACCCAGCCCAGGGCAGCCTGGCCCGGGGTCAGGCCCTTGGATTGGGCGGCCTTCTCGAGCACCCGGACAAGAGCCGAAGCCTTGGCTGGAGCGAGGCCCAGGGACTCAGACCTCCTGCGGTCGCCGGGATACCTGCCCGTAAGCCCCCCGCCTGCCAAGGGGCTCCAGGCCAGGATGCTCACGCCTTCTTGGCCGCAGAGGGGCTCCAGTTCCTGTTCAACGCGCTGGTCAGCCAGATGGAACTCGACCTGGTTGAACTCCAGCCTGGGCAGGCCCTTGCCGGCCAGGTCCAGGGCCTCTTTCCACTGGCTGGCGGAGAAGTTCGAGCAGCCCACGACCCTGGCCTTGCCCTCCTTGACGGCCTTGCCGAAGGCTTCCAGGGTCTCGCCGATGGGCACTCGCGGGTCAGGCGCGTGCGCCATGAAAAGGTCCACATGGTCCGTGCGCAGCCTTTCGAGGCTCGCGTCCAGGGCCTCTTTGATGTGCCGGGCCGAGAGCCCGCCTGATGCCGGGTCGCCAGGCCGCATCTCGCCGCAGACCTTGGTGGCCAGAAGCAGGTTCTTGCGCCTGCCCCCGCTCCCGCTCCCTTTCCCCAAGAGCCGGCCCAGCATGGACTCAGAGGCTCCCAGGCCGTAGACGTCCGCCGTATCCACGAGATTCACCCCGGCCGCGACGGCCGCGTCAAGGATGGCAGCCGCGGTCTTTTCATCCGCGAAGCGGCGGCCGCACCAGTCGGACCCGAAGTTCATGGTCCCGAGGCCGAGGACGCTCGTCTTGAGCCCGGAACGGCCGAGGGGTCTTTTCAGCATGGACCGCGCGTCCGGGAGAGTCGGTTATCCACGGACATATCTTACCGCATGTTTGGGGATAAGTTTCACTTGTATAATATCGCGATGCCGGCCTTCCGCCTCTCTTCCCCCTTCAAGCCTTCGGGCGACCAGCCCGCGGCCATCGAGGCCCTGGTCCGGCGGCTCAGAGAGGGCGCTCCGTCCCAGGTCCTGCTCGGCGTGACCGGGTCGGGCAAGACCTTCACGGCCTCCTGCGTCATCGAAGCCATGGACCGGCCGACCCTCGTCATCTCACCGAACAAGGTGCTCGCGGCCCAGCTCTACGCGGAGTTCAAATCCTTCTTCCCGGAGAACGCGGTGGAGTTCTTCATCTCTTACTACGACTACTACCAGCCCGAGGCCTACGTCCCCTCGACCGACACCTACATCGAGAAGGACTCGGCCATCAACGACCACATCGACCGCCTGCGCCTGAAATGCACGAGCGCGCTCCTCTCGCGCAAGGACGTCATCGTGGTGGCCTCGGTCTCCTGCATCTACAACATCGGCTCGCCCGAAGGCTACCGACAGAGCTCGGTCCCCCTCGAGGTGGGCTGCAAGACGACCCGCCAGAAGCTCGCGCAATCCCTGGTGGCCATCCACTACGAGAGGAACGAGACGGAGTTCATCCGGGGGAAGTTCAGGATGAAGGGATCGGTCGTCGACGTCTTCCCGGCGTATATGGAAACGGCCATCAGGATCAAGCTCGAAGACGAACGCGTCGTCGAGCTGCAAGAGTTCGACCCCTTGACGGGCGCGAAGATCCGCGCCCGTCAGCAGGAATGGATCTACCCGGCCAAGCACTTCGTCACCCCGGGGGGCGAGCTCGACCGCGCGCTCGGCGCCATCGAAGCGGAGATGGAAGGCCGGGTCGCGGAATTCACGGCGCGGAAGAAGCTCCTGGAAGCCCAGCGCATCGAGTCTCGGACGCGCTACGACATGGAGATGCTCCGGGAGATGGGGTTCTGCCACGGCATCGAGAACTACTCCCGCCACCTCTCGGGCCGGCCCCCGGGCTCCAGGCCGTACTGCCTGCTCGACTTCTTCCCCAAGGACTACCTCCTCATGGTGGACGAGTCGCACGTGACCGTGCCGCAGATCCGCGGCATGTACGAAGGGGACCGGTCGCGCAAGTCCACCCTGGTGGACTTCGGGTTCCGCCTGCCTTCCTGCCTCGACAACCGGCCCCTGCGCTTCGACGAGTTCACGGCCCTCGGCCCCCAGACCGTATACATCTCGGCCACGCCCGGCCCCTGGGAGCTCGCCAGGGCCGGGGGCGAGATCGTGGAGCAGGTCATCCGGCCCACGGGCCTCGTAGATCCCGAGGTCCTCATCCTGCCCAGCGAGGGCCAGCTCGAGGACCTCATCACGCGCCTGCGCGACCGCGCGGAGCGCCGCGAGCGGACCCTCATCACCACCCTGACCAAGCGCACGGCCGAGGACCTGACCGCCTTTCTCACGACCAAGGAGATACGCTGCCGCTATCTGCACTCGGACATCGAGTCGCTCGAGCGCGTGCAGATCCTCCGCGAGCTGCGCGAAGGCAAGTTCGACGCGCTCGTGGGCATCAATCTGCTTCGGGAAGGCCTGGACCTCCCCGAAGTGACTTTGGTCGCCATCCTCGGGGCTGACCACGAAGGATTTTTGAGGTCCGAGACGACCCTCATCCAGATTTCCGGCCGCGCGGCCAGGAACATCCGGGGCCAGGTCGTGCTCTACGCCGACACCCGCACGGGCTCCATGGAGCGGGCCCTGGCTGAGATGAGCCGCAGGCGCGTCAAGCAGCTCGAGCACAACCGCGTCCACGGCATCACGCCGAGGACCATCGAGAAGGCGGTGTCTCAGCTCGAGGAGTTCCAGACCACGGCCCAGCGCAAGGGGCTCGCCCTCCTGCGCGACCGGCAGATGGAGCTCTCGCCCAAGACCCTGCCCATCCTCCTCAAGGACCTCGAAGCCCAGATGAAGGAGGCTGCGGACAACCTCGACTTCGAGCTGGCCGCGATCCTGCGGGACCAGCTCTTCGAGCTCAAGGGCATGGCGGCCAGCGGAGACCGGCCCTCGGGTCCCGCCGCCTCCGGCCCTTCCCGGCCCGCCGCCCCCCAGCGCAAGTCAAGGTCCAAGCGCCGCTGAACCGATTCGGCGATCGGGAGACTTATCCCAATGCCGGTCACTTAAGGGCCATCCCCGTCGAGAAAGTGGCATAATCTTCCCACGCGCCGAGAAGGAGTGACCCCATGGGTCTCGCGGCGGCGCTTGTCTGCCTGGGAGACGGCACACTCCCGGAGTCATTTGAAG
>JACRNU010000078.1 GCA_016234805.1 Elusimicrobiota bacterium
CCCCTCGAACGACGCCGGAAGCGTGCCGTCGCCCAAGGAGACAAGCGACGATGCCAGCCCCATGGGTATCCCCTTCTCGGCGTTCGAGGGAACACTCTACCATTTCTCGTCGAGAGGCCGGCTTAAGTGAACGGCATTGCCGTTAAGCCGGCGCCCCCACTGCCTCGGGTCCCGCTCGAGAAGTTCGAGCTCACGGTGGTGCGGAGTCCCAGGCCCGCGGCTCCCATCGAGCCCGGCAAGGATTCGGTGCTGGTAGAGTCAGGGTCCTTCCGGGTGGATGTCTCGCGCCTGCTCGACAAGCTCTCCGAGCACCAGCTCACGGACCCGCGGGACTTCATCCTCTGCTGGCTGCGGTGCGCCGTGGCCTCGGGAGCCAGGCGCGTCAAGCTCGATCCCACGCCGGACGGCCTCGAACTGCGTTTCAATGGAAAGTCGTTCTCCGCAGGGGAGCTCGACAACCCCTACGCCGCCCTTCTGGATGCGGATACGCCGGAATCCAGGCGTGGACGCCATTTCGCCTACGGGCTCCTGGGAGTCCAGCGGCTCGAGCCGGACCGCGTCGAAGTGATATCCGGCCCGCGGAACAACCGGGCCGTCCTGGTCATGGAAGGCAAGGCGACCGCCCAGAAGCAAGGGACCGTCATGGGGGTCCCCTGGAGGACGGAGCCGCAACCGAGCGAAGGCACGGCCATCCGCCTCCACTGGCGCGTTTCTGCCGGCCGGCGCGAGGTCCCTGGCCTCCTGGCCAGGGCCTCGGACGCCTTCGGCCTGGCGGACCTGGAGCTGACCGTGGACGGACGGCCGATCCCTTCCCATCCCTGGGAAGCGCCCTCCAGGAAAGCGACCGGAAAATGGGCCGAGGTCTCCAAGGACGGGTGGCGCGGCGCGGTGTGCCACTTCATCCCCGCGCCCCAGAAGCTGCCGACCGCCACGATCCACCTCTATGTCCTGGGAACGCTCATGGACAACATCACCAGGCACCAGTATTCCGCCTTCGAGGCCTACCTCGCCCGCGACGACCTGGCCCTCGACATCTCCCAGACCAAGGTCGTGGAGAACGAGAAGCTGGAGCAGGGCATCAGGACTCTGCTATAGTCTGGCCATGAAGAACGACGAAGTCCTGGTCAAGCTCGAACGGCCTTTCATCGACGAACGCGGCGCCATCCGGCCCCTGGTCGAGCGCGTGATGAAGAGCGCGCTCATCATCGACTCCAGGAAGGGCGCGGTGCGCGGCAACCACTTCCACAAGACCGATTGGCACTACTGCTACGTGGTCTCGGGTACGATGTATTATTTCCACCGTGACAATGGGAGCCTTGCCCAGCCGGAGAAGGTCATCGTCAAGGCCGGGAGCATGGTCTTCACCCCGCCCATGGTGGACCACGCCATGCGCTTCCCCGAGGACACGGTGTTCCTGACGCTCTCGCGCAACCCGCGCGACCAGACAGCCTACGAGAAGGATGTCATCCGGGTGGAGCTCCTCAAATGACCACTGAACAAGGCGCCCCGGCGAGCCAGGCTCCGGCGGCCTGCAAGCGCAGAACGGACTGCAGGCTCTGCGGGAGCCGCGACCTCGTGGAAGTCCTCAAGCTCACCCCCACGCCTCCGGCCAACGCCTTCGTCAAGGCTTCGGAGCGCGGCCGGCCCCAGCAGACCTTCCCCCTGGATTTCTTCCTGTGCCGGGCCTGCGGCCACCTGCAGATGCTCGACGTGGTGGACCCAGCGGCGCTCTTCGAGGACTACGTCTACGTGTCCGGGACCTCCCCCGTGTTCGTAAAGCACTTCGAGGATTACGCCGAGTCCGTCATCACGCGGTTCTCGGTCCAGCCCGGCAGCCTGGCGGTGGACATCGGCTCCAACGACGGCACCCTGCTCAAGTTCTTCAAGAACGCGGGCATGAAGACCCTCGGGATCGACCCTGCCCGGGCCATCGCGGCCCAGGCCACGGCCTCGGGCATCGAGACCCTGCCCGTCTTCTTCACCGAGCGGCTCGCGGGCGAGCTCCGGGTCCGGCGCGGAGCCGCGAGCGTGGTCACGGCCAACAACGTCTTCGCCCACGCCGACGACCTCAAGGGCATGCTCGCCGGCATCAGGACCCTGCTGGCCGACGACGGCGTGTTCGTGTTCGAGGTCTCCTACCTCCTCGACGTCTACACCAAGACCCTCTTCGACACCATGTACCACGAGCATCTAGCCTACCATTCGGTGAGGCCCCTCCGGGACTTCTTCAACACGAACGGCATGGAGCTCATCGCGGCCGAGCGGGTGGACAGCCATGGCGGTTCCCTCAGGGGCACGGCCCAGCTCGCGGGCGGACCGCGCAGGCCCGACCCCTCCGTGGAGGGGCTCATCGCCGAGGAGGCCAAGCTAGGCCTGCAGACCGTGGAGAGCCTCAAGGCCTTCGGGGCCAAGATCGACGGCGTGAAAGCCTCGCTGCAGAAGCTCCTGAAAGGCTTCAAGGCCGGGGGCAAGCGCATCGCCGGGTTCGGAGCCCCGGCCAAGGCCACGACCCTCATGTACCACTTCGGGCTCGGGCCGGACCTCATCGACTTCATCGTAGACGACAGCCCCTTGAAGCAGGGGCTCTACTCCCCGGGCCTGCACATCCCGGTGGTCCCGTCCCAGGCCATCCTGGAGAAAAAGCCCGACTACCTGCTGATCCTGGCCTGGAACTTCGCGGACCCCATCATCGCCAAGCAGAAGGCGTTCTCGGACAACGGCGGCCGCTTCGTCGTGCCGCTGCCGGAGGTCGTCGTCAAGCCATGACCCGGCCAGGAAAGAAACCATGAGCGAATTCCTCTTGAAGTCCGACATCGCCGAGATCTGCCAGAGCCTGGGCCCGACCGCGGACGCGTTCGCGGGCAAGACGGTCCTGATCTGCGGAGGCCGCGGCTTCCTCGGACGGTATTTCGTGGAGACATTCAGCCACCTCAACAAGCACGCGCTCAAGAAGCCCGTCCGGCTCATCGTGCTCGACAACCTCATCACCGCGGGCAAGGAAGGCGCGAAGTTCGAGCCCATCCCCCACTGCGAGTTCCAGAAGCACGACATCATCGAGCCTTTCCGCTTCAAGGAGAAGCCCGACTTCATCCTGCAGGCAGCCGGCATCGCCAGCCCCTTCTACTACCGGGCCTTTCCCCTCGAGACCCTCGAGGTCGCCATCCAGGGCACGAAGAACTGCCTCAACCTCGCCAAGGCCAGCGGGGCCAAGATCCTCTTCTTCAGCTCGAGCGAGATCTACGGCGACCCGGATCCCAAGCACGTGCCCACGCCTGAGAGCTACCGCGGGAACGTCTCGTGCCACGGCCCCCGGGCGTGCTACGATGAGTCCAAGAGGCTCGGCGAGACCCTCTGCGGCATCTACCACACCAAGTTCGGGACCGCGGTCTCCGTGGTGCGGCCCTTCAACGTGTACGGCCCGGGCATGCAGGAGACCGACTACCGGGTCCTGCCCAACTTCGCCAACCGCATCAAGGCGGACCTGCCGCTCAAGGTGTACGGCTCAGGCAACCAGACCCGGACCTTCTGCTACATCACGGACGCCCTGCGGGGCTTCCTCCAAGCCCTGGTCAAGGGACTCCCCGGAGAGGCGTACAACATCGGCAACCCCAAGCCCGAGCTCTCCATGCTCGAGCTCGTCAAGATCAGCGAGACCGTGCTCGGCAGGCGCGTCAAGCACGACGTGGTCGAGTACCCGGACTCCTACCCGGCAGACGAGCCCAACCGCCGCTGTCCCGACATCACCAAGGCCCGGCTCCAGCTCGGCTACGAGCCCAAGGTCGCGCTCGAGGAAGGCCTCAAGCGCTTCTACGGCTGGTCGGATAAGACCTACACCGGCACGCAGACCGCCTAGGATTCGCCTAGTATTAAGGTAAGGCCGCCCCCTTGACAATAGGGGTTTCCGGACCCATACTTGGGGTGGAGGGACCCCCATGACCCGCCCATCCAGCCTGTGGCTCGCCGTCGCACTGCTCCTGCCTTTAAGCCTTTCCTGGTCCCAAGCCCCGGCAGGACAGGAGAAGCCTCTCCAAGCACTCGGCTCTTCTTTCCAAAGCCATCAGAAGGACCAGCCTTTCCTTGACCAGATCGCTGAAAAAGCCCAGGCCCTCGTCTGTCCGGGCAGCGCTAGCGCCGCAGGAGCCTGCGCTGATTTCAAATCGGCTTTGCTCAAAGCCCGCGACATCCAGGAAGGCTGCGCCGAGCCCTGCGATTCCGCGTCCGAAGTCGAGCTCTATCGCGCCAAGATCAGCCTGGTGTGCGAGGATCTGGGCCTCGACACAACAGGGTGCGGCAAGGCGTGGGACAACTACATCCCCTCCGGAGTGCCGCGCAAGAAGCCCGCTGGAGGGGCTTCACTCGAACAGGCCAAGTTCGAAGCCCAAGCCATCACAGCGCTCCTTTCCGACCCCAGCATCGACCCCAAACTCAGGACCGAGCTCAACGACAAGGCGCTCCAACTCGCCGAGGCCCTCGGGCGCCTGAAGTGGACGGACGGGGACGGCAGCTCCGTGGTGGCGGCCATGAGCCCCCTGGCCCGACTCGACCTGGCGCTCAAAGGCGGCCAGGCAGCGGTTTTGCCGACCGGGGCCAAGACCGGCCCTGTCCCCATCCCGGTCAAGGAGATCGAGAGCCGCTTCGCGGCCAACCTCAAGGCGCAAGCCTCCCGATTCCCCACCGGCGCCGCGGTGCTCAAGGCGGCCGAGCCCCTGCCGCCGATCTCCTTCGAGAACATCAAGGACGAGAACGGCAACACGACCCTGGCCTACTACGATAACAACAAGCAGAAGATGGTCTTCAACTCCCAAAGGGTCGCTGAATTCATCCGGGGCCTCGACCCTGCCACGGCCAAGCAGGGCCTTGAGGAAGTCCCCGCCCTTAAGGAATATCTCTCGCGCAACCCCGAGGCCCTTGCCAAGCTTTCCGCGCATTTCGACGTGCTCTATGTGCACGAGATGACGCACCGCGGCCAGCACCTGAAGGCCGGCGTCGGCTTGATCGACAACACCATCAACGGCTGGAAGCGCATCCTCAGCGGGAACAAGTACCCCATCGAGCACGAGTGGGAAGCCTTCGGGAACCAGAACAAGTACTTCGCGGAGCGCGCCAAGAAGGAGCCGGAGATCTTCAACTACCGGGACAGCCCTGAGTTCGGCATCATGGAGCACGAGGAGTACGTCAACGACCTCCAAGCCTACCGGCGGAGCAAGGCCTCGCTCTACCAGGACGAGTGCGACACGGCCGACAAGCTGCGCTTTTTCAAGAAGGATAAGCCCGCCTACGACGCTGTGCTCGGCCGGCAGGCCAAGGAGTGGCCCAGGGTGAGCTACGACGGCAACATGGGCCTGGCCCGACATTGGGCGAGCTTCAAGTCCCCGGAGAACTCGTTCGGCTATCTCGCAAAGGCGCTGGACCGCGCGTCCGATGGCAGGTTCCTGGCCGAGGTCAAGCCCGAGATGGCCGCCTTCTTCGACTCCGCGGTCAAGAAGCTCGAAGCCCTCCTGGCTGAGAACAAGCCCGGCGCCCCGCCCCGCGAGCTGCGCGGCCCGTCAGCGGAAGCCATACGCAAGCTGAGCACCGCTCTCGGCGTGCCGCTGCCTCCCAAGGTCGCGGCCGCGTTGGCTCCCAAGCCTCCGGCCAAAGCCCCTTCCAAGAAGCCGTGACGCGCCCGGCTGATCACTCGACCACGGCGACGTTCACGTCTCTGGCGTCGGCCCGCCCCTGGTCGTCCACCACGCGCACCACGAACCTTCCGGGCTGGGGTGTCCAGAAGAACGGCTCCCCGCTCCGCGACCGGCCCACGAAGCGCTCGTTGACGAACCAGAAGGTCTGCCTGGCGTCCGCGTCAGTCACCGCGGACAGGGGCATGGTCTGGCCGGAAAGGCTCGCGGCGCGCAGGCTGTAGGTGAGGCCTGGCTGGGGAGAGGTGATGATGGGAGGGATGCCCCGGGTCGAGCGGTCCGCGAGGCCGCAAGCAGGGTTGTCCGCCGGAGGACTCCTGCGCGGGATGCGGGCCAAGTTGAAGATCTTCATGAGGTCCGAGGGCCAGAACTCGAAGACCTCGCGCTTCACGCCCGGGCCCGGAGCGCAGGCCCGAAGGCCAGTGCGGACATCCACGAGCAGCTCCCGGTGGATGTCGCACGTCTTGATGGGCGACCTGCCGGGGATGAACCAAGTCTTGGCGCGATGCGGGCAGAAGGGCCCTGGGATCTGGCCCGAAACCGCGCACACCTTGACCTGGGCCACGTCGAGCCGGTCGGGCCTAAGCGGAGGAGTCATCCGCGGTTCAGCGCTGCGCATGCCTTCAACGACTTCGAACATGAGGGGCGCGGCTGCCTCGGCGCCGATGAAGGCGGGGTTGCCCTGGCCGTCAAAATTCCCGACCCAGACGGCCAGGACATAGGGCCCGAACACGGAGATGGACCAGGCGTCGCGGAAGGCGTAGGAGGTGCCGGTCTTCCAGTGCACGGGAAGCGAGTCCCTGGTCCAGGCCGGAAGAAAGCTCTGCCCGGGCCGGGGATTATCCTTGAGCATGTCGAGGACCATGAAGCTCGCTTCCTCGCTCAGGAGCCGCCTGCCCTCGTTCCGGAGGCCCGTCATTCGGTCGCGCAGGGGCCGCAAGGTCCCGCCGTTGGCCAGCATGGCGTAGAGTCGGCCCAGGTCCTCCATGGTCATCTCCGCCGCGCCCAGAGCCAGAGCCAGCCCGTAGTAGGATTCCTCACGCAGAGGCGCGATGCCGGCGCTCCTCATGAACCCGTGGAGCCCCGGAGAGGCGAGCTCCTGGGAGAGTCGGACTGCGGGCACGTTGCGGCTGCGGATGAGCGCCTCCGAGGCGTGGATGGGGCCGGCGAAGTCCTGGTCGAAGTTCTCGGGATTGAACCCTCCGAAGCTCATGGGCGCGTCCTTGAGCATGCTCGCCGGGTGGATGAGCCCCTGGTCCAGGGCCAGTCCGTAGATGAAGGGTTTGAGCGTGGACCCCGGCGAGCGCATGGCCCGGGTGCCGTTGACCTGCCCCTGGATGGCCGGATTGAAGTAATCCGCCGAGCCCACGCAGGCCAGGACCTCCATGGTCGGGTAGTGGATCAGGAGGCCGGCCGCGTTCCTGATGCCCACGCGGGTCTTACGCTCGACATAGGAACGGATCTTGCGCTCCAACAGACGCTGCTTGGTCAGGTCCAGGGTGGAGACTACGCTGGCCTGGGAAGGATCCTCGGCCAGGACCGCCTGCACGAACTGCGGGGCGAAGAAGGGCAGCTTGCCCGGCGGCCGCATCAGGAGCGGCATGTCCATGAACCCATGCTCCCGCCGGTCCTCGGGATGGACGGCGACCCAGCGATGGAAGAGGCCGCGCCTGGCTTTCATGGCCGCGTCGGAAAGCCTTTCCTCCTGCAGGGAGGCGCGCCGTGCCGGACTCTTCGGGATGACGGCCAGAGCCAGGGCCTCCGGAAGCGTGAGACGGTCGGCCTCCTTGCCGAAGTAGACCAAGCTGGCCGAGCCCACGCCCTCCACGTTTCCGCCCATGGGGACCGCGTTGAGGTAGGCTTCCAGTATCTCATCCTTGGAGTAGTGCCGCTCGATCCGGAGCGCGGCCAGGATCTGGGCGAGCTTTCCGCCAAGGGAGGACGACTCTATGCCGAACCTCATCCTCGCCAGCTGCATGGTGATGGTGGAACCCCCGATGCGCCGGCCCCGCAGAGCATAGGTCCGCCAGAACGCCCGGCCCAGGGAGAGTGGATTGAACCCTGGGTGGCGGCGGAAATGCCGGTCCTCCTGAAGAACGAAAGCCTCCACCAAAGACGGCGCCATGGACTTGAGGGGGACCCACCGACGGTATTTCTCGTCCGAGGAGAGCGTGAGGCTCAGGAGCCGGTGCCTGCGGTCGTAGACCTCCCGGGAATAGCTGGTGGCCCGCAGGGACGGCCTCGGCACGGCCGCATAGAGGAGCGCGGCCGCAGCCGTTGCGCCGAGGATGAGCCTGCGCCTGCGAGTCATTCCACCGTCATCTTCCCGGGCAGGCCCCTGGCCTGCACGCCGCGGTCATACATCCCTTCCGCGAACACGGGTGGCGCAGTGAAGACGCCCTTGTTGGTCGCCCGTATCTTGTAGACGAACTCCTGGGCCTGCGTGGTCACGGAGCCGAACAGCACGACCCTGTCCTCGCGCACGTCCGCGTATTGCGGCCTCCAGGTGGAGGAAGGCTCGCCGAAGCCGGAGGGACCCGCCTCAGGGGCCGGGGACTCGGCGGACTCGCCTGAGCCCTCGTCCTCGGAGGACCCATCTCCCTCGGAGTATCCCTCCCCGCCCTCCGAACCCTCGCCTTCCCCACCGCCATCGCCTTCACCCTCGCCCTCTGCTACGGCCCGCCGGCGCGCCATCTTCCTCTGCGGCTGAGGCTGCTGCGGCGCGGCAAAGCCTCCGGCCACCTTGCGGTCCATGACCACCTCGAAGCCGCCCGGAAGGAGGTCCACGATCGCGACGTTGCTCAAGGACCCGGCGCCCTCCATGGCTCGCATCTTGAGGCGCACCTCGAGCTCGTCGCCCTGCCCGGCCTTGGCCGTGACGCCCCCGCCCGCGTGCCGGAATTCCCTCTGCACCTCCAGCTTGTTCTTGACCTCCTTGGCAGGCAGGTCCAGGTCGAACCCGGCCATGGTGGCCTGGTAGTACAGCTTCCGGCCCGAGAGGTTGATGAAGCGCACTGTCTTGGCCTTGTCCGAGAACCCGGCCTTGAGATAGAGGCCGCCGGAGAGGCCGAGCTTCTTGGGCACCCCCTGGGCGTCCAGCTCGGCGATGCCAGCGTCCACCGCGGCCGACGGGCCCATGGCCTCGCCATACTGCGTCAAGGCGAGGATGGCGTAGGCGCCCGAGAGGGAGTTAAAGGTCCCCTTCACGACCGGCTGCACCATGAGGTCCAGGGCCTCGGGCTTGACCTCCTTGATCTTCTCGGGGAAGTGCCTGGCCAGGATGTAGAGGTACTGGCTGTCGTGCACCAGGCCGTCATAGAACCAGCCGACCTCCTTGGGGCCGGGGTCTCCGATCCTGGTCTGGCCGATGAGGCTGGAGGCCTGGTCCTCCTGCTTGAGCATCTTGTACACGCCGGCCAGATAGGCGGAGGTCAGGTCCTTGCGCCAACCTTTGGGGAACTTGACGTCCAGGTGGCGGCGCAAAGCCGCCAGGGGCGCGGAGAGCACGGCGCCGTTGCGCGTCAGGATGTAAGCAGCGTAGGCCCTGGCCCGGGCCTCGCCCAGGGAGGAGGGCTCGGTCCCGACGAGGCTCCCAAGATACGCCAGGCCCTTGGCCAGGACCTCGGAAGGCACGGGGAAGCCGCGCTCCTTGGCCTCGGTGAGGAAGTGAAGAGCGTAAGCTGTCTGCAGGTCCGAGACCTCGGACTCCGCGGACCAGAGCCCGAAGGAGCCTTCCGCGTTCTGCCGGCCGCGCAGGACCGCGATGGCGCGGTCGAGGTTCAGCTTGGTCTTCTCCGCCGAGTACCCGAAATCCTTCCGGCCGCGCAGGACCAGGGCCGGGAAGGCCTGGCTGACGACCTGCTCCGTGCACCCGTAGGGGTAGGCCTCAAGATAGCGCACCAGACCGCTGACCAGTACCATGGGCAGGGGCGAGACGCCCGCCTCCAGGATGCGGAAGTGCGGGTACATGCGCCGCGTCACCGGGATGTCTGCGGTCGCGGACTTCGTGACTCCGCCGGCTAGGGTGGTGACATAGGCCTGGGGCGGCCGGACGCTCGCGTCCACCGAGACCTGGGACTTGCGGTCCCCTAGGACGGCCGTGAAGGTCATGCTCCCGGAGCCGAGCTTGTCCTTGGCGCGCAGCTTGAAGACGATGCCGGCCTCGCGGTTCTCCCCCACCTTGATCTTTTGGGAAGGGCTGCCCACCACCTCGAGGTGCTCGGAGGTCTTGAGCTCGACGCTGAGCTCCGCATCCGGCCCGGAACCCTCGGCCTGATTGGCCACGCCCAGGCTTACCTCGAACTCGTCTCCGGGCGCGACCGCGACGGGCGCGCTGGGGGTCAGCACGAAGTGCCCGCGCACGACGGACTTCTTCTCGGCCACGCCGATCGAATCCGGGGCCACGACCACGGCCATGACGCGCAAGGTCCCATTGAACTGGCTGGGCACCTCGTAGACGGCCTCCCGGGGGGATTGGTCCACGTCCATGATCCCGGACCAGTAGGCCACGGGCTTATCGCGCCTGCGCTTGAAGGGGTTCAAGTTCTTGCCCAGGGCCTCCCGGCCCATGTCGCCGCCGGGCGCCGAGAGCGACTGCACCAGCTTGAACTCGGGCAGGATGAGGTCGAGTATCTGGGAGGTGGTCACCTCGAGGCTGCGCTTCTCGAAGAAGCGCGCCAGGGGGTCCGGGGTCTTGTAGCCCGCCACCTGGAGGATGCCCTCGTCCACGGCGAAGACCACGATCCTGCCTGGCTTGTCCGCGCTGTAGCGGATGCGGAAAGGCTGGCCGGACCGGGCCAGGGAAGGGCAGTCCAAAGTGACGTGATCGGTGCGCCGCTCGCGGCTCACCGAGAAGGGAGCCACGCCGTAGCTCAAGGGACTCATGTATATCTCGGGCGAGTCCA
Organism: Elusimicrobiota bacterium; assembly: GCA_016234805.1. Taxonomy (GTDB): domain Bacteria; phylum Elusimicrobiota; class Elusimicrobia; order UBA1565; family UBA9628; genus JACQWX01. Next base: position 10,583 of record JACRNU010000078.1, read on the forward strand.
TGGAGCGCACGAACGAGACCACCACGTAAGCGTTGCCCTCGACCTCCGCGGGGATGCGGATGCGGTGGGTCGAAGCCGTGGTGCCGGAGCGGAACCACTTGGCGGCGTAGACCTTCTCGCGCTCGATGGTGATGAGGCCCGCTCCAGAGTAGGGGGCGTTGACCTGGAGCTCGATCTCGTCGCCGGGGGCGTAGTCCGCCCTGCTGAGCTGGATCTTGAGCTCCGCGTTCTTCTCCAGGGAGCGCGTGATGTTGGCTTGGCCGGCCACGCTGAAGAGGACGCGGCAGAGTTCCGTGTCCTGGCTGTCGCGCACCACGAGAGCGAAGCTTCCCGGCTCGGCGGTAGGCAGGGGGAAGCGCAGGCCGCCGGCCGGGACCGAGAGAGCGGCCTGATGCACCGGGACCTCCTTGAGCACGGACTCGTACTTGTAGGTGGCGTTCTCCTGCCGGACCAGGACCGAGACGTAGCGCAATTCCACGACATGGGCCTTGAGCGAGCCTGCGGCCGTCTTCTTGAGGGCCTGGTCCACCGCGATGATCTCGACCGAGCGGGCGCTGCCCTTGGAGACGTAGCGCAGCTCGCCGTCGGGCTTGTACCCGAGGAGGAACTCCCTGGGGGAGACGAGCACCTGGCTCTGCGCGACCACGCCGCGCCCCCCGCCGGTCTCGAAGCCCTCGGCCGTGAACAGGAGCCGGTAGGTGGCCTTCTCGAAACGGGTCAGGTCGAGGTCGAACTCGGCCTCCCCGCTGTCCGAGCTCTCGCGGTCTTCGAGCCTGTCGGTGAAGGAGTTCTTGGCCGCCTGGGGGTCGAAGAAGACGTGGTCCGGGAAGGCGCGGAAGGCCGGGAAGGCCGGGGAGAGGGACATCTCCGCCCGGACCTTGCGGCCCGAGGCGGGGGTGCCGAAGAGGTTCTTGAGGAAGACCGTGGCCTTGAGGTCCTTGGGCGACACCCAGCCATCGGCGCGCTCCTTGGAGAGCCGCGTCGTGATGTGCAGGCGGTCCGGCAGGAACTCCTCGATCCGAAGCGAAGTCGAGCCCAAGAGAGCTCCCCTGCGTCCGTCCTTGACCACGTAGATGCCGGCCTGCCACGCGCCGGTGGGCGCGGTCTCCTCGGTCGTGAAGCGGAACTCCTCGAACCCGAGCGGCGAGAGCATGATCTTGGACCGGAAGACCTCCAGTCCCCTGGCGTCGGTGATGGCGGCCTCCAGGGGCACGCCCGCGATGTTCTGGCGCCAGTCCGAGGGCTTGACGATGAGGCCGACCCGCAGTTCGTCGCCCGGCCGGTAGATGCCGCGGTCCGAGAAGAGGTACGCCTGCAGGGGCTCGCCCAGGCCCGGCGTGCGCGCCCCCCCGATGTCGAACCGGGAGAAGTTGAGCCTGCGGTCCTCCCAGTCGTAGGGGAGGAAGGCGAGGTCCGCGCCCTTGCGGGCCACGAACACGGTCGGAGCCTTCTCCCTCTCGAAGCCGCTCAGCGACGGGAAGCTCGCGCGCCCCTCGCCGTCCGTGGCCGCGGAGAGGACCGGCACGCCGTTCTTGCCCAGGACCTGGACCTGCGCGCCGGAGACCGGGGAGCCGTCACCGATGGATTGCACGAAGACCTCGCGGCCGCCGCCCAGGACCTCCTTGACGAGGATGCCCAGGTCCGTCACGAGGACGAGGCGCTTGTCCTGGAGGCCGATCGGCTGCTTGGTGACCGGGTCCACAGCCTCGGCCTTGAAGAAGAAGAGTCCGCGCTTCGTACCGTCGCCGACGCTGAGGTAGTCCGAGAGGTCGAAGGAGGAATAGACGGACTTGCCCGGCTCGGCGTGGAGCTGACGCACCTCGGAAAGCCGCTCCGCGATGTTGTCGAGCCCGAAATTGTACCGGAACTGCGGGTCGCGGAACATGCCCTGGGACTGGGTGACCAGGTGGTTGATCTGGTTCGGCACCACCCTGGCGGCTTCGAAGCGGATGGCGTCAACGTCGCGCGAGATCACGGAGACCTTCTTCTCACCGCTCAAGGAGAGGATGGCTCCCTCGCTCATGATCTTGAGCTCCTTCTCGAACGCGGGCACCTGCGCGGTTTGGACGAGGTCCTTGGCCAGGATGTAGCCGCCGTAGGACTGGATGCCCTTGGCGACTTTGATATAAAGGAAACGGTCAGGGGTCCCGGTGAACTTGAAGCTGTGCGCGGCGGAGTATTCACGGTCCGTGGGGATCGGAGCGAGGGCCACCGGCTTGGCGGCGGCGAGGATATCGGGCGGGACGCGGGAGGAGTCCCGCCAGGCGAAGTTCGGGATGGCGGCCCTGCCCTCCACGGCCGGCAGGTCTTTGGGAAGCTCGACGACCCTCAGGGCCTTCTGGATCTCGGACTCGAGCGCCCCGGCGCTGGTCCGGACGACGAGGACGCGCTCGGGCTCGAAACGCTCGTTGCGCACCACGGCGAGTTCCACGGACTCGACGCGGAAGAAGTTATACATGCCCGGGATGGGGACGGTGCGTTCGGCCCTCTCGCGGGAGGCGGGCCCCGGCCTTGAGGGAGGGACGCCGTCCTGGACCGCGACCAGCATGTAAGTGTCCTTCATCGGGATCTCGACCGCGTCCGAGTGGACGTAGGCCTCGGTCTTGAACCTGTTGTAGAGGACGGTGAACGGGAAGCTCTTGGCCCCGAGGCCCAGGAACCCTCCCTCCTGGCCGGCCAGCCGGAGGAAGACGCGCTTCTCGAACTCGGCGGGGTCCACCGGGTGGCTGAACGCGGCCGTGGCCACGACCTTCTTGAGCTTGGGGTCCGTCGGGTCCTGGTAGAACTCGGCCGAGTTCAAGGACATCATGAAGGGCGCGGACTTGAACTTGTACTCATAGGTCTCGAGCTTCACATGGTCCGGGAACAGGGATTTATCGAGCTTGACCACGTACTCCTGGCCGATGGCCCAATCCTCTTTCGGGGTGAAGGTGAGACGCCGGTCCGTTTCCCAGCGCCAGATTCCGTGGACGCTCGGCGAGAGGGTGATGCCGCGGGCCACGGGCTTGCCCATCTTGTCGAGCCGCGCGGCTGACCCGCCGAAATCGACGTGGACCGGGTCAGGAGCCGGGTTGTCGGACATCCGGGTCGGCCCCGGCGCGTTCCCGGTCACGCTGAACCGGACGACCTTGGGCTGATGCTGATACCAGAGGATGCCTATGGGAAGCAGCACCGCCGCCGCTCCCGCGGCCGAGACCTTGACCCGGAACTTCGGGTCCTTGCCCGCCTGCTCCCTGACCCACGCGGCTAAAGACGCGCCTGCCCGGTTGAGGCCGGCTGCCGCGTGGTGGAGCCTCTCCCGCCAACCCGGCCCGGCCGGGGCGGACTGGAGACGCTTGAGCCACTCCGGAGGCGTCCAGGAGACCTCTCCCATTGCGGGCGCGAGCTTCTTGAAACACCAGCGGACCAGCTTTCCCAGCCGGGATTCAGGCGCGTCAATCGGTTGCTCGGACAAGGCTCCTCCCTTCGACGATACGATTCCCGAGACCTCCACGCGGAGGCGCTGAAGAGAACGCTATATTACCATTTAGGATTTTGGGGTCAACCAGGGACCTGTCCGAGGGCTTGACGAAAATGAATTCCAGGGCTAAACTATAGGGCCCGCCGAAGCGTTTTTACATGGACCCGAAAGAGGTTTCTAAAGAGCGCCGACTACTGCCCCTGCTCCGGGGCACCTGGGCTGAGCGCTTGGCTCATAACTACGAGCGTGTCTTCATCGCCGGATTGCTGGTCTCGGTCCCCATCGTGGTCTGGTTCTTCGGGGACCAGCCGTCCTTCCTGAGCTTCTATTTCCTGCCCGTGCTCCTGGCAGGCTATTTCCTCGACGCCCGCAGCGCGGTCAAGGGGAGCATCCTGGTCGTGCTGACCGTGCTCCTCTTCGTGGGCATCAGGCCGCACATCCTCCACACCGGGCCCGTGGGCCAAGAGGTCTACACCCACCTCCTCTCCTGGGGAGGGTTCCTCATCCTCGCCGGAGCCATCGTGGGCAGGCTCAACGAGCGCACGGATTCGGGCCTCCATCAGCTGCAGGTCCAGCTCGAGGATTGGAGGCGCTCCCAGGAGAAGCTCCTGGCTAAGATGCAGGACATCGACAAGAGGAACGGCGACCTGGAGAACATGCGCAAGAAGCTCGAGAGCGCGCTCTACGCCACCATGGACCCGTGGGTCGCGAACATGATGGTCAACAAGAGGCTCGTCAATGAGAAGCGCGAGCTGAGCGTGCTCTTCGCGGACATCGCCAACTTCACGGTCACGGTCGAGGAGATGAAGCCCGAGGCCGTGGTCCACCACATGAACCGGCTCTTCACCGAGCTCGAGCCCATCATCACCTCCTTCAGCGGCCACCTCGACAAGTTCATCGGAGACGGCCTCATGGCCGAGTTCGGCATCCCCATGCACCACCAGCAGAACGCCATCCAGTGCGTGCTGACCGCGCTCCAGATCCAGAAGCGCGTCTCCTCGCCGGATTTCCGCTGGAAGATCAGGGTCGGCATCGCCCACGGCGAGGCCGTGGTCGGCCTCGTCGGCTCAGAACACCGCAAGGCCTACACCGCGTTCGGAGACGTGGTCAACGTGGCCGCCCGCCTGCAGAGGATCTGTCCCGAGGGCTCGGTGTGCGTGGACGCGGCCACCCAGGAGAAGGTCTCGCGCTTCTTCGACATCCGGCGCCTGGTGGAGCGCGGCTCCGCCGACCAGGCCGCGGCCCTCGACTCCCGCCTGCGCGAGGTGCAGGAGCGGCTCGGCCTCTCGCCGGCCGACCCCGACGCCTTCCTCGAAGCCGCGGAGCTCAGCGGCAAGCTCGGCGAGGTCCCCCAAGCCATCGAGTACTACCGCAGGGCCTTGTCGCTCAAGCCGGACATCGGGGAACGCATCGAGGCCCGCGTGGCCGAGCTCGTGCTCTCCAAGCAGGAGCGGCCTGAGAAGGTCAAGCTCAAGGGCCGGGCCAAGGCGGTCTACGCCTACGAGGTCATCGGGCTCAAGGACCCGCTCGCGGACTCGCGCCGCATCCCGGTCTCGGTCCGCGCCTACGGCGAGGACCGGCTCCACCGCTACGGCATCAACCGCGACTGCGTCCTGCCGGTCGAGGCCCTCGACGGCACCATGGGCCACAGCATCGTGACCGCATCCCTGGCCGGGTCCCTGGCCGAGGCCCTCGGCATGGACGAAGCCGGCCAGAGGCACATCTTCGAGGGAGCCTTCTACCACGACATGGGCCGCAAGAACGTGCCCGAGCACCTCCTCAACCAGGACGACACGGTCACCTCGCTTCCGGAGCAGGACCAGCGCATGATCCGCGTGCACGTGGAGGCCGCTCCGCTCGTCCTCTCCACCATGGACATCCGCCTCGCGCCGGAAGCCCTGCTGTCCATCGAGAGCCACCACGAGCGCTTCGACGGGTCAGGCTACCCGAAAGCGCTCTCCGGAGAGGCGATCCCCATCGGCGGCAGGCTCATCCGGGTCGCGTCCGAGTACGACCACCTCACCTCGCCGCGCCAGTTCCGCGACGGCTGGGAGCCCACGGCCGCCATCGCGGAGATGAAGACCTCGGCTGACCGCGGCATCCTGGACCCGAAGATCGTCGCGGCCCTGTCGACCTTGTTGCGCAACGGCCTGACGGCCTGAGCCTAGGCGGGAGGCTTGGTGAGCGGCTGGCTGGGCCAGCGCCTCCACAGGAGCCCCATGACCCAGCCCGCGGCGCAAGCCGCCCCGGCGACCACGGCCCACAGCAGCGCGGCCCACTTCCAGGCTGGGTCCGGGAAGAAGATATGCCTCCCGCCGCCGTCCGAGGCCACGACCTCCATGAAGAGCTTGGGCTCAACGGAAAGAGCGGCGGCCAGAGCGGCCAGCGGCGGCGCCAGGACCCCGGCGAGCGCGGCCCAAAGGGGAAGGGCCAGCCAGCGGCCTGCGGCCAGGCCGAGCAGTTGAGGGATCAGGACGAATGCGGCCGCTGTCGCGAGCCCGAATTTCCCTCCCTGGTCCGGATCCGAGAGGCCCATCCCGCCCAGGACCAGGGCCAGCAGGAGCCCGGCATGGGCCGTGGCCAGGATGAGGGCTTTGAGCATGGAGGCGAGAATCCCGCTCCGGACCTCTGCTCCGCCTGACTCGGACCTCCCATCCACCAGGGTCCGGTAGAGCTTCTCGGTCTTGTCCACGGTGGCGGCAGCGCTGAACTCCGCCCGGACGCGCTCCCCAAGGACCCTGCCTGCGGCGCGGGCCTCATCCCTGTGGTCGAGCGTCCAACGGAGGCGCTCGGCCAAAGCCTCGGCGTCCCCGGCGGGAAAGAGGAACTTCGCGGTCTCCGAGCCGAGGATCTCCCTGTTGCCGGCCACGTCCGAGGCCAAGGCCGGTATGCCCATGGCCAGGGACTCCCTCACCGTGCCGGAAAGGCCCTCCCCGCCCACGGCCGCGTTGACGCTCACCGAAAGACAGGCGAGCACCTCGGGCATGTCCTTCCGGAAGCCGGCCAGGGTGACGCGCCCCTCCAGGCCCAGGCGGCCCACCTCGCGCCGCATCTCCGGCCCGTCCGTATCCCGTCCCACCAGGACGAAGTGGACTTTACGGCCCTCCCGGACCAGCAGGGAAGCTGCCTCGAGGAAGCAGGCCTGCCCCTTCCACGCCGAGTAGTTGGCGACCTTGCCGACCGCGGGACAGCCCTCAGGCAAGCCCAGCGAACGCCGGACTTCCGGGTCCGAAGGCCTTGGAGCGAACCTGTCCGCATCCACCCCGCTGTGGATGACCACCACCCGTTCGGACGGGACGCCGTTGGCCACCAGGACGTCGCGCACCGCCCCGGCCACGGCCGCGAACGCGTCATTGAAGGGCGCCCTGTATTTCAGGAGGCTGAACGGGTTGCTGCTCGGCTTGAAGGAGACCCTGCGGCTGACCACCAGCACGGGCCTGCGCAGCCCCCGAGCCTGGAGGATGGCCTGGGCCAGCAGGCACACGCCGTGCGACCGGCTATGGTGCGCGTGGAGCACATCCACGCCCTCGCGGGAAAGAAAGCCCGCCAGCTGCCAGGCGGAATGGAGGTCGTAGTCCTGACGCAGCCCGGTCTTGAACGCAGGTATTTTGGCCTCGTCGGAAGCCTTGGCCAGGGCGCTCCCAGGCCGGCAGGCGACCGATGATTCCCAACCGCGCTCCGCCAGGCCTTGGGCCAAAGCCATCATCTGGCCGCAGCCGCCGGTCCAGTCGTCTGCGTCGGAGACGTGGAGGACCTTCATGGTCGCCTCCCACAGCGATGGACGCGACCATTTCCTCGCGTAGGCTCGGTCATGGACCCCGGAATGGTACCAAACTTGGGCTATAATACGACTGAACCCATGCGGGATGAAGCCTTTTGGGACCGGGCCGTCACCTGGGCTTTCCTGGCCGTGCTCGCGGTCTGGATGGCCAGGTCCTGGCGGATGCTGCCCTACGATTTCTCGGACCTTTGCTACCTCCTCTCGCTCGACAGCGGAACGGCCGTCACCCAAGAGTGGGTGCATCCTCTGTTCGTGCCGTTCCTCGCAGCCTTCCGATGGGTCCTGGGGCTCTTCGGCTACACAGGCCGCATGCTGGTGCCCCTGGAAGTCCTCGGCATCGGGCTCTCCGGACTGACCCTGGCCGGGCTGTACTTCTTCGCGGCCTATTGGAGCAGGGACAAGCTGCTGTCCTCGCTGGCCGTCCTGGTCCTGGCCTTCTCCAACGGGTTCTGGCAGGGAGCCCTGCGGCCCACGCCCTACGCCCTGACCGCCCTCTTCTTCGCCGCTGCCTTGATGCTGCTGGCGGGTCCTCTGCCTCGGGCCGCGAAGCCGCGCCATCTCCTGGCCGGGTGCGCTGCAGGCGTGGCCGCGGGATTCCACGCAGCCGCGCTCTCCCTGCTGGTGCCGGCAGCCGCGGCCGCGGCCTTGGAGAAGCCCGCCTCCTGGCAGGTCCGGCTGGGGCTCTTCGGCAGGTTCCTCGCAGGGTTCGCCGCGGCCTTGGCCGCGGCGTATGGCGTCTTCCTGGCCCGCTACGCGTCCGGGCCGGGCTTCTTCAAGATGTCCTTCTCGGACCTCTTCTACGGGGTGGAGCAGATGCCTGGCAGCTCCATCTACACCAGCGGCAGCTGGCGGGTCCAAGCAGCCGACCTTGCCTGGACCTTGAGCCTCCAGGGCCGGCCTTTCATCTGGCTGGCGCTGGTGTTCGGCGCGGCCTGCGTTGCTGCCTGGGCTTGCCGCCTCTTCAAGAAGGATGAAGGCCCCAGCCTTCCCCCTCCCAGCGCCTCCCGGGCTTTGATGACAGCCGCGGCCGGCTCGTGTGGTCTGGCCCTGTTCTTCCTCATCAACAACCGCGGCAACGGGTTCGTGTACGGAAGCCTCCTCCCGCTGACCTTGCTCCTCGCCCATGCCGGGTCGCGGGCCAAGGTCTTGCGCCGGCTCTTCGTTGCCGGCAGCGCCGTTGCCCTGGCTCTGGTCCCGTTCATGGATGCGCATTGGGGACAATCCTCCCAGGACCCCATGCTCGTAGAAGCGCGCTTCCTCGACGCGGCGCTCGGTCCGGGCGACATCCTGGCCTTGCCGGGCCGGCCGGCGCCCGAGCTGTTCTACTTCAAGCATTTCAACGCCCTCGAGGTCGCGTGCCTCTCCGCGGCCGCGCCGGACAGCCAGGTCCGGCGGGTCGAGGCCGATGAGCTGGAACGGCGCGCTTCAGCGGCCTTGGCCAGAGGCCGGCGCGTGCTGCTCGCGCGGGGCAACAAGCTCAGGCGCTTCACGGTCAGCGAGACCGGCGAGCAGAAAGCCCATCAGATCTACTGGACTGATGAGACTGACGCTCGGATCCGGGAGCGTCGGCTCTTTTCCCTGGAAGGCAAGCTCAAGCGGACTCTCCTCCTGGACCAGGTCCTGGTCTCCCCCCAGGGCTGGGAGTATCTCCTCCTGGAACGGGGAAGCGCGCCGGGGCATGCGAAGGACGCGCCCCGGCCCGCCAACGCCCTTCCCGGGGGCGGCCGGGGCGCTCGGTCTCCGACCTCGACCGCGCCCCGGCCGGCGACAGGCGCTGATCCAGACCTGGGCCCCCTGCGCCACGAACTGGTCGCGCTTCGAGCCGATGCCTGGGTCCTCAGGAGGTTCGACTACCTGGCCCGGTGGATCGCGGAAGCGCCTGACGACCTCCATGCCTGCGCGGACCTCGTTGACCTCATGGCCCGCTTCCTCTCCGAAAGGCACGGAAAGCCGGACCCAGGCCTGAGGGAACGGCTGAGGCGCGACTTCCTAGCTTCGCTGGGCAGGGCCGACGCTCCCGGAGCCGCGGGACTCTGGCAGGAGCCGGTCTCGCGGCGCTTGAACGACCAAGGCGTGGCCCTCTTCATGGCCAAGCAGCCCGGGGCCGCGAGGGTCAAGCTGGCCGAGGCCCTGGATTCCGACCCTTACAACTTCTCGGCCCTGGTGAGCCTGTGCGGGCTCTTGAGCTCCGCAGGCAAGCCGCGGGAAGCCCTCGACTACTGCGACCGGGCCGTGGCCTTGTCCCGGTCATTCGACGCGGCCGCGGCGAGCCTCGCCCACTCGAACAGGGAGGAGGCCCTGCGGGCCATGGCCGCGGAACAGCGCGGCCGCGAAAAGGCGCGATGACCTGGCTCTGGGCCGGACTCCTCTGCGCAGGGGCCCTTGCCTTGTATGCGCCTGCTTTGAACTGCCCCATCCTCGACTCCGAGAGCTTCAACATCATCCTCACGCATGCCGCTTTCAGGCATTGGGACAGCCTGTCCTCCCTGCTCACGCCGGACTACTTCGCGGTCTTCGGCGAGGGAGGCTACCGCCCCCTGACGAGCCTGGCCTATTTCGCGGCCTACCAGGTTTCCGGAACCGACCCGCTGGGCTACAGGCTCCTCAAGTTCGTGCTCCATGCCGGCAATTCGTTCCTGGTCTTCAGCATGGCTGCCCGCCTCATCGAGGACCGCCGCTGGGCGCTGTTGTCCAGCGGCGTCTATTTCTTCAGCCTGCTGTCCCCAGTGTTCCAAGGGATGGCCTCTCTGCCGGACATCCTGGCCGCGGCCTTCTGCCTCGCCGCCGTGCGAGTCCATGCGTCCTTTCAGCAGGGACCCGCGGCCGCCTATCCCTCTCGCTGGATGGTCCCCCTAGTCCTGGCCGCCATGTCGGCCAAGGAGATGTACGTGCTGCTGCCTGCCGTGCTCCTGGCCTACGACTGCCTCATCCCCGCCAACGGTCCGCCTTTGACCAAGGAGCTGGCGCGCCGCCATCTCCCCATCTGGGCCGCGGTCGCCCTGTACCTCGCCTGGATGAGATGGTGGATCCATGCCGAACGGTTCTACGGGCCCATCGCCTGGGCCTGGCCGGATCCATGGTGGCTGCCGGGCTCCATGCTCTTCGATTATGCCGCCATGCTCCTCGTGCCGCCAGGGTTGGACCCTGTCGGAACAACGGCCGCGGTCGTCATCCTCCTGGCCCTTGAGACCGCCGTCCTACGCCGCCTGGGCAAGCCCACGGCCCTGCCTTGGCGCGGTCTCGCCTTCCTGGCTGCTTGGGCAGCGCTGGCCCTGGCGCCGGTGGTCTACGCTTTCCCGCTCCCCAGATTCAGCGGGTACTTCATGGGCGCGGACCCCCACAACCTGGCTTTCGCTGGAGCAGCCTTGCTCTGCCTGCCCGCTTACCTGGCCCGGAGATCGGAGAACAGGCCTCTCACCAAGCTCCTGCTAGCGCTCCTGCTCGCCGCGGTGCTGGCCACCCGCGTCCGAGACAGCCTGGCCCAGGCCCGGGCCGGCTGCGCCTGGCTTCCAACGGACGGCCGAGCCGAACTCCTCTCCATGGCGGCGCTGCCGCCCGCAGCCGGCGAGCATCCCATGATCGAGACCTGGCTGGGAAGGTCCCTGGTCTCCCTGCCCCTGCTCCGGCGCAAGGATCCAAGCTCGTCCGCGGAATTCGAGGCAGCCCTGAGAACGAGCCTGCCGGCCGCGGACGCAGAGATGCTCCTCTGGTTCTACGGCCAAGAGGCCATCCATACGGACTCCGAGCAGGCGCGCCGGACCATGCGGCTGATGATGGCGCGGGGTCTCCACGAGCTCAGGTCCTGGCACCACGCGGAACTGTCCTACCGCGAAGGATCGGCCCTGCTCCATGCCGGCTCCTTCCAGGCAGCCCTTCCCGCGCTCAAGAGCGCTTGGAAGCTCGACCCCTCCCACTATCCGGCGTGCTACTCCGTGGCCCGGGCCCTGCTCGGCGTCAAGGACGCTCCCAAGGCATGGCTTCAGGCCGCTGCGTGCGAAGAACTCTGGCGCGCAGCGCTCGAACGCGGGACAGCGGAGACCACCCATCGCCGGACTGATGAGACCCTCGCCAGCCAGGCCCTGCTGGCCCGAGGAGACGGACTCTGCCGGGAAAGACGCTACCCCGAGGCCCTGGAAGCATACCGGGAAACCGCTTCAACCATCGATTTCACCTGGCCCGAACATTGGGCAGCCCTGCGCGAAGCCAGGTTCCTCGCCGCTGGCGCCCGCCAAGCTCACGACCAAGCCATGGACGCCTTCCAGGCCGGCGAAGCGGACCTCGCTCTCCAGGGCTTCACCAAGGCCATCAGCCTCGACCCTGGGTTCGGACCTGCCTATGCCAGCCGGGCCGCGCTCCGGGCCGGCAAGGGACAGAAGGCCGCGGCGCTCAGGGATTGCGAAAAGGCCCTTCGTCAGCCCATGAGCGCCAAGCTCAGGGCACTGGTCCTTTCGACGAAAGCAAGCCTGGGCCGCTAGATCCGCTCGCGCGCCAGGAACGAGACCACCAGGATATAGAGGGGAAGAGCCACGGCCAGCGCAGCGGCCATGGCCAATCGCTGTCCCCAGGCAGGAGGCGCTGCCGGCGTTGACGCGTTTCCCCCATGGCCCGACTGAGACAGCCAATCCGAGGCTCCAGCCCCTCCCAATATCGCGAGGACCGGCAGGACCGGCTCGATGTAGCGGGCCTCCAGCGACAAGAGAGAGTGCATGAGGATATAGTAGGCTGCCAGAAACCCCAGCACGAACGCGGCGGGATCGCTCCGCCGACGCAGGAACCCAAGGCAAGCCAGGAACAGGAGCCCACCGTGCCAGGAGACTATGCGCGCCAGGCGTCTCAGGCAGGAAGCGAGGTACGGCAGGGGATGGCCCGCGATCTTCTTGACCGCCCCCCAGCGCCTGCTCCCGAGCTCGTCGAACGGGATCTCCGGTCCGCCGTCCGGCGACGGGCCGGGGAGGTTCATGACGACCCCGTCGACCGCGGCGATGAAGTTGCGGTCCGCGGCATGGTCCTCCAAAGGGATGAACCTTCCGAACCGATGGCTGTTGCGCACCGCCCAGGGGAGCAGGAACAGATACGATGCGCCCACGATAATCCAGAGGGAGCGCTTCCAGGGAACACCGGCAACGCCCCTGAGCGCCAACCCCGCGGCCAGGAACACCGGGAACAGGACCAGGCCGGACCTGCAGAGCAGGCCCACGCTGATGAGGAAGCCGGCTGCCGCGGCCCGTCTCCAGGAGGGCTTCCTGACCCATGCCAAGAGACAGACCGCCGCGAGCAGGACCAGCAGGCCGTACAGCGGCTCCACGCGGCAGGCCGGGACAGGCCAGCTCAGCGCCGGGTGGAGCGCGGTCAAAGCCGCGGCAGCCACTGCCGCCCATGGCCCGGCCAGCTCCCATGCCAGCCAGCCTGCCAGCGGGATCTCGAGAGAACCCAGTCCGGCTTCGATCAGGGGACTGGCAGGCCTCGTCTCAGGCTCGAAACTCTCCACACACGCCAGGAAAGAGGGATACGCGGGCCCGCGGAACGCGGAGGGAGTGCCTGACCAGCCCAGCACCCCAACCTCCTTCAAGCTTAGGCTGAACGCGAAATAGTCGGCCCTGCCCGAATCGCGCAGCTTCTCGACCGTGTCCGTTTGCAGGGCAGCAGCCACGCGCAGACCCGCTCCGACCGCGAACACGAGCAGGAACGCCGCCGCAGGGCTCCTCACATGAAGAACATATCAATTTGCCGCTCCCCATCGGCATGGGCCGTTTGACGGAGCAGGATTAGGCCATCCGTCCCATGCCTGCCTGCCCCCCATGCTGATAGAATGTAGCCGGTGCGGTTCCCTATCATCCTCGTCTTGTGCCTGGCCGGGTCCGATCCGGCTTGGAGCCAGGCCTGTGGAGGCCGGCCCCAGCGCTGACCAGCGCGACAGCCTGGCTTCAGCCATGACGGTGCAGGGCGCGGTCCTCGGTATGCTCGGCCGCGCCACCGGGTTCGACCCGCTCGTCTTCTCCCTGGGCATGGCCGCGGTCCGGGACGGACTGACCGTCGGGGACTGGAACAATCTGGGCGCGGGCCTTCAGGAGATCGGCTCCGACTGGGAAGAGATGGAGCAGGTCCTGACCCGGGAGGTCCGGTCCCCGAACTTCTCCGAGGGATTCCGGCAGGGCAAGAAGATCCTGCCCGATGACCTGCACCTGCTCAACGCGGTCATCAAGGACCTGCCCCGCGAGGTGGAGATCAAGCGCAACAACCACTACCTCGGCTGGCTCTACAAGTGGGAGGATGGCGACCCCTCGGCTGTCGGGGCCTCGTTCCGCGAGCACTCGGTGCGCCGCGTGGAAAGCGGCTGGATGATCACCCTCGGACAGGTCCCGGGCCGGACCGGGGCCGAGACCCTGCGCGTGACCCTGGCGGACCTGCCTGGCATGCCCGCTGACGCCAAGCCCCAGCTCGACAAGCTGCTGGCATCCCCCCTCCTGACCCCGGAGGCTCGGCTGGACCTCCTGGCTCTGGCAAGGGAGCTCGAAGCCGCCAAGCTCCTGCCCCCGGGCTACGCCGCGTCCCGCCGCTGACATCCGGTGGCATCGAAGACCCCCTTGACCCCGCCTTCCTGGAGCGTCACCCGCGGCAAAGCGCGGCTCCTCCTGGCCTCTCTCCTGCTGCTGCAGATCCTGATCTCCCTGCCGCGGCTGAACAAGCCCTTCCTGGAAGGGAGGGATCTTTGGAATTACGATGGAGCGACATTCCTGCTCAAGGCCATCCACAGCCAGGACCGGGAACTGCCGAGCCGCTTAGGCATCTTCGGCCTCAAATCGTACACCTATGATCCCGAGGGCGCGGTCGAGGGGTTCACGCACTACTTCCATCATCCAACGCTCCCTTCCCTCCTGTTCAACGCCTATACCCGCGTGCTCGGGTTCCACCACTGGGCGCCCCGGACCTACGCCCTCCTGTTCTCCCTGCTGACCACGGTCGTGATCTTCTTCCTGCTCCGGTCCGCGCTCGGAGACGAGGGCTTGGCGGCCGCGTTCACCCTGCTCTATATCGTCCTGCCTCTCAACTTCAACTACCAGGACGCCTGGAAGCACGAGAACGTGGCGGCGCTGTTCGTCTGGCTGTGCTTCCTCTGCCTGCATCACATGGACAAGGCCCGCCCCTACCGCCTGGCGTTCCTGGCAGCCTTCTTCCTGCTGTTCCAGACCGGCTGGGTCGCCTATCCCGTGGCCGCGGGGATGCTCCTTTACATCTTCCATCGCAGCCGCGATCGCGGCGATCTCTCGTTAGCCTGGCAGGCGCTCGCCGCGGCCCTCATCGGGATAGCGGTCAATCTCCTCATCCTGCATGCCCTCGGCGCGACCATGGAGAACATGCAGGGCCAAGCCCTGGGCCGCATGACGGGGCGGATGGAGAGCGTCTCTCTCCGGGATTGGGCGATGAGGCAAGCGGGCTTCCTGGACTCGAATTTCACCAGCCTCAATGTCTTCCTCGCGCTCAGCCTGCTGGCGGCCCGGGCCGTGCGCGGAAGAGCCGCGTCCCACGCGCTCACGACCTTCGGAGCCATCACCCTGGCCGGGACCCTGGCGTATATCACGGTATTCCGCAACCAGAGCCATACCCATCATTACGTGCAGTGGCTGGCTGGGACCGGCATCCTGCTCGTGTTCGCCGGCGCCTACGGCGCGCTGCGGGAGGAAGGCTCAGTGCGGCCCCAGCGACTGTTGATCGGGGCATTCGCCGTAGTCGTCGCGCTGCTGGCAGTATCCGTGCATGGCAGCCGCCGCATGGAGGCCCATATCCACGGAAAAAGCTTCGCCTCAGCAAAGGACATCGCAGGCATCATCACCCAGAAACGCAGGCTCGTGGTGTCCTGGGACGGGTCGAGCGGTCCCGAAAGCTGGTGGGCCACCTCGGCTCTCTCGCTCTACACGGACCCGTTCTACAAAGCCTGGCTGCTGGGACACCCCTTGGCGCGGGGGACCGGCGGCCTCGTCTCCCTGGATCAGCCGGGCCGGCCCGTCACGCTCAAGCCGGGCTCCGACGTCGTGGTGGCTCTCAACGACGCTGGGGCCATCCGTCACATGGAGGTCAGGCTGGCCGAGCGGTTCGGCCTCGGGTGCCTGCGGCTCGCATCCGCCACCCCGGCGTTCGCCTTCCTCATCCCGGCCGCTGGCGCTGACTGCAAGGGCAAGGCCGCCGGCCCTCCGGCCGTCCCTAAGCGACCCTGAGTTTCCTCACCGGGAAAGTCAGCGCCAGATATGCGATGACGATGTACGCCGCGCCCATGAACACGTAGTCGCGGACGCCGCCGCCGTACACGCCGTTGACCACGAGCCCCAGGGTCAGGCCGGCCAGCGGCAGGGTCCTGGTCAGTGCGAAGCGCAGGTCGATCAGGCGCGAGACATGGAGCACCAGGAGCGGCAGGGATGTGAGCGCTGCCGCGGCCAGAGCGGGCCAGGTCTCGATGTCCCCGTGATACCCCAGGACCGCGAAGTTGACGAAGAAGAGGCAGTAGGTCAGGGTCAGGAGCGTGAAGTTGCCCCAGCCGAAGTTGTCGAGCCTGCCGGGCGAGAGCTTCTCGTTCATGTACCAGAAGCCCGCCCCGAACAACAGGACCGCCAGGCCCACGAACCTGAAGAGCAGGGAGACCTTCCCCAGGGGGCCCCTGGCCTCCGGGATCTCCACGATGATGTCCCGGTCCGAGACCAGGTTGGTCGAGGCCCACGACACGCTGGCCCCCTCGATCGAGGTCGGCTGCAGGCCATACTGGGGGATGGA
>JACRNU010000015.1 GCA_016234805.1 Elusimicrobiota bacterium
GCTCCGAGCTCGTCGTAGACCTGCTTTTCCAGGTCAGCGATCCAGGCCTTGACCTTGGGGTTGGGGCCGAAGACGCGTCCTGGCAGGAAGATGGGGTAGGACTTGCGGATGTCCATGGCGAACCGCTGGGCCTTGGACCTGAGGATGGGGTTCTCGCTGTCGCGCAGGGTCCGATACCCGGCCAGCCAGGTGTCGACCACCCGGTAGATGCTTGGCCCGAGGCGCTGGAAATACTCGTCAAAGCACCAGCGCTGGAGTCCCTCGACCTCTGCGTAGCTCATGGTCGGGTGCTTGATCATGCAGGTAAAGCCCCCGGACTTGAAGGCGTACGCGTCCACGTCGTTTTTTACGTCGTCGCGCAGGCGGCCTTCCTTCACCACGCGGTCGTAGAGCGGAGTGCCGGCCAGGGGGCCGTAGATGGCGAACTGGGTGAGGCTCGGCTTCAAGGCCATGAGCCCGTCGAATTCCTCACGGATGATGTCCGGGGTCTGGTAGTCGAGGCCGATGATCATGGAAGCCAGGACCATGATGCCGTGCTGGTGAAGATCCTTGAACAGCTCCTCGGCGGGCCTGCCCTCGCGCTTGGCAAAGCCCGAGCGGGACCCTTCGTAGCCGATCCACACCCCGTCGATGCCCATCTCAGCGAGCTCGGTGGTGGTGTACTGGCTCAAGGCCTTGACGCTGCCGAACACGAAGAGGGAAATGGCCCGCCCGGAGCTGATGACGCAGTCGCGGAACTCCATGGCCCGGGTCTTGTTGATGAGGAAGTCCTCATCGAGGATGACGAAGGCCATGTCCGGGTCGTGGTCGAGGTGCCGCTCCATCACGGCGTAGACGTCCTTGCCCGTGGGCAGGAGACGGATGTGCTGGCGCTTGAAGAAGTGGGAGGTGCAGCAGAAGTCGCACCCGTGCGGGCAGCCCAAGCCCCCGAAGATGAGGCCGGTGTTGGTCACAGGCACGGAGAAGACGCTCATCTTGCTCGTGACAAGGGGGTGCTTGTACTCGGAGATCGGGAGCTCGGGCTCACCGAGCAACCGGCGCATGAAGCCAACGCCCTCTTCCCGGCAGACATGGTCGGAGTATGGCTTGAGGGCCTCGTCAGGCAGGACCGTGCCGTAGCCGCCGAGCACGATCTTGCTCGTCGGGGAGTGCTTGCGGATGAGGGCCACGGTCTCCTTCGCGCGGTGGAAGGTGGGGAGCACGAAGCCCACGCCAACGTAGTCGTAGCCTTTCTTGAGCTCGCGGATGAGTTCTGATTTGGAGGGATAGTGAAGGACCACAGTCGGGGCATCGAGGTTCTCGCCTATGTACTCGAGCCCGTACTGGAGGTGGTTGGCCCTGGGGCTGAACATGCCCTGACTGCGGGTGACCTGGCCGTGCAGGAGCTCGTAGCCCACGCTGGGCGGGTCGCCGTACTTCTCCCCGATGGGCCTGCAGATGCTGGTAAAAAGGACTTTCTTCACTAGGTGTAAACCTCCAAGGCTGGCCCCGACAAGGCAGGCTCCTTAAGGTAGGTTACCATTTTCCCGTCAACACCGCCTATACGGGAAGCGTTTTCAGGGCTGTCTGGCCGCCAAATGTTATGATTGCGGCGAATGAGGATGAGTCGGCTGTGGTCCCTGAAGTTCCCGGCAGTTGCAGGGCTCCTGTTGTCATGCTTCAGCCTGGGCCACGGCCAACCAAGCTCCGGGATCAGGGTCGAGATCTCTTCAGCCGCGGTGACCGGCGTGGACTGCCGGATGCGCGATTTCAAGATGGAGTACACAAAGGGCATGGGCCGCAGCTACCGGCACATGGCCGGCATGACCTTTACGAGCGATCCTGACCCGAGGCACCTTGCCACAGGCATTGGCGCCATGATCGCCATGGTGCCCCTGACCGTGCTTGCCGTGCCGGCGGATGTCCTCTCAGCGCCTCTTCGGAGGGAGTGCGATTTCAGGTTCCGCGCCCAAGGCCAGCTCAAGGGCTGGGCAGGCACCCCGGCCAGATCAGCGGAACTCGCTATAGAAGGAAGGGCGCTTGTTTCCCCTGGCGAGGAAGATGTCTCAGAGCCGGTCTACGACATCATCCGGTCATCAGCTGTCGCTGACACGGAAGGCAGATTCGACATTTCCGTGCCTGGCCGGATCCGCCTTGGCCGGGACTTCGAGGTCCACTGGTTTGTGGCTGGCCGGCCTTCAGGCAGCATGACCCTGCGCAAGCGCTTCAACACCTTTGTCCTGTCCGAGCCGGAGTCGGAATTCGGGACCGGGATCGAGACCATCGAGCCCATCGTCATCCATCCGAAATAATACCGCTTTCCCCGCGGTTTCCCTTGTCAGGCTCAGCAGGCGGATATGATATATTTAGATATCATGGGAGCGGCAAAGACCTTGGGCCAGGCCATGCTCATCAGCCTCATCCTCCCCCTGCTTGGGACGCCCGGTCATTGCGAGAACGCCCTCCAAGGCCCGGAAGCCCTGCGTGCCGCTGCTGACCGATCCTTCAACGGCCTGAGCGCCGGCGCTGCCTCCCGAAGCGCGGACATCGAAGCCCTCAAGAAACAGCTCCAAGGCCCCCCGACCCCGCAACCCCCGGATATGTCCGCCGCGGAGGCGGACAGGTACAATGCCCGGGTCTGGGACGGCAAATCACAGAGCGATTGGTACGAGTGGTGGTACTACAAGGTCGTTCTTCCCGGAACGCAAGAGGCGTTCTACCTCTGCTACGGCGTGGTCAATCCCTGGGACCTGGCACGCACGCGGCCGGCCTCCCGCTCCTATGTCAGCATGGGCAACTTCAGCGCGGGCGCGGTGGTGGAGCAGAACTTCGAGCCCGCGGAATTCTCCGCTTCCCAGGACACCACTTTCGTTCGGGTCAGAGACAATGTCGCGACCGACCGCGAGCTCAAGGGCCGATTGCCGAGCCCTGATGGCGGGGAGATCACCTGGGATCTCAAGGTCGAGCGGGACTGGGCGTTCAATGCCATGGGCTGGGCCATGTCCCAGGGCTGGGTCTCGAACATCTTCTGGTATCCGGCGCAGGCCGGGGCTTTCATGAGCGGCAGGATCGATTTCAAGGGCAAGACCTACACTCTCAACCGCGCGCCCGCCTACCAGGACCGCAACTGGGGCACGAGCTTCCCGAAATGGTGGACCTGGCTCGTGTCCAATAATTTCAAGGGCTCGCCGGGAACGGTCCTCGCGGCAGGCGGAGGCCAACCGAAGATCTTCCCGGGCACGGACTTCTACCAGGGCGTGTCCATCGGCCTGCGCCACCAGGGCAAGGAGTACGCGTTCCGCCCCACGAGCGGGGACCTCGTCAAGGTGGATGTGCGCTTCGGCAAGTGGGAGGTCTCGGCGCGCAACCGGCACGGAGAGAAGATCGAGCTCTCAGCCCATGCCCCGCGGGAGAAGTTCCTGCTGCTCAAGTTCATGACCCCGCAGGGACGGGAATTCAACGACTTCGAGGCCCTCCTGGGCCGCATCCGCGTCAAGCTCTACAAGGACTCGAAGCTGATCGCGGACCTCCAGACGGACGAGGGCGGCATCGAGTTTGGCACCTTCGAGAAGCCCGAGTTCGAGAAGCTTTTCTCGAAAGAGAACAAGCTGCAGTAAACGCCGCTCCCGCCAAATCCCAGCCGCCACCCGGGTTCGAACCGGGATCCATCGTTTACGAAACGATGGCTCTACCGTTGAGCTATAGCGGCGTTCTCTCCCCGCCGACAACCACCGGCCTTGAGTGCCTTCAACTTGGAGCGGGATGCCGGGTATGATCCGGCGCCTTCCGGTTGGAAGCCGGAAATGCTTCCGCTACACCAATCCCGCGAGCGGCTGACGGGGCTCGAACCCGTGCCCGGACGATGGCATCGCCCCGTGCTGCCGTTACACCACAGCCGCGATGGTGAAAAAACATGCCCCGGCACTGAATCGAACAGTGATCTTCTCTTTGATCGTCGGGGAGCTCGTAAGCCGGATTCTGTTCCTATGACCACATTTCTCTGGGACCTGCCTCGCGGCAGGCCTCTAGCTGGCACCCGCCACGGGGGCCATGCCCCGCAGTCCGGACTTTCCTCCATCGCGAGCGGTCGTTCTCCTCTCGAGCGATGGCGTAGTCTCGGCTTCCCTGTGTAATTGTCAAAGAACAAAACTGGCTGTGGGGGTGGGGATCGAACCCACATGTTCCGGGTTAACGGCCCGGCGCCTTGCCCTGTCAGCCACCCCACAGTGGCGGCCGTGACGGGACGTGCGCCTCCAAGTGCTGGAAGCGCACGAACCCGCTAAGGCTGGATCGACAGTCCAGCGCCTCGTCGCTTCGGCTTCACGGCCAAAATGGTGGAGCCACCGGGAACCGCCCCCGGAACTGGACCTTGCGAGTGTCCCGTGATCCTGATTTCACCATGGCCCCGCATCCACCGCCTTGCCGGGAGTCGAACCCACAGTCGCGGTTTTGGAGACCGCTTGAAGATCTCGGAGAGTCAGGGTCTCAAACCCTGGACCGCGTCACCGCGGCAGCCGTTTTCGGGACGGCATCCTCGACCAGCCGGACACTCTCCTTGAATTGGCGGAGGGGGCGGGGGCCTAGCCCGCAAGCCGCTGACGCGGCAGGCTCCGGCGGGTCACTCGCCGTTTTTGGACCCCGCCATTGATCTGCCGGCTCCAGGTGCTGCCCCTGGCATGCGCAAAGCGCGTCCGCTTTACAGGCGGCCGGGTTCGCTAGGCTCCCTTCAGCCGGCTATTGTCAAAGAACAAACCCTGGGTCCGCTGGGTACCGCCCCCAGTTGTTTCTCTTGGGGCCGGTGGGACTCGAACCTCCATGATCTCTCTTATCAGGAGAGCGTGTTCCCCGGCTTATAAGGCCGGTGTGTTCCCCTTACACCACGAGCCCTTTTAATGGGCGCTAAAAACGAAGGTCCCATGCTCTTTCCTGCCGAGCATGGGACCCTTCGCGTCCTGACTGGAAAACCCTCTACATTGGCGGCCCCATGCCCTGGCTTATGCTTTCGCCTTTTTGTCGTCCGAATGACGACACGAGGCGATAGCACGCGCCACACCCGATCGGCATCAAGTCAGCCGACCTTGGGCGCTCAGCTGGATTCGTTGTTCTGCGTACCATGTCTTTGTCCCACAAAAAAATCACGATGAGCAGACGCCCGGAGGCGCCCATTCGCCGTGACCACTATAAGTATAACCGGATGCCGTGTTTTGTCAAGGGCCCCATCGTGTCATCAATGACAGCATCGCCTTCTCGCCGGGGGATGATGGACCTACCCGGGGCTGGAGCCAAAGACACCTGCGTCTCAGGGACAAGTCCGCTATCCTAATGCGACCATCCCAGGTACGAGGCGGCACAGGTTCGTGCGATGGGATTGGATGAAGCCCTGTTCCCCGGACTGACGTACGCACCTCTGATGATCCCTCATCCGCTGGAAGGCGCGTCTTCAAGGACGCTCGGCTGGACTGCCGCGCTCTGCGGCCTGATCGCCCTGGGAGGGATGGCCTTCCTCATCCCGGCAGGGAACAGGCTGAAAAGCAGAGCCTCACCGAACGGCATCGTTTCCTTCGAGCTGGCCGCGTCTCCTTCAGCCATGGCGGACATCATCGCGGAGTGGGGGCCGGAACGGACGCGGCTCGCGCGCAGAGCCACCTGGGTGGATTTCCCGTTCATCGCCGGCTACGCCGGAGCGTTGATGTGCGCTGCGTTGGGTCTGGCCGGGAAAGCCCGGGCCTCAGGACGCGAGGCCGCGATCTTGCCTGCCAGGATGGCGGCGTGGGCCATGACGGCTGCCGCTCTCCTAGACGCGGCTGAGAACATCCTCGGCCTGAGGATCCTTGCCGGAAGCATCTCTCCGGGAACGATGCTCATGGCAGGGGCGGCCGGACTCAAGTTCCTCCTCATCGCAGCGGCCCTGGGCCTCATCACCGGGGCCTGGATCAAGCTGGCCGGGTCTTGAGCGCGCCTTTCTTAATATCGCGCGCGAAATTTATTTTTATTTTTTCCATCATGAATGCTCGGCTCATCTGAAAAAATGATAAACTTTTTATACACCGATGAATGAAGCAAGGGAGTTGCCACGGAGATAAGAATATCGCCACTCCCGGTCAGGACACCCGCCTTCGTCTACGATGAGTCCCTCCTGGTGGACCGTGCCGTTCGCCTTGCGCGGCTAGCTGAAGCAGCAGGCTGCAGACTCCTATACACGCTCAAGCCTTTCAGTTTCGCCGGAGCCATGGAATTATTGGCTCCGCATGTGGCCGGATTCTCGGTGAGCTCGCTCTTCGAAGCCAAGCTTGCGCGCCGCGTCCTTGGCGGCAAGGGCTCGGTGCACATGACCACCCCAGGCCTGCGCAAAGAGGAGATGGCTGAGCTCGCTGGGTTGTGCGATCACATCTCGTTCAATTCCTTGTCGCAGTGGAAGGCTCTTTTCCCTCTGGTCCAGGACCGGCCGGCCTGCGGCCTGAGGATCAACCCTCAACTGGCGCTGGTGGAAGACGCTCGGTATAATCCCTGCCGCAAGCATTCCAAGCTGGGCGTGCCTCTTTCCGCGCTTGAAGCTGCATTGACGGCTGAGCCGGGACTGGTCCAAGGCCTGACAGGCATCCATTTCCACACGAACTGCGATTGCCGGGACTTCAAGCCCCTGCTGGCCACGGTCCGGCGATTAGTGGAACGGGTCGGGGGCCCGCTCAAGAAGCTCTCCTGGGTGAACCTGGGCGGCGGGTACATGTACGGGCCCGAGACCGACACGGCCCCGTTCATGGAGGCGGTCAAGCTCCTCCGCGAAACCTGCGGGGTGGAGGTCTTCATCGAGCCTGGCGCGGCTTTCGCCCGGGGCTCGGGCCGCATCGTGGCGTCCGTGATCGATCTTTTCGAGAGCGACGGGGCGAGCGTGGCCGTGCTGGACACCACGGTCAATCACATGCCCGAGGTCTTCGAGTACCAGGAACCGCCGGATGTGGCGGGCACGGCCGCAGACGGCATGCACAAGTATCTGCTCGCCGGGTGCTCGTGCCTGGCCGGCGACGTTTTCGGCGAACACGCTTTCAACGAGCCGTTGACCGTGGGCTCCCAGGTCGTCTTCTACGACGCGGGCGCCTACACCATGCCCAAGTGGCATTGGTTCAACGGGATCAGCCTGCCGAGCGTCTACGCCCTGACGCCGGAAGGCGGGGTCGTCCTGAAGAAGAGCTACGAATACCGTGAGTTCGAGACGCACTGTGGAGGCCGATGAAATGAACACGAACATGAACCTGACCGAACAAGAATTCGACGCGCCCCTTGCTGAGGCGACCACGGACCCGATTGCGCACTTCCGCCGCGTCGCGACCAAGCACCTTTCCGAGGGCGAGGTCCCCATCCGGTTCGCGGTCACCTCCACCTCCCCCAAGGGCCACCACTGCGAGCTGGCCGTGCTCACGGGCTTGAACGGCCGGCGCAAGCAGCGGACAGGTTCGATCTTCGACTTCGTCCAGCGCGGCGTGGAGAACCAGTCGAGCTTCAACGCGGTCCTCCTGGTCCCGACCGGCATCGGCGCGGTCATCGGCGGGCACGCGGGCGACGCCGGGCCTGTGGCGCGGCTCCTGGCCAAGTCCTGCGACACCCTAGTCACGCACCCCAACGTGGTCAACGCTTCCGACATCAACGAGCTGCCGGAGAACGGGCTCTACGTGGAAGGCAGCGTGATCTGCCGGATGCTCATGGGCGCCGCGGCCCTGCAGAAAGTGCGCTCCAACCGGGTCCTGCTCGTCATCGACGAGCACCCCGAGTTCCAGATCACGGAGCTTACCGTGAACTCGGCCTCGGCTGCCAGGGCCACGCTCGGCCAGTTCAGCGCCGGAGTGGTCCGCATGGACCCGGCGATCAAGCTCTCGGCCGACCTGTCCTCATCGGGCAGGGCCGTGGGCAAGGTCGAATCGCTCGAGCGGCTCTGCGAGGTCCTCGAGGACCGGCGCGGCACCTACGACGCCGTGGCCCTGGGCACCATGATCTCGGTTCCGCCGGAGACGACCAGGGGCTACTTCACCTCCAAGGGCAACCCGGTCAACCCGTGGGGCGGGGTGGAAGCCATGCTCACGCACGCGGTCTCCACGCTCTACGACCTGCCCTCGGCCCACGCGCCCATGATGGACTCGCTCAAGATGATGAGCAGGACCTTCGGCATCGTGGACCCCAGGATGGCGGCCGAGGACGTGTCCCGCTGCTTCATCCACTGCGTCTTGAAGGGCCTGCAGAACAGCCCGCGGATCGTGACGGACCAGGCGAGCTTCCGCCACCCGGGAGTGCTGAGCGCGGCCGACGTCTCCTGCCTCGTGATCCCGGACGGGTGCGTGGGCCTGCCCACCCTGGCGGCCTTGAAGCAGGGCATCACCGTGATCGCGGTCAAAGAGAACCGCAACAGGATGCGCAACGACCTGACAGCCCTGCCGTTCGCTCCGGGACAGCTGCGCTTCGCGGCCAACTACCTCGAGGCAGCCGGGCTCATGGCAGCCATGCGCGCGGGCGTGGACCCGGAGACGGTCACCAGGCCGCTCCCGCAGACCGAGGTCTTCATGCAGAAGGGCGTCCGGACCGCGACTCCGAAAGCGGGAACGCCGCAGAACTAAGAGCGCCTCAGTCGCCCGGACGATGCCTGGCGTCGAGCTCCGTCCAGCGATGGAACAGAGCGTCGACCTTGCGCTGCGCCTCGTCGAGCTTCTCGTGCCGCCTGGCCAACTCTTCGGCGTCGCTGGCCACGGAAGGGTCTTCGAGCACTGACCGGGCAGACTCGACCTGAGCCTCTGCCGCGCGGATGGAGGCTTCCATGTTCTTGAGCTCCCTCCACTCTTTAGGCGTGAGGGTCGGCCTCTCCGTAGAAGACCCGGCCTGACCTTTGTTCGCGGACGCTGACTCATCTTGGCCGGCCCGCCAATCCTCCCACTGGGACAACTCGGCAAAGAACCGTGCCCCGCCAAGGCCGTCCAAAGCCAGGATGCGGCGGCTCACGCGGTCGAGCAGATAGCGGTCGTGGGTCACGAGCACCAGGGCGCCGGGGAAATCCTGCATGCTCGATTCCAGGACCTCGAGCGAAGGCAGGTCCAGGTCGTTGGTGGGCTCGTCGAGCAGGAGCAGGTCCGCGGGCTCGAGCATCAGCCGCGCGATGAGCACGCGGGACTGCTCCCCTCCGGAGAGCCGGGAGAGCGGCATGTCTAGCTGTTCCTGGCGGAACAGGAACCGCGAGGCCCAGCCGCGCACGTGCACGCGGCTGCCCCGGTAGAACACATGCTCTCCAGCCGGGCACAAAGCCCTATGAAGGCTGAGGTCGAGGTCGAGGGACTCCCGGTGCTGGTCAAAGGTCACGGCCTTCAAGCCCTCGGCCATCCTCACTGTCCCCGAATCCGGAGCCAGGCGGCCGGCCAGGACCTTGAGCAGGGTGCTCTTGCCGCTGCCGTTGGCGCCGAGAAGTCCCAGCTTGTCCCCTGGCCCGAGCCTCAGGTCCAGGCCTTCGAACAGGAGCCTGCCTCCCATGCTCTTGGCCACAGCCTTGGCTTCCACGAGCCGCTTGCTCCGCCTCTCGCTCGCGGTGAAATCGATGGCAGCAGCCTTGTCAAGGCTGTTGCGATACTTGAGCTCGGAGAGCTCGTCCATGAGCTCTCCCGCGCGGTCGATGCGCGCCTGCTGTTTCGTGGAGCGGGCCTTGGAACCCCTGCGCAGCCAGGCGATCTCGCCCCGCACGATGTTCGCCACCGAGGCTTCGCGCGACTCCTGGACAGCGAAGAGAGCCTCGCGGTTCTCGAGGAACCTGCTGTAGTTGCCCGCGCTGCTCAGATGTCCCTCGGAGTAGCGCTTGTTGAGCTCCATGACCCGGTTGGTCACGCGCTCGAGGAACCTGCGGTCATGGGTCACCATCAGGAAGGAGAACCTCTGGCTGGAAAGGAAGCCCTCTAGCCAGCGCACTCCCTCCACATCCAGATGGTTGGTGGGCTCATCCAGGAGCAGGAGGTCCGGCTCCCGCGCCACCTGGCAGAGAACAGCCAGGCGCTTGCGCTCGCCTCCGGACAGCTTTACCACGCACTGGCCCGGGTCTTCAAACCTGGCGGCAATAAGCCCCGCGTCCGCGCGGGAATCGATCTCGTGGTCCTGCCAGCCGAGGCCCTGCAAGGCTCGGACGACTTCCCGGCGCACGGTCCAATCGTCATCCGGCTCGTCGAAGCGGTCCTGCTGGGCCAGGTAGCCCATCCTCAGGCCGCGCTTGAGCGACAATGCCCCGCTGTCCGGGGATTCCTGGCCTGAGAGTATCTTGAGCAGGGTGGACTTTCCCCCTCCATTGGGCCCGATGAGGCCGGTCCGCTCCCCCTCATTGAGCCCGAACGAGAGGTTCTCGAAGAGCGGCCTGGGGCCGAAGGTCTTGGAAAGGCCCTGACAGCTCAGCAGGACAGCCATGACACCCCTGAAGCCGGCCGGGTCACAGCCATGAAGGCATCCTGCCCGGGGACTTCCGGTCGAGCCCGCCCGATGCCAGGAGGTCGTCGAGCTCTTCGAGCAGCCGCGCCTTGTCCCTTGGCAAAGCTGCTTCCAGGGGCACGATGTTGGAGGAGTGATTCGCCCGGAACACGGTCCGTTCGAGCTCCAGCACTTGGACCATGGCCCTGAGCTCCTGGACGGTCTCGTATTCCGTGAGCTGGAGGAACTCCCCCTTGTCGATCTCGGCCTGGAGCCGCGTGCCGGGCACAGGGATGACCCTGAGGAAGGACAAGAGCTTGGGCTTCATCAGATTGAGCGCCGAAGCCGTGGCAAGAGCATGCTCGGAGGTCCGCTCCCTGCCTCCGAGCCCCAGGAGCGCCATGACGGACATGTGCAGGCCTCGGGCCTGCGCCCGGAGGCCTGCCTCGACCATGAGTCTTGCGGTTTCGGCTTTTCGGCAGCGACGGAGCGTTTCTTCGTCTCCGCTCTCCAAGCCCATGTAGAGGGTGTGCAGTCTCTGCGAGCGTAGAACAGAGAGCTGTTCATCGGTCTTGGCCGCGATGGCGGATCCCGTGGCGTAGACATTGACCCGGGCCAGGCTCGGGAACGCCTTCTGAAGCATGCCGAGGATCGCGGACAGGTCCTCGAAGGGCCTGGCCATGACATCGCCGTCGGCGAGGAAAACGCGCCGAGCGCCCCTGTTTCTCCGCGCCGACCGGCTGATGAGGGCCTCGGCCTCATTGATCGTGGACCTGCGGAACACGCGGTCCCGGTACATCCCGCAGAACGAGCAGCGGTTGTACGGACAGCCCTGGTCGATCCTGAGCAGGAGGCTTTCCGCTTCAGCGGGCGGGCGGTAGAGAGGCGGTTCCATGGCGCGATTCCGGCGACAGTTTACCATAGAAATGCGACAATGGCTCCATGTCCAGGCACCCGAAGGAGAGCCCTTTAGGGCACGAGAGAGAAACGCTCATCCAAGGCAAGATCCAGCACCACGGCAGGTTCGCGTTCCTGCTGTCCGGCCAGGAAGGAAAGGAGGACCTCATGCTCCGGGGCCGGAGCCTGTGCCTGGCCATGGATGGGGACACCGTGCTCGCGCGCCTGTCCCCCGGAGCGCCGGGCAGGCCCGTGGGCGAGATCGTCAGGGTCGTCAGCCGCAGCCGCGACAGCGTCACCGGGGTCCTGACCATGAAGGGCACGCACTGGCTCGCCACGCCCGAGGGAGCGGACGAGCGGGATGCCATCCGGGTGAAGGGATTCTGCCGCGGGATCAATCCCCGCGAAGGCCAGGTCGTGGTGGTGAAAATCACGCATTGGCCGACCCTCAGCGAGACAGCGGGCGGCGAGGTGGTCGAAGTCCTGGGCCTGCCGGATGAGGCAGGAGTGCGGCTGCGCGCCATCCTGCGCACCCTCGGCCTTCCCGAAGCTTTTCCTGAGCCTGTCCTGGCCGAGAGCCGGTCCTTCCCGGCCGAGGTCTCCCCAGCCATGTGGGAAGGCAGGCGCGACCTGAGGAACCTGCCGGTCTTCACCATCGACGGCGCTGATGCCAAGGATTTCGATGACGCGGTCTCCCTCGAGGTCCTTGACCCCAAGACCATGCGCTTGGGCGTGCACATCGCGGACGTATCCCACTATGTAAGGAAGGGGACGGCCCTCGACACTGAAGCGGCACAGCGCGCCACCTCGGTCTACCTCGCGGACCGGGTCGTGCCCATGCTGCCGCCGGTCCTCTCTGAAAAACTCTGCAGCCTGATGCCGGATGTGGAGCGCCTCACCCTGTCGGCTTTCATGGACGTGGACGAGAACGGCAGGGTGCTCGCCAGCTCGCTCGCCGAAACCGTGATCCGCAGCCGGAGGCGGTTCACCTACGAGGAGGTCGAATCCATCCTCAACGGCGAGACTGTTTCGAACGTGGACCCGCAGGTCCACGCCGTTGTCCTGCGCATGGGGACCCTGTACAAGGCCTTGAACCACTTGCGCGCCAAGCGCGGGGCATTGGACATGTCCATGCCGGAGTTCAAGGTCCGGGTCGACCTTCGGGGCAGGCCCCTGGAAGTGGTTAAGCGCTCAAGGCTGGGAAGCCACCGGCTCATCGAGGAGTTCATGCTCCTGGCCAATGAGACCGTGGCAGGCCGGCTCCTTGAAAGACATCTGCCTTTCCTCAGCCGCATCCACCCTGACCCGGACCCGCGCAAGCTCGTGGCTTTGGGTGCGGAGCTCAGGAAGATGGGCGTCAACCCGCCTGGCGGCCTCACAGAAAGCCCTTCCATGGCCCTCCAGGCAGTCCTTGCCAAGGCAGTGGGCCTTCCACAGGAAGAGACGGTCAACATGCTCGTCATGCGGACCCTTAAGCTCGCGACCTATTCGCACCTCCCGGCTGGGCACTTCGGCCTGGCATCCAAAGCCTACTGCCACTTCACCTCGCCCATCCGCCGCTACCCGGATCTGCTGGTCCATCGCGGCGTCAAAGCCATGCTGAAAGGCCGGGCGGATGAGACTCAACCAGCGGCCCTCAAAGGCCACGCTGACCATTGCTCCGAGAGAGAACGCGTGGCCACGGATGCCGAGCGCCGGTCCGTGGACATCCTGCGCGCTGAACTGTTCCAGTCCAGGATCGGGCAGGTCTTCAGCGGCGTGGTCTCAGGCACTGCCGCGTTCGGGCTCTTCGTCACCCTGGATGATTCCGGCGCCTCAGGCCTGGTTCGCGGCGCCAGCGCCACCCTTGGCAGCAGGGTGCGGGTGCGGCTCGAGAGCGTCAACGAAGGCAAGGGCGAACTCGACCTGTCCCTGGCGGACGCAAACACTCCCACGATATCCCACTCCCTCCCGCCCAAGCCCAAGCCGCACCAAGGCCCGGCTCATCCGGCCAAGCCAGGACACGCTCCTGCCCGGCCGAAGCACGGGCCCTCCAGACAGCGGTCGGCGAAGAAGCAGGACCAGAAGCGGGAATCAGGCCGCAAACCAAAGCCAGGCGGAACCGCGCCGAAGTTCTACGAGCGGTTTCTGAAGAAGAAGCGGCACCGCCATTGACCCTGCCGGCACCCTGGCCAAAGGGCCCAGCCCGGCATAGGTCCTTGGTTGCATGACGCCATCCTTATATAAACCTACCCTAGAGACGGGTATTGGGGGTTCAATGATTCCATTCGTCCGTTCCACGGCTTTTCTTTGCCTGGCTATCCTGGCTTCAGCGGTCTTTGCCCGAGCCGAGGACCCGGGTCAAGGACTCTTTGACGGCACCCGGGGAGAGAAGCTGTCCATCCCGAGCATGAAGTTCCAGGCGCTCCATCCCGGCGCTCCAGCGATGGAAACCACGGCCCAGCGGCCCACGAGCGACCTCTTCTACTTCACCCCCGAGGAAGCGGCCGAGGCAGCCGCAGACTACGAGTTCCAGATCCAAGCCAATGGCTACACCTTCGACTCCGACGTGCCTGCTGAGATCCAGAAGCAGATGCGCGCAGACCTGGCGTTCATAAACGGCATCCAGGGCTCCGGCGCGACCCCCCTTCACCAGGAGATCTTCGGCAAGGTGGACGGCGCGGTCTACAAGGAGTTCTTCGAGAGCCGGGTCTCGGCCATCGGCATGGATGACTGCGGCAATGGCAACGCCGTGGCCTGCGTCATCCCGTTCCGCAACCCGTCCCGGATGTGGCTGACCGAGAATTTCGTGAAGTTCGACCACCCGCAGGTCTCGCGCATGATGGTGGTGTACCACGAGGCCCGGCACACCGAGCTCAGGCGCCTGTTCTGGGGCCACGCCACATGCCCGCGGCCCTTCAAGGACAGCCAGGGCCGGGACATGAAGAGCATCTGGACCGGCGCGCTCCTGGCCGGCCAGCCCGCGTGCGACAAGACCGCCATGGGCTCCTATGGTTCTTCGACCATCATGCTCAAGAACATCGAGAAGCACTGCGCCAACTGCACCGCCAAGGTGAAGATGGACGCGGGCCTCTACGCGGACGACCAGCTGGGCCGGATCATCGACAAGGACAGCCGCAAGCAGATGGCAGACGATTTCGACCGATGAACCGGGGCGTTTTGATCGCGGGCTCGCTGGCAGGGCTCGCGATCCTAACAGGGTGGCTGGCCGGCCGGATGCCGGCCACCGCTGTTTCCAGGGACCCCGCGCCCACGGCGGAGGATGTGGTCAAGTTGAGGACGCTCTCGATGATCCTGCTCTCGCGCAACGATAACGACCCGAGGCTCGACAAGGACTTCAACGAGCTCTCCCCCGGCGCCAAAGCCCTGTTCCGAGGGATGTACGGGAAGCTTCCTCCGGAGCGGCGCAACGAGCGGGGCACCATCGTCTACCTCCTGGGCCGCAACCTGGCCTCGGCCGAGGACTGGGCGTTCCTGGCATCCGTTGCCGGGGAACCCCCGTGCCTGAGCCTGGCCGACTGCTCCAAAGACGCCCCCGCGGCCGAGGAGCATCTCGGCGACGAGGTCACGCTCGCCTACCCCTCGCTGGTGGCGCTCAAATCGGCCGAAGCCGCCCTGGCAGCGGGCGATGCCAGGACCCGGGCCAAGGCCAGATCAGTGGTCGCGGCAGGCAGAACATCCAAGATGCCCGCGGTGCTCCGGCTCTCGGGCAGGCTCGAGGCCGAGCTCGGCGCTTCGCGCTGAAGCGATGAAAGAGCCGGATTGGGCCAG
The DNA here is from genome assembly GCA_016234805.1 of Elusimicrobiota bacterium. GTDB lineage: Bacteria > Elusimicrobiota > Elusimicrobia > UBA1565 > UBA9628 > JACQWX01. The sequence goes on from JACRNU010000015.1 coordinate 15,067, forward strand.
CTGGGATCCGACGGAGCGGGCGGTGCTGTGCTTCGTCATCCAGGACGGCCGCGTGCTCCTCATCCGCAAGAAGCGCGGCCTCGGGGCAGGCAAGGTCAATGGCCCGGGCGGCCGCATCGAGCCCGGAGAGACAGCCATGGCCGCCGCTTCCCGCGAGACCCGAGAGGAGATCGGGGTGACGCCCACAGATGGCTACGCCCTGCACTGCTCCGTGTTCACGGCGCACGGCGCCCAGGGGGATCTCCGGGAGACCGATGAAGCGCTCCCGTTCTGGGTCGAGACCTCGGCCATCCCCTTCAAGGAGATGTGGGCGGATGACGAGCATTGGTTCCCCTGGATGCTCTCAGCCAGGCTCTTCCGCGGCTTGTTCTGCTTCGACGGAGACCTCATGATGAGCGGCAGGGTGGAGCCCCTGGCAGCTCCTTGAGCCCCGGAAGTCCCGTGGACGCGTTCGCCGCGGTCTGCGGCCCGGGCCTGGAGTCCCTGGTCGCCTCGGAACTCCGCGGCTTGGGCCTGCTCGACCCCGGCTCCGTGCTGCGGCCGCCCAAGCCCGGGTCGGCCAGCGCCGCGTTCTCCGGCCCGCTCACAGCCGCGTACAGGGCCAACCTCCACCTGCGCTGCGCGGACCGGGTGCTGGTCAAGGCCGGGGAGTTCTACGCCTCCACCTTCCCGGAGTTCTGCCGCAAGGCGAGCCGCATCCCGTGGGAGAAGTTCCTCAACCCGGGCCAGCCCATCGCCTTCAAGGTGGACAGCGTCAAGTCCAGGCTCTACCACGAAGCAGCGGTGGCACAGCGCCTGGCCGAGGCCATCGAAGGCAGGCTGAGAAGCCCGTGCCCGGTGGGCAAGTTCAAGGAAGAGGCCTCCGCGAGGCCGCCTCAGCTCATCACGGCCCGGGTGGAGAAAAACCTGGTCTCCATCGGGGTGGACTCATCCGGCGAGCCGCTCCACCGCAGGGGCTATCGCCTCGCATCCGCCAAGGCCCCCATCAGAGAGACCCTGGCCAGCGCCCTGGTGCTGGCCTCGGGCTGGGACCTGGCCTCGCCCCTCATCGACCCGTTCTGCGGCTCAGGCACCATCGTCATCGAAGCCGCGTTGATGGCCCGCAAGGCCGCGGCCGGCATGACCCGGAAGTTCGCGTTCATGGATTGGCCGGGATTCGATGCCCGAGCGTGGGATGCCATGCTGGCTGATGCGGGAAAATGGGCCGTGCCGGCCGCTCCCAAGATCCTGGCTTCGGACAGGGATGCCGGAGCCGTCGAAGCCGCCCGGGCCAATGCCGAGCGGGCCGGGGTGGCTGGCGCCATCGAGTTCTCGTGCAGGGCGGTCTCAGCCATCGAGCCGCCAGCCGGACCGGGCTGGGTCGTGACCAACCCCCCCTACGGGGTCCGACTGGGCAAGTCCCCTGACCTGCGCGGCCTCTACGCGGCCTTGGGCGACATCCTGCGGGACAAGTGCCCGGGCTGGCAGGTGACGATGCTCTCCGGCTCGGCCCAGCTCACGCGGGCCACGGGCCTGCGCCTCGACTGCGGGATCGCGACCATGAACGGCGGGCTGGCCGTGAACCTGGCCTCGGGCCAGGTCTAGGAGCCCGGCGTCCCTCAGCCGTCGAGCTTGTAGCCTTTCTCCGTGGTCACTACGCGCACGCCATGCTCCGGGCCGAGGTCCTCGCGCAGGCGCTGAACGGCCTTTTCCACGTCGTTCTTGTTGCCGTCCTTGCCCCACACGATCCTGGCCAGCTCCTGCCAGGTCGCCTCCTTGCTGTGCTGGAGCAGGGCGAAGAGCAGCTCGAAGCGCTTGGCCGGCAGGATGGCGACCATCCTGTCATTGACCCACACGGAGCGGTATTTGGGGTCGATGCGCACAGCCCCTTTCTCGAGCTTGAGGTTCGGCTCGCTCCTCACCCGGCGCGCGTCCAGGGCACGGCGGATGTGCCGGACGAGATCGTCGATCATCACGGGCTTGCGCAGGTACTCCACCGCGCCCATGGCGCGGATGGAGCTCTCCACGAAATTGGCGTCCTGGGCGTAGGCCGTGAGCACGATGACCGGTATCTCCTTGGCGGTCTTGTTCTTCATGAGGAGCTTGAGCACCTCGACGCCGTTCAAGACCGGGAGCATGAGGTCGAGCAGGATGAGGTCCGGGTTCAGGAGCAGGGCCTTCTCGTAGCCCTCCTTGCCCGTGAAAGCGTAATGGACCTCGTAGCCCTCGTTCTGGAGCGCCAAGGACACGAGCTGCTGGAGGTCCGGGTCGTCTTCGATGCTGAGGATCCTGGCCATGGCTAATTATACACCAGCAGGGGCTAACGGAGCTCCACCCTGCGGAGGCAGGCCGGCAGGCGCACGCTGAAGGTCGCTCCCTTGCCGAGCTCGCTCTCCACGTCTATGGAGCCGTCATTGAGCCGGGCGATCTCGCGGCACAGGGCCAGGCCGAGGCCGGTGCCCTTGTAGCCGCTCTCGTCCATGAAGCGGTCTCCCTGGCTGAACCGGTCGAAGATGGCGCCGAGCCTCGCCTCAGCCACGCCCGGGCCGTCGTCGGTGACGCTCAGGCACACCTGCTCGGGCCCTTCGGCGCGGCAGCGCACGGTCACGACCCTTCGGCCGTACCTGCACGCGTTGTCGAGGAGGTTCGAGAGCAGCCTGGCCACCATGTCCTCGTCCGCGAACACGGGCCCGAGCCCTTCCTCGAATTCCGCGTTGATGTCCTTGCCCGGATGCGCGGCCCGGGCCTCTTCCAGCACCCTCTCGGCCACGCTGGCCAGGTCCAGGGAGGACCGGCACACGGCCATGCCCCCGGACTCGAGCTGCCACAGGGAGAGCAGGCCTTCCACGAGCTTGAGCATCCTCTTGAGCGCGGAGCGTCCTGCCAGCAAGAGGCGCTCCTCGGCCTCTGACGCGGCCGGGAGGAGCTCTCCGCAGCGCTCGACCATGGCGCAGATGACGTTCATGGGAGAACGCAGGTCGTGGGCCACGGACTGGAGGAAACGCTCCTTGGCAGCCTCCTGGAGCCGGCGCTCCTCCTGTCCCGCGCGCGCGGCCTCGATCATCTTGAGCACCGTGACGTCGCGCACCGAGACCAGCCACGAGGTCTCGCCGCGCCACTCGATCCGGGCCGCGGCCATCTCGGCCACGCGCCTTCCGCCGCCCTCGGCCTCAAGCGTGATCTCAGCCGGCTTCTCCGGCCCCACGGGCCAGCCGAAAGGCTTGCCCACCAGGTCCCTCAAGGACTTATTGAAGAGGATCGCGGCCGAGGGGCTGGCGTAGCGCGTCAGGCCGTCGTCGCCCACCACGACCACCCCGTCCGGCGTGCATTCCAGGATGTGCTCGAACCCGTGGAGCAGGCGGCCCCGATCATAGGCGAAGCGGATCACATGCCGGAGCATCTCGCTGTTGAAGTCTCCCTTGCACAGGAAGTCCTGGGCGCCCTCTTCGATGGCTCTCCGGCCGAGGTCCTCGTCCCGCAGGCCCGTCAGGACCACGATGGTGACGCCGCGGCCATGCGCCTTGACCTCCCTCAAGGTGGCAAGGCCGCGGCTGTCGGGCAGGACGAGGTCCAGGAGCACCACGTCGAATTCACCTTCCCTGAGCAGAGCCAGTCCCTGTGCCAGGGTCTCCCCCCGCTCGAGGGTGTAGGCGAAGGCGGTGCGTGAAGCGACCTTCAGGAACGATTCCATCAAGAGGGCGCATTCAGGCTCGTCTTCGATGAGAAGGATACGGATCGGTGTCTGGTCCATGGCCGCCTCCGGGACCCGCCAGGTCCCCTCACCCATAGTGTTGCTCGGGGGAGACGGACCTACAAGGGGCTGTTTGTCAGCGGTGTCAGCAGGGGCGGGCCGGATGGTCCGGGAGCTCGGTCATGCCCGGGCCAAAGGGCTTGACGAGCAGGATGAGGGCAGGCAGCAGCATCTGGGAGGAGATGCAGGCCACCATCATGGCGACCCCGGTGAGCAGGCCGAAGAGCACGGTGGGCACGAACTTGGAGAAAGCCAGGATCGAGAAGCCGGCCGTGATGGCGAGCGAGGTGTAGAGCATGGCATTGCCGATGGTGAGGTGGCAGGCGTACATGGCGCGGTAGTAGTTGCGGTCCTTGGCCACCTCTTCCTGGAAATGGTAGACGTAATGGATGGCGTCGTCCACGCCGATGCCCACGGAGATGGACACGATGGTGATGGTCATGACGTCGAGCGGGGTGCCGGTCAGGCCCATGATGCCCAGGATGGCCAGGCAGGCCAGGAACTGGGGCATGAGCGCCACGAAGGAGATACTGAAGGACCGGAACAGGATGAGGAACATGGCCAAGAGGGCGGCCAAGGTGCCGGCGATGGCCTTGATCTGGGAGGCGTAGAGGCTCTGCAGCATGTTGTTGTAGAGGAGCATGAGCCCGCTGATGCGGAACTGATCCTCCCGGAGGCCCACCTTCTCCACCAGGTCCTTCCGGACCCTGCGGATGAACTCCCCTCGGCGCAGGGTCTTGAGCGAGTCCCGCACGCGCAGGGAAATCCTGGCCTCGTTGGTTCCCACGTTGACGTAGGGGGTGACGAGGAGCTCGCGGAACTTGCCCGACATGGTGTTGTAGAGGAGCGCGAGGCTGAAGTCGTCGAAAGTCTTGCCCTGGTTGAGGCTCTCCGCGGTCTTGTGCAGGGTGGCGAGCGAGAGGACCTTGCCGGTCTCGGGCAGGCTCGCGGCGTAATCGTGGATCTTCTCGATGACCGCGATGCGCTCCGCGGTGTACCAGTACCGGGGGTCGCTCTTGCCCCCCTCCTCCTCGAACTCCTCGAATCCGGAGAACTCGTCGCTGCCGGCCCGCGCCGCGGGGGCGGGGGCGGCCGGGGCCGCTTTCTTGTTCTCGAGATTCACGATGATGTCCAGCGGCGTGGTGCCGCCGAGCTCGTCGTCGATGAACTTCATGCCCTGGTAGATGGGCGTGGACTTGCGGAAGTAGTTGATGAAGCTGTTCTCGACCTGCAGGCGGGCGATGCCCACGACCGTCAGGATCGTGACCAGCACGGTCGACACGTAGATGGCGGGCTTATGGTGGTCCACGATGCGCGCGAAGTTGAACTCCGCGGGCGCGCCCCACTCGGACTCCTCCTGTGCCGGGAGCTTGGGCAGCAGCACCATCACGGAGGGCATCAGCCAGAACACGAGGACCATGGAGACCACGAGGCCCACGCTCATCATCCAGCCGAACTGGGTCACGGGCAGGACGTCGCAGAGGATGAGCGAGTTGAAGCCCGCGATGGTGGTCAGGTTGCAGTACATGCAGGGGACCATGGTGGTCCGGGCTGTCTCCAGGACGAGGGCTCGGTTGTCGGCCTTGGGCTTGCGCCGGA
>JACRNU010000080.1 GCA_016234805.1 Elusimicrobiota bacterium
TGATCCGCGACATGCGCGTGGAGATGCGGGAGCTTGTTTTGCCCCCGAGACGGTCTGAACGCCGCTACCCAAGGCACGTCAAGATCAAGATGAGCAACTATGCCCGCAACGACGGGCACCCGGCTTAAGTGACCGGCATTGAGGCTAGTGGTATTGGCCGCCGATGGAGAAGTACTTCTTGAGGAACCGCCCCAGGGCGTTCTGGGCTTCGGGCTGAAGCGGCGGCACCTGTGGTTCCAGCGGGGGCGGCGCGGTGGGAGGGTCGTCCGTGGTGAAGGCCTGTCGGACCGGGGGCGCGGCTTCCGGCGCTGAGGATACGGGCTCCGGCCTGGGCGCGGGCAGGAGGGGGAGCGCGGGCTGTCGGGGCGCTTCGGCCGGCTGGACATCGCCGGTCTCCGGGCAGATGCGTCCCATCTCCTCCTCGAATCTGCGGATGACCGCGAGGGCCTTGGCCAGGGCCAGGTCCTTCTCGGTCATCTCCTTGTTGAGCCGCTCCACCAGCCGGTTGCGGATGTTGAGGTCGTTGGAGGTCTCGGTCAGCCGCCTTTTCGCGTTATCGAGCTCCATCCTGCATGTCTCGTACTTGACGTGCAACTCGGCGTGGGAGGTCTCGCTCTTCTTGAGGGAGTCCTCGAGGCCGTGGATGTGGATCTCGTTCTTGCGGACGCTCTCGTCGAGGGTCGGCACGACCGCCATGCGGTCCTCGAGGATCGCGGCCTTCTCCCGTGATTTCTGCAGCGCCTCCTTGAGCTCCGCGATCTGGCGCTGGAGGGACGCGGAAAGGGAGCGCTCGTCCCGCCGGACCTCGAGCTCCCGCATGAGCTCGGAGACGTGGCGGAAGAGCTTGCTGCTCGAAGTGTCGAGGAAGCGCTCGACGTCGCTGGCCGCCTCCTGGGGCGTCATCTCCGACGCGTCCGGGGCAGGCTGGGATTTTTCCGCGGGAGGCTGCGGCTTGGCCGCGCGGTCCTGGAGGGCCGCGGCGAGGTCCGGGAACTCTCCGGCCTGCCGCCAGTTCTTCTCCAGGATCTCCCCCTCCGCCGGACAGACCAGCGTGCCCGGAGCCACGTCGGGCATGGCCGCGAGCTGCTCCGGGGTGAAGCTCCCCGGAACCTCTCCTTCGAGATAGACCCAGTATTTCATCGTTCGATGCGGTGCGCCTTGAGTGTAGCCGCCCCTTGTTACAGATTCAAGGCGCGGGTCGCTTCCCCTTGGCGTCCAAGTCGGGTTCCGGCCGGTACGGCTCTCCCTTGGAGAGGATCATGAGGTACTTCATGTCGCGCTCTGGAGTGCAGCGCCTGGCCAGGCATTCAGCCGCCCGGGCGTGGTGGTCGTGGAAGTCGGGATGGTCGAGGACCCACCGGTAGTCGGACTCGGCATCCTTGCGCCTGCCCAGGATGTCGGCGGCGTGGCCGCGGTAGAGGCGCGTCACGGAGGCCCACTCCTTTGGGTCGTCGGGTTTGAGGTTCTCCACCGCGTAGTTGAAGAACTTGTGCGCCAGCTCCATGTCCTGACGGCACAGGCAGTCCTTGCCGCTCAGGCTGCAGGCGAAGGTGAGGAGCTTGCGTTGGAACCGCGGCGGGTCCGTCCGGTAGAGGGCGCCGAGCTCCTTGACCAGGGCCAGGGAGCCGTTCCAGTCGCCGAGCCGGAACTTGATGACGGCTTCGAGGTACTTGAAATAAGGGCTGTCAGGATAGTCGGCCCGCAGGCCGTTGATGAGGGTGAGCGCCCTGGCGTAGTCCTGCTGGTCGATGATGTAGACGGAAGCCATGAATTGGGCGGCCTGGCGGCGGAGGTAGCGCCCCTTCTCCATGGCCAAGCGCATGCGCTCGAGGCCCCGCTTCTCGTTGCCGTGCGCCCCGCAGAGCATGGCCACGGTCTTGACCATGGCCGGCAGGTGGGCCGCCTGGTAGTCGAAGATGCCAAGACCGAGGTAGGCGTCGTAGTACTCCGGGTCCGCCTTCACGGTGTCCTTGAGGTGGCCGAGAGCCTTCTTGCCCGCGAAGCAGGCGTCGAGCCAGTGCCACCTCAGGATGTTCCACATCCCCTTGGTGCCCAGGGCCATGCCCATCACGAAGTGCCCGTCCGTCTCGACGGCGTCGTTTTTGGATTTGAGGAGCGGCTTGGCCTTCTTGATCGCGAACTCGATGTCCTGCTCGAAGAGTCCCTGCAGGGTGGGAGTGTCCTTGAAGAGCCCGAACTCGGCGGATGATTGCCACCAGATCTGGCCGGACTCGAAGAGGTAGCCGAGGGGGTTGTCGGGCTCGGCCTCGATGAGCTTGCGGAAGTCCGCGCGGGAAGTGTCATACTCGAGGTCGTAGAGGTTCTTGATCCCGTCGTTGAGAGCGGCCTGGACGTTGGGGCTGTCGATGGTGCTGGCGGATGAAGACACGGCGGAAAAGAAAAGAAGAGCTCCTAGGAGGGCTTTCCTGCCGGTATCAGGACCCATAGAACCTCTCGCCAGGGTCGGACTTGGGCTTGGGGCTTCGCTTCTTCCTCGCGGGCTTGGGGGCGGGGGCCGCGGGCTTGACTGCTGGAACGGGTTTTGGGGGCTCCGGGGCGGCTTCCGGCGGGGGCTTCTTGGCGAGCCTCTCGGCCAGGACGCAGGATGCGGCGTGGCCGAGCCGGCAGGCTTCGCGGTAATCGGACAAGGCTCCCCCCCCGTCGAAGAGCTTCTCCCGGACCGCTCCGCGGCGGTGGTAGGCCAAGGCGAGGGCTTCGCGGCACTGGAGCAGTTCGAGGCCTTTTCCGACGGACCGTTGGAGCCGCGTCTCGTTCTCCTCGTAGAGGTCGATGGCGGTCCCGAACTCGGAGAGGGAACCTTCGAGCTTGAGGGTCTCGGCCAGCAGGGTCCCCCGCTGGGCCGCGATGTCGGGCTCGCGCTTGCCCGCCAGGGACTCGGCCTTGTCGAGCGCCCCGGAGGCCGGTCCGAACTTCCGCTGGGTCGTCAGGACGCGGGCCTGGGCGAGGAGCGCCCGCCAGCTCCAGGCGTCGATCCGGGCTGCCCTCCTGAAATCCTTGAGGGCCTCCTCCGTCCTGCCGCCGCGCTCGCGGCTCTCGCCGAGAAGGATGCGCCCTTCGGGGTCCTCCGGCTTCATGGACGCGTACTCCCGGAGGTCTTTTTCGGCCTGCCCGGGCTTTCCCGTGGCCAGGAGGAGGCGGCCCCGGAGGAGATAGGCCCGGCTGTTGTTGGGGTCGAGGGAGACTGCCTTGGCGAGGTCCTGTGCCGCGAGGTCGAGCCTGGCTTCGAGGAGGTGCGTCTCCCCCCGGTTGAAGTGGCAGTGCGCCAGGAGTCCCGCCCCGTGGACCGTGCGCCAGGCCCGGATCGCCCGGGAGTAGTACTCGACCCTCTCGTCCGGCTCCACGCGGAGGTCCGCCTTGTGGAGGTTCGTCAGGAACTCGTCGGCAGCCCGGCAGCGGGCCGGGCCCGCGATGAGCAGGGCCAGCGCGATGGCGGCGGCGGTCACCTAGAGGCGGTCCTCGATGTGGTTGCTCCTGCGTGCCCAGTGCTTGCGGATGATGTCCCAGGCCTCTTGGGCGGTGTCCACGATGGAGAAGAGCTTGAGGTCCTCGGGAGAGACCAGGCGCTCCTCCACGATGAACTCGATGTCCAGCACCCGCGTCCAGAACTCGCGGCCCACGAGCACGATGGGGATGCGGCGCTTCTTGCCGGTCTGGACCAGGGTGAGGGTCTCGAAGAGCTCGTCGAGGGTGCCGAACCCGCCGGGGAAGGCGACCATGGCCTTGGCGCGCATCATGAAGTGCATCTTGCGCAGGGAGAAGTAGTGGAATTGGAAGGCCAGGCCAGGGGAGATGTAGGGGTTGGGGTCCTGCTCGTTCGGGATGGTGATGTTGAGACCGATGCTCTTGCCCCGCGCCTCGTAAGCGCCGCGGTTGGCCGCTTCCATGATGCCCGGCCCGCCCCCGGTGACGACGACGAACTCGAGGCCGTGCGGCCGGCGCTGGGTGCGCGACACCATCTGCCCGAACTTGCGGGCCTCCTCGTAGTAGCGCGACTGCTTGAGCCGCATCTCCCAGAAGGCGAGGTCCGCCTTGAGCTTGCGGTCGCCGGGCTTGCCCCGCAGCCGGCGGCGGGCTTCGTCGCGCTGGCGCAGGGCCTCCGAACGGGAGACCAGCCTGGCCGAGCCGAACGCCACGATGGTCGAGCGGATCTTGTGCTCGCGCAGTACGGTCTCGGGCTTGAGGAGCTCGAGCTGGAGGCGCACGGGCCGCAGCTCCCGTCGCTGCATGAACTGCATGTCTTCGTAGGCTCTCGAATAGGTGCCTTCGGCGCGGATGCGTTCGAGGGCCTTGCGCTTCTCGGCGGGGGTCATGTCGGGTCTCATGGGATGTTCAGTATCCTTGGCAGCCACAGGCTGAGGGCCGGGATGTAGGTGACCAGCCCGAGCGCCGCCAGCAGGACCACCCAGAACGGCAGGGTGCTCCCATAGAGGAGTCCGAGCGGCTTTTCGAACCGCCTGCTCGAGAGGAAGAGGTTCAAGCCCAGCGGCGGGGTCATGTACCCGATCTCGAGGTTCAGCAGGAAGAGGGTCCCGAGGTGCACCGGGTCGATGCCGTACTGGAGCGCGACCGGCACGATGATGGGCACCACGATGACGATGGCCGAGAAGATCTCGATCATGTTGACGACGAGGAGGAAGAGGTTGAGCAGGATGAGGAACTGCCATGGCTCCTTGAAGCGCGTGCTGACCAGGTCGAAGAGCCTGGCCGGGACCTCGGCGTCGATGAGGTAGTTGGTCAGGCCCAGGGCGCACCCGAGCATCATGAGGATGGCGCCCACGAGGACCTGGCTGCGCGCCATCACGCCCGGCAGGTCGCGGAGGCGGATGTCCCGGTAGACGAAGACCTCGACGACGAGGACGTAGACGCACATGATGGACGCGGCCTCGGTGGCCGTGAAGGTCCCCGAGTAGATGCCGCCGATGATGACGAAGGGCAGGGGGATCTCCCACAGGGACGCCCGGACAGCGGCCTTGAGCGTCTTGCCGCTGAAGGGGATGGTCGGGACCTTGTTGGCCCGGGCCACGACCACGGCGTAGGCGGAGAGGATGCCGATGAGGATGAGCCCGGGCAGGGCGCACGAGGCGAAGAGCTTGTCGATGGAGACCTTGCCCACCAGGGCGTAAAGGATGATGGGCAGGCTCGGGGGGAAGAGCAGGCCCAGGCTCCCGGTGGTGGTGATGAGCCCGAGGGTGAAGCGCTCCGGGTAGCCCTGGGACCGCAGGAGCGGGTAGACCAGGCCGCCGAGGGCCACGATGGTCACGCCCGAGGCGCCGGTGAAGGCGGTGAAGAGGGCGCAGGCCACCAGGCCCGCGATGGCCACCCCCCCGCGCAGGGACCCGAAGAGGGCCTGGGCCAGGGCCAGCATGCGCTGAGGCGCCTTGGACTCGGCCAGGATATAGCCCGCGAAGGTGAATAGGGGCACGGCGATGAGGGCCGGCAGGGCCGCGAGCCTCTGCATCTCCACGATGACCGCGGCGGGGCTGATGGCGGCCCCGTGGAAGAGCTGGAGGGCGACCGCGCCCACGATGGCGAAAAGCGGCGTCCCGATGAGGGTCAGGACCAGGAAGAGGGCGATGGTCATCGCTCCGGGGCGGCCCTCCCGGGCGCCGTCGCGTCCCCGCCCGCGAGGAAGGCCCCGATGAGGAAGTGCAGGGCCAGCAGGGCGAAGCCTCCTGGGTAGACCATGGAGTAGGCCCAGGAGGGGACGGTGACGCCGTGGGCGGTGAAGAGGGCGTTGCCCGCCGCCTTGTCGTCGATGAAGAAGAGCCACGAGGCCCGCGCGAGCAGGACCGCGATGACGGCGGAGCACAGGGCGGCCAGGGCCTTGACCGAGGACTGCCAGCGGCCCGGGAGGGCGGACACGGCCGTCTCCCACGCGAAGTGCTTGCCCTCGGCCGCGGCCAGGGCCGCGCCGATGAACCCGGCCCAAAGCACCATGTGGCGGGAGAGAGTGTCCCCCCAGAGCAGGCCCGTGCCGAAGAACTGGCGCAGGATGACCTGGTAGAACGACAGCAGGACCATCACGGAGAGGAAGGCCACCAGGGCGGCCTTCTCCACGCGGGCCAGCGCGGTCTCGAAGCGCTTGAGGGCCGCGGTCACTATCTGGCCTTCTTGCCGCGCTGCTCTTCGAGGGACTTCTCGACCCGGGTGAGGAGGTCTTGAGGGTAGAGCCGGCCCGCGAGCTCCTTGCGCGCCTTGGCGCCGAGATCGCGGTAGAGCTTCATGGTCTCGGCCGTGGGCTTCTCCGAGAGGACGAGGCCCTGCTTCCTGACCAGGGTGTCCATGGCCTCGGCGTTCTCCTTGCGCGTCAGCTCTCGGAGCCTTCTCAGGTGCCGGGAACTCACCTCCATGAGGACCTTCTGCTCCTCAGGGGCGAGGCTGTCGAAGAACTTCTTGGACAGGAGCACGGCGCCCGAGGCCTCGGCCATGGGCACGGAGTAGATGTGCTTGGTCCGGGAGTGCCACTGCAGGGCGATGACGCCCATGGGCGGGCCGTAGACCGCGTCGATGAGGCCCGTCTGCAAGGACGAGAGCACGTCCACGATCGAGAGAGGGATGGGGCTCACGCCGATGGCCCTGTACGCGGCCTCGGCGATGGGGTCGCCCTCCCAGACCCACATCTTGGCCTTCTTCATGTCCCCGGGGCCCTTGAAGGCCGTCTTGCTGAACACGTAGACCGAGCCGAGGTCGGTCCAGCCGAGCAGGACGTACCCCGCTTCAGCGAGCGCGGCGATGAAATCCTTGTCGAAGTTCTTGTGCACGGCCTCGACCTCGCCGACGTTGTTGAAGAGCCACGGCGCGTCGAGGATGCGCAGCCGCGGCGCGACCTCGCCGATGCCCACGCCCGTGAAGCCCGCGGCCTGGATCTGGCCGATGCGCATCTTCTTGACCACGTCCTTCTCGTCGCCCGAGACCCCGCCCGCGTAGATCTTGAACTTGAGCTTGCCCCCGGATTTCTCCTGGAGCTCCGCGTTGAGCTCAACGAGGACCTTCATCCAGGTCGAGCCGGTCGTGACGATCAGGGTCTTTTTAAAACAGTTCATCTTTCTTCTCCAGGAGTGCCGCTGCCTTGCGTTTGGCGACCTCGTCTGCCAGGCGGCTGCCCGCCAGGCTTCCGGCTTCCCCTGACCTCACTTTCTCGATGAGCTCGGCGAACAGCGACTCATCCTGGACCGCCACGGCGTAGTAGCGCGCCTCGAGCCACAGTCCCAGCAGGTATTTTCCCCTGTTGAGCGACCGGGCGGCCGAGAAGTGCGCCTTGGACTTGGCCGGGTCTCCGCCGAGCATCCTGGGCCGGGACGCGTAGTAGGCGCCCAGGAACAGGTCCGGGCCTCCGAACTGATAACCCGGGTCTAGCTCCCGTACCCTCATCATGATTGCCACGGCCTTGGGCAGGTCCGCCACGGCTTCCATGTTGTCCCGGGAGAGGTTCACCCACCCGGCCCAGGAGTACGCGGTCCAGAACAGGGCGGGGACATCCTTCTTCGAAGCGGTCTTCAGGCCTGCCTCGACTCCGGCGAGGTCCATGGAGCGGATGCCTTTGAAAGCCTTGGAGCCGTCGAGGAGCTTGAACCCGTAGTCCCTGCCCCTGCGGTAGAACTCGCGGGCCCGGTCGTCCTGGAGGCCTTCGAGGAAGAGGAAAGCGTAGGCGCCGTAGCCCTGGGACGCGATGAGGTTGAGCCTGGGGTCCGCGGGGTCGCTTCTGAGGAAAGCCTCCGCCATCTTGAGCTGGGAGCCCAGGGCATCCTGGGCCAGGGCCGTGTCGGACTCGTCGTAGAACGTGCCCACCCCGTCTTCCATGAGGGCCGCGGTCTGGCGCAGGGCCATGAGCTTGAGGCTGCACCCCGACAGGCCTCCTGCCAGGACCAGCAGCGCGGCCATCCTGGCGCCGGGGATCGAGTTGTTGAAGTTCACCCCGGGTAATGTAGCAAATCAGCCACTTTTCGAGCGATGGCAGGGCTTGCGGTCAGGCCCGGAGACTCGATGCCCACGAGGTTGACCCAGTTCGGCAGGCCCCGGTCGGATTCCTCTTGGATGACGAAATCCTTGAAAGAGCCGTCAGCGGACAGCTTGGGTCTTATGCCGGCCGTGTCCGGGTACAGGTCTTCGACGGAGATGTCGGGCAGATATCTGGAAGCGGCTCGAAGGAACTCTTCTTTGTGGGAAGCATCCACGTCACAGTCCATGACGTCCACTTTGGTGGAATTAGGCCCCAGCCGTATCCCGCCGGACCTGTCGATGGTGAGGTGGATGCCCAGGCCGTGCGGATCCGGCAGAGGATAGACGAGCCGCCGGATGTCGAGGGGTTTTCGCAGGCGGAAATACTCCCCTTTGAAGAAGGAGAGGGTGTAGCCTGCCGCGGCGGTGTTGAGTCCCGGCATCCCGGCCACGGCCTCGGCTCCCAGACCCGCGGCATTGACCACGGCCCCGGTCACGAACGGTTCCGCCATGCCCGAGACCTTGAGGCGGTAGCCTCTGGAGAAGCGTTCCGCGGACAACAGCTCCGCATTCCAAAGGAAAATGGCGCCCTGCTCTTCGGACTTGCGCAGGAAATGGCGCATCAGTTCCTCGGAGTCGAGGATCCCGGAGCAGGGGACCTTGAGCCCTGCCTTTCCCCGGACGCAGGGCTCGAGGTCGCGGAGGAATCCAGCGTCGATGAGTTCCAATCCCTCGACGCCGTTGGCCCGACCCTGAGCCAGGAGCTTCTCGAGCTTCGGGATCTCGGCGTCGTCGCACGCCACCACCACCTTGCCGGTCCTCCGGCAGAAGAGATGCCATTCGTCGCAGAGAGCGTAAAGCGCTTCCCTGCCTTCCACGCAAAGGCTTGCCTTGAGCGTGCCCGGCGGGTAGTAGACGCCCGAGTGGATGACCTCGCTGTTGCGGCTCGAGGTCTCCGTGCCGTGCCGGCGGCGCCTCTCCAGGACCACGACCGTCCGGCCCGACCTCGAGAGCCTCTCGGCAACGGCCAAGCCCACCACTCCGGCGCCGATGATGGTGACGTCAACGGTTTCCATATCTCTCCTCTTGAGAACAATACCTGAGCCGCTGGTCCGATGTGTGCCGCATGCCCTGAGGCTTGCCCAGGTCGCAGGCCACCCGGACTCCCTCCGGAGCATTCCCGATCCCGTGCTCCTCAAGGCCGAGATACTCCTCTCCCCCCGCGGCCTTGATCGTGAGGGAGTATTTGAAAAGAGGGTCGCCCAGTACGCTCCGGGTGAGCCGCAGTTCCGAGATCGGGCCGAGCTTGAAGTTCCCTCCCGCGTCCGAGGTGGCCGTGGCGCTGGACCTCGTGAACGGAGTTACCAGGAGCACTTCCGCGCCGGCGACGGGCGCGTTGTCGCGGACCACCGTTCCTGTCACTTGCGGCGCGTGATGGCGCCGATTGGGGATGGGCACGCACGCGGCTAGGATCATGGCCGCGGCCAAGACTGCGCGCGGCCAGGTCACGCCAGGACTTCGAGGGCGCGGGCGAGCTGATCGGGGCAGGAGGTCTGCTTGTCCCCGCACTTGATCCCTTTGAGGCGGGAGATGACCTCCGAGACGGGCATGCCCGCGGCCAGGGCGGCCACGCCCTGGGTGTTGCCCTGGCAGCCGTCCTTGAACACGATCTTCTTCACCCGGTTCCCATCGACCTCGATGGTGATGAGGGATGAGCAGGTCCCCGTGGTCTTATAAGAGAGCTTTTTCATCCCTCTATTCTAGCTTTTTCCCCTTGACGGGGAGGGTTTCCGGGTCTATCCGGTTCGTGAAGTCCGAGCTCGATTCCATCGGGTCCCGGTGGAGGAACTCCCGGGCGGCCTGCCCCCCATCGGGGCCATCGTGGTCTACGGCAGGTCCCAGTGCGGATTCAGTCCGGCGCACGGGCACATCGAGATCGTGGTCTCCCAGAATCCGCCCAAGGCGTGCAGCGACGGGTACACGGACATGGACAAGGGGAGGCTCACCTGCATCCGGAAGAAGGGCAAGACCGGGGCCGTCAGCGTCTACATCCCGGTCAATGACGCGGCGCCCGACGAGTGAACCCGCGCCGTCGGCGCGGGCAATCAGATCGCGTGGTGCAGGAGTATCTCGTTGATGACCGTTTGGTAGCCGATCCCACGATGCTTGGCCTGAGCGCGCGCCCATAGCAGAGCTTTGGGATGCAGCCGGATGTGGACGTCCCGGTATTTATCCGAGCCCTTCGGAGGACGTCCCCGTTTGGGACGCTTCACATGAAAAGTCTCCTCGATGGCCTTTCGAAAAGACGCCGTCTCCTGGGGCGTCACCCGGCGCGCTCTGGAAAAATCAAACTCCTTTTCTTTCTTCATACATGCTCCTTTCACGGCGATTCGCTCGACGCGCGCTGATAATCCGGATGGTTCCTCCCGGCGGGCGGATGGTGAACACGACGATCAGAACGCCCTTGCCGGAGTCCCCGATAAGCCATTGCCTGCGCTCATGGGCGGAATGCTTCTCGTCATCCATCACCAAAGCGTAAGGGTCATCGAAAGCGAACGCCGCCATCTCGAAGCTGACGCCATGCTTGGCGGCGTTGCGTCGCGCCTTCTCGTCATCCCATTCAAACGCCATATTTATAGTGTACACTTAAAATCACGACCGGTCAATAGGCCGCATCAACGCAACGCCAAAAGGGCCGACCGGCCCGCCGCAAGCCCGCTTCGAAGGCCTGTCCGAGGATACCGTAATTATACGACTTGCCCCCCCCCCCCCCGAAGTATCATATGGGCGATGGGAAGGCATTTCGTTTGCTTGCTGATTTCCACGATGCTGCTTTGCGGCGTATCGGCTTTGGCGGCTGGTACCCCTGACCCCACTTACGACGCTGACATCAAGATCCTCGAGAACAGTGGTCTCCGTTTTTATCCTTGTCAGGAGGATCCGGTGTGTTTGGCGGCATCCAACAGACTCCAGGCCGCCGACCCAGACAAATGGGCAAGATTCCATACATGCGCCCAGGATCAACCGTCCATGGGACCCTGCCTCCAACAGACCGGCCTTCTTGAATCGGCATCAAAAAGAGGCGCCCGCGAGAAGTTCAAGGCGGGCGATAAGGAAGGCGCTTGCGCCGATGCCAAGGCAGCCTTGGAGGAGGATCCGAGCGACGATGCGTCCTTCGCCATCGCTCAACTGGCCTGCCCGGATGCCAAGGTCCGGGCCTTGCCTGCAACGCCTCCTGGTCCGAAAGAGCTTCCTTCCGACGGCCCGGAACCCGATGAGCTGCCGCAATCGGCAGCGACGCCGGTCTCATTGGGTACGCCCAGGAACATGGTGGCGCCGGATAAGCCGGCCCCTGTGGACCCGATGCTCCAGGCCTCGGACCGGGGCGCGGCGGACGCAAGGGCCCTGCTCCAGTCAGGCAATATCGACGGCGCTCTCAGGGCCGCGCTCGCTGCCATCAAAGCCAACCCCAAGAACGCGCGGGCCCATCTGATGCGCGCCTATGCCGACAAGGCCAAGAAGGATTGGCCCATGGTCATCAAGGACGCGAAGGAAGGCCTGGCGGTCAAGCCGGATGATCCCCAGTTCCTGAAACTCGAGGCTGACGCCGAGAACCGGATGAAGTTCTGCAAGGAGGCCTTCCAGACGGCTGGAAGGGCCGTGGCTGTCGATCCCACGGACGCGACAGCTTATGCGCTCAAGGCTTGGGCCCTGGGGTGCTTGGGCGACAGGGAAGGGATGCTGGCTCTCCTCAAGAAGGCGGCAGCCCTGGACCCCAAGTTCCAGGTGAGCGTGGAATCCGCGGCAGACCTCGAGGGGGATTCGGACCTCTTCTTCCTCTTCCCGGGAGAGCAGATGCCTGTCCGAAAGAAACCTGCGTCCGGCATGACTCGCGGCAAAAGTCTCGGCGTCGCAACGGGATTGGCGATTCTCACCTTCATTGGTTTTGCGGTCGTGATCCTTCGCCTCGTCAGGTCCCGCGGCCAAGGGCCTGCCATGCCCGCGGCGCTTGGGCCCGGGGCCCAGACCGCGGCTCCCCAGGCCGCGAGCCCCGCGGCCGGCGTGGAATCCGTGTCGCAGAGATACGACATCCGTCAGAAGATAGGCGAAGGGGGCATGGGGGTTGTCTTCGGGGGCTTCGACCGGGAGCTCATGCGTGCGGTGGCGATCAAGAAGATGCGGCCCGAGCTCAAAGAGAACAAGGCGAACCTGAAAAGGTTCCTGGCCGAGGCCAGGAGCGTGGCGGAGCTCAGCCATCCCTTCATCGTGAGCATCCACGACATCGTGCAGAAGGACGGCGACGTGTTCCTGGTGTTCGAATTCGTGGACGGCAGGCCGCTCTCCGCCATCCTGAATTCCTGCAAACGCATGACCTTCACCCAATGCCGCGACATCTTCAGCTATGTCTGCCAGGCCATGGACTGCGCGCACAAGGCGAAGATACTGCACCTGGACCTCAAGCCCGGCAACATCATGGTGGACAACCAGGGCTTCGTGAAGGTCATGGATTTCGGCCAGGCCAGGCATGCCAAGGATTCGCTCTCCCGCATCACGCGTCAGGACGCGGCAGGGACCCTGGCCTACATGGCCCCGGAACAGCACCGCGGGGTCTTCTGCCCCGCTTCCGACGTCTACGCCATGGGCGTCTGCCTCTATGAGATGCTGACCGGCCGGCTTCCCTTCAACGGCCCGGACTTCCTGGCAGCGAAGGAATCCTTGAGCTACGCTCTCCCGCGGAGTCTGGCGCCTGACATCCCGCAGGCCTTGGAGCCGATCTTGGCCGAGGTGTTCCGGCCCGATCCCAAGTCCCGGCTTGCCGACAGCTTGGAGTTCCTCCGGCGGCTCAGAGAGATATGACCAGCGTCGGCTGCGAAGAAGGGCAAGACCGGGGCCGTCAGCGTCTACATCCCGGTCAATGACGCGGCACCCGATTAGCAGGCTGCTGAAAAACCCCTTGCGGAGTGTTGACACAAGTGACCCGCGTCTTGGAAAATCATAGAATCTCTCGACGGAACACCGACGAGAGGAGACCAACCAAGATGATGGGGACAGCCGAAGGACAGAAGTCCATC
>JACRNU010000097.1 GCA_016234805.1 Elusimicrobiota bacterium
CCTGCATGGCAAAACTCGAGTTCGATCTGGTGACGCTCCTGACGGACATCGTGGCCAGGGGCGGCTCGGATCTGCACATCATCAAGGACATCCCCCCCCTGGCCCGCATCTGCGGCACTATCGGGACCCTGCCCTACCCCCCCCTGACCCAGGAGAACATCGACCAGTTGCTTGAGCCCTTCCTCTCGGAGGCGCGCAAGGCCACCTTCGACAAGGACCACTGCGTCAACTTCTCCTGCACCGTGGGGAACATCGGCCGGTTCCGGTTCAACCTCTACCGCTCCATGGGCGTCGCGGGCGCGCCGGTCAGGTCTCTGCCGGTGAGGACCTTCCCCCTCTCGGCCCTGGGCCTGCCTCCCATCGTAGGCATCCTGGCCCAGCGGCGCGTGGGCATCATCTTCGTCACCGGGCCCACGGGCTCGGGCAAGAGCACCACTTTGGCCGCCATGCTCGAGTGGGTCAACCAGACGGGCCGGCCGGGCAAGGTCATCACCATCGAGGACCCCGTCGAGACGCTCTTCAAGCCCATCAAGTGCGTCTTCGTCCAGCGGGAGGTCTTCACGGACACGCCGTCGTTCCAGGCCGGGATGCTGGATTCCCTCAGGCAGGACCCCGACATCCTGGCTGTCGGGGAGATGCGGGACACCGAGTCCATGCGCGGCGCGCTCCTGGCGGCCGAGACCGGGCACCTGGTGCTGACCACGCTCCACACCCGGGACGCCTCGAAGACGGCTCAGCGCATCGTGAGGGCCTTCCCCGCGGACGAGCAGGATTCGGTGCGGGAGCAGCTGGCCAACACCCTGGAGGCCGTCATCTCCCAGGAGCTCGTCCCACGGGCCGACGGCAAGGGTCTCGTCCCCGCCGTCGAGGTCCTCCTCGGCAACCCCGCGGTCCGCCAGCTCATCCGGGAGAACAAGCTCGAGCAGATCAACGACGCCATCCAGTCCGGCATGCAGTCCGGCATGATCTCCAAGGACCAGTCGCTCAAGGCCCTCTACCGCATGAAGACCATCACTTATGAGGCGGCCGCGGAGCGCATGCGCAACCCGGAGACCCTCAAGAACTGAGACCAGCGTGGACCCTTTTAAGATCTCCATCGACGACGAGACCGCGGGGATGTTGGGGAAGGCTTTGCGGGTCGAGGGCTTCTTCCCGGAGTTCACAGCGCTCCATGCCGGGAAGGTCTTCCCTCACAGCGCCCTCTGGTTCTTCCCCAAGGACTATAGGCTCATCGAGCAGGGCGACCCTGGAGAGGAAGTCTTCATCATCGTCTCCGGTGCGGTCATCATCACCAAGATGTTCGGTGACGCCGGCGCCGAACTGGCCACGCTCAAGTCCGGCGAGCTCTTCGGCGAGATCGCGCTGGTCAAGAAGGGCGTGCGCACGGCCTCGGTCATCGTGGCCGAGGATTCCCGGATCTTCCGGCTGGTCCAGGAGGACATGGCCTATCTCCTCAAGGAGAACGCGGCCCTGGCCCAGCACCTGCGGACCCTGGCCGAGGCTCGCCTGTCCCGGGGATGAGGGGCGGCATCGGGGAGCTCCTCGGAGACCTGCGGGCCGCGGGCTCCATCGCGCTGGCCCGGAAGGCGCGGATGCGGCTGAGGACTCCCGAGAAGGTCTTCGGGGTCCCGCCGTCCTCCTTCAAGGCGGTCTTGGCGGGCTGGTCCCGCCGCGAGGGCGGCCCGCCGGCGCGGCCGGAGCTCGCGGAGCTCTTCGGCTCCGGGGTCTTCGAGGCCAGGCTGGCCGCGGTCGAGATTTCCCGCCGCTGCCGGAAGGATTGGGACGCGGGCTGGACCGAGCTCTTCCTTGCCTGGGCGAAGGCGTCGGATGTCTCCTGGCGCGTGGCCGACTCCGTGGGCGCGGACCTGCTCGGCCCTCTGCTGGCTGAGGGCCGGCTCCCGGCCGGGTCCCTGGAAGACCTGGCCGCTTCGCCGAGCGTGTGGCCCTGGCGCGCGGGCATGGCGGCGCTGGGGCCGAGCCTCGAGCGCGACGGCCTCGTTTGGCCGGTGTTCGAGTCCTTCGCCCGGTCCTGCGTCGGGGAGGGGTCGCGCTTCGGCCGGGAGCGCGCCGCGCTCAACGGCCTTAGGTCCGCGCTGCGCCGCGCCCGGAAGGGCTGTCCGGACCTGGTCCGGGATTACCTCGTCCGGCACGAGCCGGACCTTCCCGGCCTGCTGGAGACGTTGGAAGGGGGCGCTGATGTCGATCAAGGAGGCTGAGATGGGCGTTCAACAGTTCGGCCGCAGGCTCAAGTACACCCTCATCAGCGGGCTCTTCATCGTCGGCCCCCTGAGCCTGACCTTCATGCTCCTGGCGTGGTTCACGGCGTTCGTGGACCGCGTGGTCGCGCCGGTCATCGGCTTCGTGGGGCGTCCCCTGCCTGGGCTCGGCCTGGTGACCGCGTTGGTCGTCGTGCTGGCGGCCGGGATGCTCGGCAGTCATGTGGTGGGGCAGCACATCCTCGATTTCGTGGAGGAGGTCGTCCTGCGGGTCCCGGTCCTCAACTGGCTCTACCGGACCATCAAGCAGGTCTCGGACATCTTCTCCCCCTCGGCCAAGACCCAGAAGCAGTTCGTGGTCGTGGAATATCCCCGGCCCGGCATCTACCGGTTCGGCTTCGTGACCCGGGAGCTGTCCGTGGAATCCCCCCGCCTTTCCGGCGGATTCGTCACGGTATTCATCCCGACGAACAACCTCTATATCGGCGACTGGGTCCTGGTCCCCAAGGATTCGGTCTTCAAGACCGAACTGACCCAGCAACAGGGCGTGCAGGCCGCCCTGTCCGCCGGGGCGTCGCTGCCTCCCTCGATCAAGGTCGGCTGACCGTCCATCCCGGGCCGGCTACACGTTGAGCGAATCTTCCTTGGCTTGGCCCGCGTAGTAGGCGTCCTTGCCTGCCTTGAGGGCCGCGGCGATCTGGTTCTTCTTCGCCGGGATGCGCTCCTTGAGGTCCTTGATCTTGTCGAGGAGTCCCTCGCCCTGCTCGCGGCGCTCCTTGATCCAGTCTCCGAGCTGCTCCCGGGTCTCCGAACCGGACCGCGGGGCCAGCAGCAGGCCCGCCGCCGCTCCCACTGCCGCGCCGAAAAGGAACGTCATCAGTCCGTTGCCATTGTCATCGTTCGCCATGGGATCCTTCCTTTGTGAATGAGATCGCTCGGCGTCCATCGAGCGTGTTCCTTGATTATAACACAAAGGCGCGGGACGGCGCACACGCACGCGCGGCCGTGTTCCGGACTCAGTCGAGCACGGGGTACTTCTTGAAGTCCCCGAGCTTGTAGCGGAACAGGCGCGGCAGTCCGTCCCTGGCGATCCAGATATCCCTCTCCTTCCAGGTGAAGCCTGAGAGGGCTTCGCGGCCCATGTCGAGCGCCGGGAGCGTGTACTTGGCGACCACTCTCAACTGATTGTCGAGGCGGTGCTGGTAGACGATCCGAGTGTCTGCGTCCGCGGACCAGAAGAACTGGTCGTCCTTGAAGACCGCGGCAGGGGTCTTGCCCGGGCTCCGGAACGAGGCGATCACGGTCAGGTCCCGGTCGAGGTCGTGCTGGTAGAACCGCTGGGTCTGGCTGTCCATGGACCAGAGGTAGCGGCCGTCCCAGTAGAGTCCCGTGGGGTTGGGGCCCGGGCTCTTGACGGAGTCCACCAGGGTCAGGCCGCCGTCGAGCCGCCGGCGCTGGATGACCTTCTTCCAGGAATCCGTCACGAACAGGATGTCGTCGGTCACGGCCAGCCCCGTGATGTGCGAGTCCGGCAGGTGCACGGACCTCAGGGTCTCGAGAGAAGCGCCTTGGAGCCGGTGCTCCTGCACCGTCTGGTTGAACCAGTCCGCGGTCCAGACGTGGTCCCCCTTCCAGACCACGGAGACCGGGTGCTGGTAGGAGACCGGGAAGGAGTCCGGCCCTCCGAGGAAGTAGGCCATGGCCAGGACACCGACGCCCACGGCTGCCAGGCCCGCCACCCACTCCCAGACGATCTTGGGACCTTCGGCCTCTTCGCTCTTCCCGGATGCGGCCTGCGGGGCCGGAGCCTCCCGCGGAGCCGGGGAAGGCTCGGCAGGGGCGGCGCCGTGGGATTTGAGGACGCTCATCACGGTGTCGACGAGTTCCTTGTTGCTGAAAGGCTTGGAGAGGTACTGGCTGGCGCCGAGCTTCATGACCTCGACGGCCGATTCGACGCTGCCGTACCCGGTGACCATGATCACGGGCAGGTCGTCGCGCTTCTCCCTGATCTTGCGGAGGATCTGGACTCCGTCCATGCCCGGCAGACGGATGTCGAGCAGGACGAGGTCGATGTTGCCCTTGTCGATGCGGTTGAGGGCCGCCTGGCCGTCCGAAGCCTGCTCGATGCGATGCCCGCTTCGGGTCAGGACGGAGCCCAGCGCCATGCGCATGTCCGCCTCGTCGTCAACGACCAGGATGTTAGCCATTCGCGACCTCCTTCAGGATGCAGACGACCTTTGAGCCCTTATCCTTGACGCTCGTGAACTCGATCTGGCCGCCGTGGGCGGCCAGGATGCGGCGCGCGATGGCGAAGCCCAGGCCCACGCCCGCCGGCTTCGTCGTGAAGAACGGGGTGCCGACCTCCCGGACGTGGTCGGGGTCCACGCCGATGCCGGTGTCCTCGATGGTGATCTCGATCCCGCCGGGCCCGGCAGGACCGCCGTCCGCCGTGCGGCGGGCCGAGATCCGGGCCAGGCCGCCCTTGGGCATGGCTTCCACGGCATTGAGGAGGAGGTTGTGGAGCGCCTCTCCGAGCTGGGCCTTGTCCGCGACGATCTCGCCCACGCCTTTGCCCACGTTCCGCTGCAGGCGGACCCCTGCTCCCCGGAGACGCGCTTCCAGCCGCGCCGCGACCTCATCGAGGATCCCGGAGACCGACGTCGGCGTCAGCTTGAGCGCCAGGGGGCGAGTGAAATCCGTCATCTCCGAGACCCTGCCGGAGAGGTTCGTGACCGCGCGCAGGATGGCCTGGGTGGCGTCCCGGTCGCTCGGGGCGATGCCGGGGCGGTCGAGCATGGATTCCGCGAGGCTCCGGATGATGCCCAGCGGGTTGCGCACCTGATGGGCGATGCCGAACACCATCCTTTCGAGCTCGGGCTCCGCTGCCTTGCGCAGGGCGGGCTCCGTCTCCCACAGGGGCTCTTCCCCAGGGCCCTCACCGGGAGCGGATCGAAGCCGGGATTCGAGCTCTACGCGCGCCTGGGCGAGCTTCGCGGCAGCCTCCCCCTCGCGCTGGAGGGCCTCGGCTTGGTGGCGGCGGAGCTCTTTATCCTTCGCCGACGCCGTCTCGCGCGCTGCCGCGGCATCGGCCTGGGCCTGGCGGGCGGCCTTGGAGAGTTCTTCCTCCGTCGCTTCCTTCTCCGCTCCCAGGGAATCGAACTTGGCGGTCCAGCGGCGTTCGAGATCGTCGGCCAGGGCGGCCTCCCTGCTCCGATGCTCCTTCTCGAGCTCTTCCTTTCTTTCCTCAGCCTGGCGGAGCTTGGCCTCGATGGATTCGGAGTGCGCGTCCTTCTCCTCCCGCAGGGTCTTGAGCTTGGACGCCCACTCGCGTTCGAGGGATTGTGTGAGCTCCGCTTCGCGGCGGCGGTGCTCCTTCTGCATCGCCGCCGCCGCCTCTTCCAGCGAGCCTTTTTCCAGGGCGTCTTTCTCTGCGGCGAAGGCCTTGAGCCGGGCCGTCCATTCGCGTTCCAGGGCCTGGGTGAGGTCGGCCTCGCGGCGGCGGTGCTCCGAGTCCAGAGCGGCGAGGTCCGACTTGGATTTGCGGGCCTTTTCCGCGGACTCCTTCAGCAGGGCCTCGCGCTCGGCCGTAAGCTCCGAGAACTTAGCGGCCCATTCACGGTCAGCTGCCTCGGTGAGCTCGGCCTCGCGGCGGCGGTGCTCCTTGTCGAGCGCGGCCACCTGGGCCTGGGCCTGACGGAGCTTCTCGGAGAGGACCTTGGTCTCCGCGGTCTTGTCCGCGGCCAGGGCCTCGATCTTGACGGACCACTCGCGCTCCAGCGACTGGGCGAGCTGGGCCTCGGCCTGCCGGTGTTCCTTCTCGAGCGCCACGAGTCGGGCCTGGGCCTGCAGAAGTTTCTCGGAGAGGTCCCGGTCAAGGGCGTCGCTCTGCGCCTTGAGGGACTGGAGGCGTTCCTCCGCGGCTCGGGCCGCCTCGTCGTTCCTGCGGCGATGTTCCTTCTCCTGGGCCGCGAGCTTCGCCTCGAACCCGGCTTCGTCGGCCCGGGCTTGCCGGATCTTCTCCTGGAGGTCCTTCTCCAGGGCTCCTTGCCGGGCCGAAAGCTCGGCTTCCCGCCGCCGATGATCGGTCTCAAGGGAGGCGGCCTTATCCTTGAGCGCTGACTTTGCCGCGGCAGCAGCGGCTTCGGCCTCGCCGATCTTGAGGGAGAGTTCCTCTTCGAGGCGCCGCTCCTGGGCCTTGAGCGCCCCGGCCCTGGCCTCAAGGGATTTGGAGGTCTCAGTCCGGAGCTTCTCAGCCTCCGCCTCGAGGCGGACCCGGTCGGCTTCGAAGATCTGACGGCGCTCCCGCTCGCGGCGGGCGGCTTCGGCTTCCAGCTCCGCGTGCCGGCGGCCGAACTCCTCCTCCTGGCGGTGGTCCTTGGTCCGCGCCGTTTCCTCGAGTGCCGCTGCGCGGGCTTCCATGTCGCGGCGTTTGGCCTCGAACTCGGCCTCTATCTCGCGGAGCCGCTTGGACCACTCGGCTTCGAGGGCCGCGGCCTTGGCCGCGTGGCCCTTTTGCGCCTCGTCGGCGTGCTCGGTCGACTCGGCCTCGAGGGCCGTCCTCCGGTCCTCGTACTCCTGGACGAGCGCTGCCTCGCGGTCGCGAAGGAGGCGTTCGACCTCGGCCTCGTGAGCCGCGGCGCGCTCGCTCTTGAGCTTGACGTCTTCGAGCAGGGAGCGGCGCTCCGAGTCCAGGGAGGCCTTGGCTGACTCGATCTCCTGGCGCAGGGAAGCCTCCCTGGAGACGAACGCGGCCTCGAGGGCCGCGGTCCGCGACTGGAGGTCGCGGTCGGTCTCCCGCTTGAGTAGCTCGGCCTGGGCCAGGAGCGCGGATTTCTCGGCCTCGAGGCTCCGGCGCTCCTCCGCGAGCTTCTTGATCTCGCGGTCCGCGGCAGCGGCCCGTTCCGCGTCCTTGCGCTCGAGAAGGGCGCGGGACTTGGCCGAGGAGCCTTCGAGCTCCTTGCGCTCGGCCTCGAGCGCGGCCTTTCCGGCGACGAGGGCTTCCTGCCGGGTCTGCTCCCGCTGGGCGGCCTCGTCTTCGAGAGCGGCCCTGCGGGATTCCCAATCGTGCTTGAGGCCGGCGAGCGCCTTGTCGAGCTCCGCCTGGGCCTTGCGCCGGCACTCCTCCGCGAGCTTGCCCTCTTTCTCGCGGAACGAGGCTTCCAGAGCCTTGGCCTTGTCTCCGAGAGAAGCCTCGGCCTCGGTCTTCTGCTGGACCTCCTTCTGGGACCAGCTCGCGCGGAGCTCCTCTTCCAGCGCGAGGTAGCGGCCGTGCAGGGCCTTCTCCCGCTCCTGGTACATGTGGTCGAGGGAGAGGCGCTCGCCCGCGAGGCGCTCCTGCTGCTGGGCGACGAAGTCCTTCTCCTTGCGGCGGAACCGCTCGGCGAGCTGGGACTCAGCGACGCGGGCCGCGTTCTCGAGAGCTTCCTGCCGTCGGTTGAGCTCGTCTGTCTTGGACTTGAGGTCCGCGGCACCCGAGGCAAGCCTGGCCTCGTGCTGGGCCCGGAGGGCCTCGCGCTCGCGGTTGAGCTCCCGCTTCTGGTTGTCGACCCAGTCCTCCGCCTCAGCCTTCAGCTCCGCGCGCGCCTTGTCGAGCTGGGCCGCGGTCTGGGCTTGGAGCTCGGCCTCCTTCTCCTTGAAGCGGTCCGCCGCCTCAGCGCGGGCGTGGTCCGCTTCGTATTGGCCCTTGGCCCGCGCGGCTTCGCGCTCATCGTCGAGCTTGCGGATGAGCTCGAGCTCGCGGGTCTTCCAATCACGGTCGAGCTCCTGGACCCGCTGAAGGTAGGCTTCCTCGAGGCGCGCGGCCTTCTCCCGGGACTCGTGTTCGAGCTCGGCTTTGCGCTGGTCGAGTTCCAGCGAGCGGCGCTGCCAATCCTGCTGGAGGTCCGCCTTCTCGGCCTCGAGGACGGCGTCCTTGCGGAGCCCGAACTCGGTCTCCCAGGCCTTGGCCTTCTGGCGAGCCTTCTCCTCGAGGGCGTGGAGCTCCGCGGCCACGCGGACGCGCGACTGCTCCGCCATGGCCTCTTCCTTCTGCGCCCAGCGGGTGGAGAGGTCCTTCTCCATTGAGAGGTACTGTTCGTTGAGGGCGCGCTCGCGTTCGCGCAGGGTCTCGTCGAGCTCTCCCCTCAGGCGGGAGATCTCGTCGGCCTGAGCCTGACGGAACTGGGCCTCCTTGCGGGTCCATTCCTCGTTGAGCTCCTCGTTGCGGCGGCGGTAGTAGGCCTCCAGGGCCTGCCGCCGGTCCCCGAGCTCATGTTCCTTGGCCCGGGCCTCCAGGTTGAGGTTCTCGAGGTGCTTCCGGCCTTCGAGGTGGAGGCGCTCCTTCTCCGCGGCCAGGCTCCGCATCTGCCGGTCCATCCACTCCGCCTTGGCGCGCTCGGCCTCGGCCAGGACCTCACCCTTGAGCTCTTCGCGGCCGCGGCGGTGGGCTTCCTCGCGCTGGGCGAGGTCGGCCAGGAACTGCTGGTGCTGGCGTTCCAAGGCGGCTCCGTGGGAGGCGACGAACTCGGCCTCCTTCTTGCTCCAGAGCTCAGACAGGGAGCGCTCCATCTCCAGGAACTTGTTCTCGCGCTGGTTCTCTCGCTCCTTGACCGCGGCCTCGATGCGCTGGCGCTCGGCCTCCCAGGCGCGTTCCCGGGACCAGAGGTCGTTCCATAGGGCTTGGTGCTCGGCCTCGCCCTGGGCGATCTTGGCCTCAAGCTCATGCTCCCGGTCGGACGCGGCCTCCTCCAGGGCCTTGAGCTTTTCGGCGCGCTCCCCGAGCTGGCGGTCCTTGTCAGCGACCTCGACGCGGTGCGCCTCACGCAGGGCGTTGGTCTGGGAGAGGGCGTCGGCGCGCATCCTGGAGAGATCGTTGGCGGCGTGCTCCTGCTGGAGGGCGGCTTCCTTGAGGAAGGTCTCCCTGGCCTGGGAGAGCGCGGCTTCCTGCTGGCTGTGCAGTTCGTCCTCGCGCTTGGCCCAGGCCTCCCGGAGCTCTCGCTCCACGCGCTCGTACTCCGTCTTGACCGCGCGGCTGCGGTGGAAGAACTCCTCCTCCGAGCGCTTGCGCATGGTCTCGTACTGCTCCCGGGTCTTTTCGGACTCGAGGTGGAACTCGCGGCGCTGGGCCTCCATGGCCGTCTCTTGGCCCCGGATGAGTTCCTGCTCCCGGACGTACCAGCGCTTGTCGAGGGTCTTCTCCTTCTCTCCGAACTCGGCCAGCAGGGTCTTCTTCCACTCGCGGAACTCGGCCTCCAGGGCCTGGTGCGCCCGTTCGCCCTCGGCGAGCTTGGCGCGGTGCTCGGCCTCGAGGGTACGGGCCTTCTGCTCGAACTCCTCCTGGAGCGCGGCGCGGGAGCTCCTCCTCCCGGCCGATCTCGCGGGACTGGTGGTCGGCTTCGAGCCGGCGCTCCTTCTCGGAGAGGGCGGCCAGCCGTGATTCGTGGTCGCGTGAGACCTCCGCGGTCTTCTTGGACGCGAAATCGTCCTGCAGGCGCACGCGCTCGGCGTCCTTGAGGGCGGCGTCCTGGTTGAGCTGGGAGACGCGGTGCCGGAACTCGTTCTCGATGTTCTCGGCCTTGCGCTCGAGCTCCTTGGCCCGGGACGCGTGGTCGGCCTCGAGGCTGCGGGCGCGGGCGTCGACCTCCCCGGTCAGCTTGAGCTTCTCGGCCGCGAGTTCGGCCGCGAACTTCTCGAGGAAGCGGCGTTCCTTCTCGGTCCAGCCGTCGAGGAGCCGGCGCTCGGCTTCGGCGTAGCGGGCCTCGGCCTCGTTGCACCGGCGCAGATGCTCCTCTTCCAGTTCCTTCCTGCGGCGGTCCAGGGTGCCTTCGACCTCCTTGGACCGGTCCGCCAGCGCCCGGGCCCTCTCCTCGAACTGGTCGTTGACGGCCTTGTCGAGCTTCTCCCGCGCGGCCTTGGTCTTCTCCCAGATCCCGGCTTCGAGCTGGGCCCAAGCGGACTGCAGCTCCGCTTCGCGTGCCGCGTGCCGTTCGCGCAGCTCACCTTCCTTGACCCGGTACTCGCGCTGGAGCCTCCCGGACTCCTCTTCGACGCGGCGCTCGGTCTCCGCGGCGGAGCGGGCGAGGGCCTCCTTGAGGCCTTCGTTATCCTCGCGGAGCTTTCCGGCCTGGCGGCGGCCGGACTCGATCTCGACGGAGAGGCCATCGACGGTCTTGGAGATCTCGTGGTCCCGCTGGCCCCTCAGCTTCTCGATGAGCTCCGAGTCCTTCTGGAACCGGTTGGCGAGCTCGATCTTCTCGCGGGTGGCGGCGAGGAGCTCGTTGTCGCGGGCCTCGAGCATCTTGTGGAACTCTCGGAGCTTGCCGTCCTTCTCACCGAGGCGTTCGGACATGGTCCCGAGCTCGGCCTGGACCCGGGCGAGGTCCTCCTCGAGCCGCCGGCGGAGGTCCTCGACCCTTGCGCGCTCCTCGAACCGCACCTCGGAGCGGGCCCTCTCGCGCCACTGGCCCTCCGCGGCCGCGCGCTCCTGGCGCTCATGCTCCCAAGCCGCGGCCTCCTTCTGCCAGCTCTCGATCTGGGCGGAGAGCTCCGCGACTTTGCTCTCCATGAGCCTGCGCTTGTTGACCTCCTCCTGGGACTCGCCCTTGAGGCGGCCCCCGAGGTCCTGCAAGTCGCGGATGGTGGCCAGGGCCCCGCGCAGGGCCAGACGGGCGGCGTCGAGATCGTGGATCTCCTTGAACGCGGCCTCGTCCCAGTTGTTCATTCAGCCTGGTCCAGTCTATTGGCGGCGGTTCGCGCCGGGAACGTCGCGCGGGATGATGAGCTTCTGGCCGGGGACGAGGTCTCCTCCCCGCAGGAGGCGGTCGTCGTTGGCCTGGTAAAGGTCGACCCACTGCTCGGCGTTGCCGAAGACCTTCTCCGCGATGCTGCGGAGGGTGTCGCCGGGCTGGACCTCGTAGACCGCGGGGCGGACCGCGTTCTTCTGCTCCTCGATCTCGGCCTTGGCCTTCTGGAGTTCCTTCTGGAGCTGGAGGATTTCCCGGGATGCGGCAGCCCCCTCCGGCGGCCCCTTGGCCGCCGGTGCCTGCCGCGAGGCGGGCACGGCCACCATGGTGCGAACGACCCACCCGGAGCCGGCTGGAGCCGACACCTCGACCATGTCCCCTGTCACGCTCTGGCTCCTGGGCAGGGGCCGGACCTTGCCCAGGTCCGCGTGGAAGACTCCCTCGACCGCCTCGACATAGATCGACTCCCGCCAGAGCTCCCCGCGTCCGGCCGGATCGCGGAACCGGAAATCGAGCAGGAACGTGCCTGTCAACGGGAGTCCCTTGCCGTCCATGACGAAGCCGGAGCGCCTGACCTCAGGGCTTCCCGGGCCGGCAGCTCCCGCCGGGCATGGGCCGGTCCACGCTAGAATGAACGCGATCGCGACGATGAATCTTCGCATCGAAACCTCCCCAATAGGGCAAGCCAAGGACTGCGAGTCAAAAGGATAGGCTTATATTGTTAATTTTTCAAGTCTTACGCTTGAACCGCAGGGTGACCGTGGTCCCCTTGCCTTCCTGCGACTCGAAATCGAGCTCTCCCCCGCTCTCCGCCAGGATCTGGCGGGAGAGGTAGAGCCCCATCCCGCTGCCGGATTCCTTGGTGGTGAAGCCGGGGCTCGACAGGCGCGCGAGCGTCTCAGGGGACATCCCTCCGCCCGTGTCCCTCACCGAGGCCCAGAAGGACTTCTTGTTGGAGGCGGTCTTCACGGTCAGGGACCCTCCGTCGGGCATTGCGTCGATGGCGTTGTTGAAGACGTTGTAGAAGACCCCCTCGATCGCCCGCAGGTGGAACTTGGTCGCCGGGGTCCTCCCCCAGAGCCGCTTGACCGCGATGCCGTGCTTGGAGCAGGTGGTCTCCACGAGGGAGAGGGCGGCCTCCGCCGCCTCCTCGAGCGTGTGGTCCTTGATGGGGCCGCGTTCGCCCTTGGCGAAGTCCAGGATGTCGTTGAGCATGTGCAGGAGCTTCTTGCTGCTGCGCTGGGCGGCCCGGAGCTCGACGCGGGCCGCGCCCCGGCCCCCCGCCCCGGCCGCCATGGTCTCGAGCGCCGAGGAGATGACGTGCATCGGGGTGCGCGCGTCGTGCGCGAAGGCCGCGGTCATGCGGCCGATCTGCGCAAGACGTTCCAGCCTCAACAGCGCCTCCATGGCCGTGCCGTCCAGCGAGGGAGCGCCCGGCAATCGTCCGTCCTCGGTCTTGCCGAGGAGCCGTTCCATGAGGCGGCGCAGGGTCTCGTTCATGCGGGGACCATCCGAGGATAGCTATTCCGTCGTGGGGAGGTCAACCGGGTCAAGGTGCCCCTTGCGGTGGGGCGGTCAAATCGTTACAATGTGCGTCCGGAGGCGATGATGAAATCGGAGGCCGGCTCTTTCAAGATCGAAGCGACCCGCGTCGTGGACGGGCTCGTGCGGGTGAAGCTTCCGTCCGGCAAGGGGCTCCTCAAGATCGTGCTCGAGAAGAAGGATGACGACGCGAACTGCATCTATCTGGAGATCTCCGGGGTGCGCAACTTCGAGGCCGGCAACGACTGCGACACCTGCCATTTCTGGTTCAAGTGCCTCCGCGAGCCTCGCTTGGGCGGGAGCAGGAAGATCATGAACCTGCCCAAGACCATCCAGATGCCCAGGCCCGTGGACGAGACCCTCATCCGCGAGATATCCCCCCTCTTCGAGCTCCTCGACAAGGGTGAATACTACGTCTTCGAGACGAGCATCAATCTGACCGGTCCCTACGGCAGCGAGGACGAGGGCTCCTACTTCTTCAGCGACGAGTTCCAGGAGCTCTGGGACATCAGCGACCCGGTCGAGGAGGACCTCCTCTCCGGGTGGGAACACTTCGAGGGCGAGCGGCCCCGGGTCTACCGGCACGGGGAAGGCAGCTTCGTCGAGAAGCAGTTCGAGTTCGTCATCCCGCTGGTCAAGCAGTCCACCCTCAACGAGGAGTACATCAAGCTCTACCGGTCCATGATCGCGGAAGGCGACCGGCCGCGCATCCTGCTCCTGGGCATGTTCCAGCGCGGCATCCCAGATTCTGTCCGGCGCAGCCATGCGCACGTCATGCACTCCTTCTTCGCGGGGTTCGTCCTGGACGGGCACCACAAGCTGGCCGCCTACCGGCGGTCCCGGGTCCCGGCCAAGTTCCTGGTCATCCTGGCCGCGAAAGCGAGCAAATATCACCTGCGCAAGGATGAGACCGGTCCAGCGCGGACCCAGTTCGAAGAAAGGCTCGCGACGCTCGTCGGTTAGCTTCTCCCCTCCGCCGTGCCCCCGCGGCAGTCCATCCGTAGGTTGGAAAGATAGGCCCTTGGGCCCAGATGGAGCCGGGACCTTGGACACCTGATGCTAGGTCTTTCAGGGCCTAGACTATGGTTATGGTCAGGCTGTTGTCCATGAGGGCCCCTGCCGGCACCATTGTTTTTGCGGCCCTTCTCCTCTCGAATCCCACCGAAGCCGGCATCATGACGGTTCGCTCCACCCCCGCCCCGCGCGAATCCTTCTCGAAGAGCGCGACCGAGGTCCAGGTGGAGCTGTACCGCGTGACGGACGAGCTGGTGGCGCACCTGAAAGGCACGAAGAAGGCTGATCTTTCGGCTCTTGAGGCGCGGTTGAAGGCATTGTCCGGGAAG
>JACRNU010000016.1 GCA_016234805.1 Elusimicrobiota bacterium
GTCCACGCTGTTCGCTTTCAGTCGGGGAAAAGGACTCTGGAGTGGACGACCAGATGTTCCTCCGAGCAGGAGAAAATCCTGAAGCTCGTCGGAGCGCTACGCTTGCTGCCTAGTGGCTAAGAGGCCCGAAAGATAGGTTGATAGTCATTTTCCTTTTCCCTTCAACCAGTCACGCACTGAAGAAACCGCCCCAAACGAAGATCGACGAGATCAATGCTGCCATCAAGAAAGCGCAGTTCCAAACAGACTCCGACCACGACAAGAAGTACTGGGCGCTCAAGGATGAGAAGAAGGCCATCGAACACGCCATCGGCCTGACGGATGAGAAGGGCAATCTCCTGCGGCGGGTGGAGCCTGACAGCAAAGAGTGGCGGGACATCCTGGATTCGACAGCCGGCCTGGCTTACAACCCGAAGAACGTGGCCGAGAGATACAGGAACCTTAAACCGAAAGTCAAGACGAGGTATTCCTCAATCCTCAAGGAGTTCAAGCCGTACCAGGAAGAGTCCACCAGGCTTCGCAAGAAAGCCATTGAACTGACCAGGAAAGCCTATGGCATCGACCCACCCGAGACCTCAGGTCCCATCCGGTCAGGCGCGCCGTGCCACCGATTGCCTGACGGTACTCCGGACCCGGATTACGTGGAGTGCCACATCGACAAACAAGCATCCTGGAACCCGGTGTTCTCCGAGAACCTCGGCTCCCCCGAAGGCGTCACCTACCCCGACGGACATGTGAGCATTGGCCCCAACGCTTTCGCGCATCCCGGCACCCTCGCTTACGCGATCTACCACGAGGGCGAGCATTTTCAGAACCTTCTGGCCGAAGGAGCAGACTTGCGCAACGAGCCTGGAGAGGAGGTCATGCGTAGGGAGACGGACCGGGCCATGTTGGAGAGCGAATTCGACTTCACCCCCGGGGACCTTGAGAGATTCGATGAAAAACTGAAGAAAGAGCGTGAGCGAGCCAGGCAGTGGGACGAAAAGCTGAACGCCGGGCTCGATCCCTACAAGAAGAGGGAGCGGGATGCGTTTCCCAAGGACATCGATCTCACCGAGAGGGCCGGCGAATCCCCCAAGATCAGCGAAGCCCTCAAGGAGATATGGAGAAAAGCCCGCGAACTGGATGAACGACAGAAGGCTGAGGCGAAGATCAGAGAGCAACTACAGGAGTATGGCGACATCGCGATGGAAGTATGCCTATCGAGGCGGGCCGTGACCCAGGAGAGACTCAACGCTCTCCCGCGACTCGACCCCCAAGCCTATCGGGATGCCATCCCGAAAGACAAGTATCCCCATTGCCAGCACGAGCTTTACGAGGCCATGCTGCTCAAGCTGGCCAATGGAGAAAGGCTCGATGCCGCCTGGGTCAATTCCGGCAGGGAGCGATCAAGCGAGGAGACAGGGAAGCGGCGGCATCTGGAAGAGTTCTTGGACCTTGCCACGGCGATGTGCGGGAACCCGGATAAAGTCCCTGAATCCGCCTTGCGGAACCTGGCCAAGTACGACGAAAGCTTCTATGCCGGGGCTCCGCGGATCCCTGATGTCCCGTTCCTGCCCTGCCATCTGGAAGGCTACCGCCACATCCTTGACCGGCTGGCGCGTTCCGAGCCCATCGACCGGGACCGGATGATCCGGCTGCTCCTATCCCATGAAGGCACGCCTCCGACGCCCCCCTTCGACGCCGCCGGCTACCTGCATACCATCGCTGTCTATGCCTGCCAGGACCCGGGTAGCATCAACTACGACAGGTTCATCGTCTATGTGGATCGATGGCACTTTCCCAATCGCCGCCTGCTGTGGAAGGAATATTGGGCCGATGGCCTCGATGCATGCGCCAAAGAACTTTACTGGAAGCTGATCGAATTCAATGACACCTGGAGCTACGGCCAGACGCTCAACCCAGAGTGGCTCAACGCTGAGGGCAAGCGGTTGAAGGAGAAACACTCCAAGCCGCAGCCGACGCCCAACCAGCCGGCACCCAGCCAGCCGGCGGGCGGCGGGGGCAGTTCGGGAGGCGGAGGCGGAGGCATCAATCCTAAGCCCAGCATGCCGCGCAATCCCAACTGGGATGGACGCGGGCCTCGTTGAGCGGCTTGCTCGCGCGACAGCCGGCGCGAAGCGCTGTTCGAAGCGCTTGCGGAGCCGCTTTGACTTTGCTATCATTCTTCCAGCGATGATAACAAAGGAAAACAAAGCCGAAATCCTAAAGAAATTC
Organism: Elusimicrobiota bacterium; assembly: GCA_016234805.1. Lineage (GTDB taxonomy): Bacteria > Elusimicrobiota > Elusimicrobia > UBA1565 > UBA9628 > JACQWX01. Next base: position 2,218 of record JACRNU010000016.1, read on the forward strand.
GGGAAGAATCCAGTTGACACCGGTGGGTCCTCTGCGCAGATCGCGCTCTTGACGGAGCGCATCAAGCAAATCTCCGCGCACCTCAAGGACCACAAGAAGGATTACCTCACCCAATCGGGCCTTCTCAAATTGGTGAGTCAGCGCCGGAGGCTGCTGAGCTACCTCAAGCGCCGCGACCGCGAATCCTACACCCAGGTCATCAAAGCGCTCGATCTCAGGAAGTAGGCTCAGTCATCTCGATGACTGAGCAGGAGTACCCGCGACCTTTCTCATCCTAGGAGTCACCATGTCCCAATTGCCGCCGTCGACCCAGAAAATCAGCCTTTCAGAGCCCGTCGGGGATAAGACCATCTCCCTGCAGACCGGCACGCTTGCCAAGCAGGCGGGCGGCTCGGTCACCGTCCACCTCGGCGACACCGTGGTCCTCTCCGCCGCGACCGCCCAGAAGAACACGAAGGACGTCGGCTTCATCCCGCTGACTTCCGAGTACCGCGAGCGCACTTACGCCGCGGGCCGCATCCCGGGCGGCTTCTTCAAGCGCGAGAGCCGGCCCCGCGAGAAGGAGACCCTCTCCTCCCGCCTCATCGACCGGCCGATCCGGCCCTTGTTCCCCGAGGGCTGGAACTTCGAGACCATGCTCCACAACATCGTGATCTCCATCGACGGGCAGAACGATTCCGACGTCCTCGCCATCACCGGGGCCTCCGCGGCCCTGATGCTCTCCGACATCCCGTGGAACGGCCCGGTCTCGGCCGTCCGCGTCGCGCTCGTCGACGGCGTCATCGTGCTCCTCCCCACCTTCGAGGAGCGCGAGCGAGCCGAGCTCGAGATCGTGGTGGCCGGCAAGAAGGGCGCGCTCCTCATGGTCGAGGGCACGGCCCGGGAGATCCCCGAGGGCCTCTTCATCGACGCCCTGGACGCCGCGTCCAAGGTCATCGACCGGCTCTGCGACCTCCAGCTCAAGCTCATCCGCGAATCCGAGGCCTCGGGCCGCAAGGTCGTCAAGCGCGTGCTCGAGCCCAAGACTACGCCCAAGCCCGTCGAGGACTACGTGACCGGCAAGGCGCTCGAGCCCATCAAGGCCGCCCTGCGCATGAAGCTCGACAAGTACGGCCTCGACTCGGCCATCAGCGGCATCAAGGAGAGCATCGTCAAGGAGGTCGAAGCCTCCGCCAAGAACGCGCCGGACATGAAGGAGTGGATCCCCTATGTCGGCCGGGTGATCGAGGACATCCTCTACACCGAGAGCCGCTCCATGGCCTTGAACGAGAAGATCCGGCCGGACGGCCGGGCTTTCAACGAGGTCCGCCCCATCTCCATCATGCTGCCGGTCTTCAAGCAGCTCCACGGCTCCGTGGTCTTCACCCGCGGCCAGACCCAGGCCCTTTGCTCCGTCACCCTGGGAAGCCCGGCTGACAGCCAGATCATGGACGTCCTGGAAGGGGAATATAAGGAAAGGTTCATGCTCCACTACAACTTCCCCGCGTTCTCCGTGGGCGAGGTCAAGCCCGAGCGCGGCCCCGGCCGCCGGGAGATCGGGCACGGCGCGCTGGCCCAGCGCTCGCTTGCCCCGCTCCTGCCTCCCGACGAGGAGTTCGCCTACACCATCCGCATCGTCTCCGAGATCCTCGAGTCCAACGGCTCATCCTCCATGGCGAGCGTCTGCGGAGGGTCCCTGGCCCTCTTCGACGCGGGCGTGCCCATGAAGGCCGCCTGCGCGGGCGTGGCCATGGGCCTCGTCTACGAGAACGGCCGCTACGCCATCCTCACGGACATCGCGGGCATCGAGGACCACAACGGCGACATGGACTTCAAGGTCGCCGGAACAGAGCGCGGCATCACGGGCTTCCAGATGGACATGAAGGTGGAAGGGCTCTCCATCGCCATCCTCAAGGAGGCGCTCGAGGCCGCCCGCCAAGGCCGGCTGCACATCCTCGGGAAAATGAACGAGGCCCTGCCCAAGCCCAGGCCCGAGCTCGCCCCCAGCGCCCCGCGCCTCTACCGCCTGCAGATCCCCATGAACAAGATCGGCGCCCTCATCGGCCCGGGCGGCAAGAACATCCGCCGGCTCATCGAGACCTACGGGGTCGAGGTGGACGTCGAGGACGACGGCTCCGTCTTCATCACGGGCGTCGACTCGGACGGCTGCGACAAGGCCAAGGCCGAGGTCGAGGCCCTCACGGTCGAGGCCGAGGTCGGCAAGATCTACAAGGGCCGCGTGGTCTCCATCAAGGAGTTCGGCGCCTTCGTCGAGATCTTCCCCGGCAAGGAAGGGCTCCTCCACATCTCCCAGATCGCAGTCGAGCGCGTCGGCCGCGTCGAGGACGTGCTTAAAGAGGGGGACGAGGTCGAAGTGAAGGTCCTCGAAGTCGACAACGACGGCAAGATCAGGCTCTCCCGCAAGGCCGTGCTGGCCCCCGGCTCCGAGAACGAAGGCGGCGGACGGCCCCCTCGCGGTGGAGACCGCGACGGCGGCCGCGGCCGGCGTCCCGGCGGCGGCGGCCCGAGGATGCATTCCCGCAGATAACAGGCAAGAGGATCCCGTCATGGAGAAAAAGGACAAACCCGCGGAGAACGGCTCCAAGACCCTCACCCGGCTCAAAGCGCTCTACGACTTCATGTCTCAGCACGGGCTCGAGACCCTCGAGGTCGCCGACGCCGAGGGCCAGGCCAGGCTCGTCCGGGCCGGCGCGCCCGCGCCGGTGCAGATCGTGACGGCGGCCCACGCGGCCGCTTTCACGGCCGGGCCCCCGCATCCCGGGACGCCCGCGGGACCGGCGGCCCCGGCCCTGCCTCCGGGCGCGGTCACGATCAAGACTCCGATGATGGGCATCTTCTACCGGGCCCCGTCCCCCTCGAGCCCGCCCTACGTCAAGGACGGGGAAAAGGTCCAGGCCGGGCACGTCTTGTGCATGGTCGAGGCGATGAAGGTCTTCAACGAGATCAAGGCTGAGTTCCCCTGCGCGGTACTGACGATCCTGGTCGAGAACGGCAAGGCGGTCAAGTCCGGACAAGACCTCTTCGTCGTCCAGCGTGCGTAACAGTCCGGCCTACCACTACAAGAACACGCGGAAGCCGCGCCGCGAAGGGGCCCTCGCGCCCGTGGCGAGGGTCGCCGTCTTCGGCTTGCTCGCCGCCTACCTCGCGTGGCTCATCCTCTTCCCGGGACTGGCCGGCAGCTTCGGCCGTTGGGTCGAGTACGGGCTCTGGATCGCGTTCGGCGCCGCGAGCATCCTCCTGCCGCTCTTCATCGTCAACGCCATGATCCACCGGATGGGCGCCCAGATGACGGCCGGCTGGATCACCCTCGGGGCCGGCTCGCTCGTGGTGATGGTGAGCGCCGGTTCCCTGCTGGCCATGCTCGGCGGAAGCCTCCCTCCGGACTGGCTGCCGGCCGGGCCGGCCATCGGCGGAGCCACGGGCCGCTCCGTGCACGAGGCGCTGACCCGCTGGGTCGGCGCGCCCGGCTCCTTCATGATCAGCTTCGTCGCCTTCATCGCGGCCAGCCAGGTCACGACGCAGATCCGCTGGGCCAGGGTCGTGGCGGCCCTGGCCGCGCTCCTCGCCGAGGACTTCAAGGGCTGGATGCGCTCCCGCGCCGAGCTCGAAGCCTGGCGCAAGCGCAGCGCCGCGGCCGGGCCCAAGCCCTCTCCCTCTCTTAATGCCGCGCCCGACTCCGTCCTATCCCCTCCCGAGCCGGAGGCCCCGCGCAAAGCCCCGGAGCGGCAGGACCCTCCCGCGAAAGCCCAGGACCCGGAGCCCGGCATCGCCAAGCCGGCGGCAAGGGCCCGCGCTTCCGGCCTCCTGCCGGACATCAACCTGCTCAACGCCCCGGCCCGTGACCGCGACAGCGGCCTGCCCACGGAGAGCGAGATCGCCTCGGCCACGGCCAGCCTCGAGCAGACCCTCGCCGACTTCGCCATCTCGGCCTCAGTCACCGGCGTTTCGCCGGGACCGGTCATCACCCGCTTCGAGGTGAGCCCCGCGCCCGGGGTCAAGGTGAGCTCCATCGTGGCCCTCGAGAACGACATCGCGCTCGCCATGCGCGCCCGGGGCATCCGCATCATCGCGCCCATCCCGGGCAAGGCCGCGGTGGGCATCGAGATCCCCAACGCCCGGCCGGTGCTCGTGACCCTGCGCGAGATCCTCGCCAGCCCCGCCGTCACCCCGAAGTCCCCGCTCCTGACCTTCGCCGTGGGCCTGACCGCGGACGGCGCGCCGCTCGCCGCGAACCTCGCGACCATGCCCCACCTCCTGGTGGCCGGGGCCACGGGCAGCGGCAAGTCCGTCCTCATCCACTCCATCATCCTCTCCATCCTCTTCCGGGCGGGCCCGGACCAGGTCAAGTTCCTCCTCATCGACCCCAAGAGGCTCGAGCTCACCTTCTACGAGGGCATCCCGCACCTCTTTGACCCCACCGTGCCGGCTCAGTCCGTGCAGGTCATCACCGACGCCAAGGCCGCGGCGCGCGCGCTCGACGCCATGGTCAAGGTCATGGAGAAGCGCTACGAGAAGTTCCAGGTCCACAACGCGCGGCACATCGAGGGCTACAACCAGTCCGCGGCCGCCAAAGGCCTGCCCAAGGAGCCCTACGTCGTCATCATCATCGACGAGCTCGCCGACCTCATGCTCGTGTCCCGGGACGGGGTCGAGGGCTCCATCCAGCGCCTGGCCCAGATGGCCCGCGCGGTCGGCATCCACCTGGTCCTGGCGACCCAGCGGCCTTCGGTGGACGTCATCACGGGCGTCATCAAGGCCAACCTCCCCAGCCGCGTCGCGCTCCAAGTCACGGCCAAGGTGGACTCCCGCGTCATCCTAGACTGCGCGGGCGCCGACGCCCTGCAGGGCCGCGGCGACCTCCTGTACCTCGCCGCGGGCGCCCAGAAGCCGGAGCGCTGCCAGGGAGCCTACGTCAGCGAGGACGAGACGCGCAAGGTCGTCGATTTCCTGCGCACCACGGGCAAGCCCGACTATCCTTCCCTCGACACCATGCCCAAGCCCGCCGAGGCTGACCTCAAGAACTTCGGCGTCGAGCCCGGCGAGTTCCGCGACGCCCTCAAGCTCGTGCTCGAGCGGCGCCGGGTGTCGCAGGACCTCCTCAAGTCCCAGTTCGGGTCCTCGGCCCGGGCCACCAACCTGCTGAGCCTCCTCGAGGTCAAGCGCATGATCAACAAGCCCGAGGGCACCAACCGCTGGGAGATCGATTTCGACGCCATCAACGACTACCTCAGGTCCAACTTCCCGGAGAAGCCCGACAGGGTGGAGAAAGCCTGAGATGAGATCCTCCCTGCTGGCCTCCGCGGTCCTCATCGCCGCGTCCGTCCTGCCGTGCCCCGGGTGGGCGAAGAAACCCTCGCCTCCCGCGCCGGCGGTCGGGACCGAGACCTCGGCGCCGCGGCCCTCGCCCGGAACGGCGATGCCGCTCCTTCCCCCGACCACGGCCCCCATCACGGTGGAATCCGTCTTCGAGCGCCTGGCCGAGTTCGACGCGAAGATGACGAGCCTCGCGCTATCCTTCCGGCAGTCGGTCCGCCTGGAAGAGGGGGGGGCGCCCCAGACCAAGGAAGGCAGCCTCGTCTTCCTCAAGCCCAAGCGCCTGCGCCTGGAGTACCTCCGGCCCGAACCCCAGACCGTGGTGTCGGACGGCAGGACCTTCTGGGTCTGGAGGAAGTGGATCAACCAGGTCATCGAGTCCTCCTTCGAGGACTGGCGCAGGAACGACCCGGCCCTCGAGGGCCTGCTCAACTTCGGGAACTACGCCTCCCTGCTCAAGCGCTACGACGTGTCCGTGGCCAGCGTCTCAGCCCGCGGCGCGGACGGACACCGCTCCTTCCGGCTCGACCTGCGGCCCAAGGCCAAGGACGCCGGGTTCGTCCTGTCCCTGACCCTATCGACGAAAGACTACTTCCCTTACGACGCCCGCCTGACCGCCTCGGGCGCGGTCGTCGAATCCGCCTTCACCGACGTGCGCTTCAACCCCGACCTCTCCCGCTCGCTCTTCGACTTCACTCCGCCCAAGGACGCGGACGTCTTCCGCTACCCCAACGGCCCCTGAGGCCCTATGCCCGACCGAGACCCCCTGCGCCGCATCCCTCCCAAGACCGTGCCCGCAGCCATCGACGTGGACGTCGGCTCGGTGCTGAAGGCTGCCCGCCTCAAGAAGGGCCAGTCCGTGGACGTCATCAGCCAGCATACCCGCGTGCCCAAGAAGCTCATCGAGGCGCTGGAAGCCAACCACCTCGACGAGTTCCCGGCCATGGTCTATCTTCGGGGCTTCCTCAAGATCTACTGCGACCATCTCGACGTCGAATTCGAGCCTCTCTGGAAGAAGGTCAACCCGGACCAGCCCGCCCCGGCCCTTCCCGGAGCCGGCCCCGGGAAGGCCGAGGCCCCCGCCGCGCCCGGACCCCGCCTGCCCAATCCCCTTCCGGCGGTTCTCCTGGCCGCCGGCGGCCTGATCGCCTGGCTCATCCTGCGCAGCCCGGCCCCGGCCATCCAGGGTCCCGAGGCCTCCCCGGCGCCGCCGCCGGTCCTCCAGCCCATCAGCGCGCCCATGGAGCCCGTGGTGACCCTCGCCTTCAAGGAGGATGTCTGGGTCCGCGTCACGGTCGACGACAAGATCCGATTCGAGGGCATCGCCCCGCGCGGCGGCAAGCCCCAGGAGTACAAGCCCAAGACCGCGGTCTCCATCCGCACCCCCAGCCCCGACGACATCATCCTCTCCCTCAACGGGGCGGCGACGGGATTCCCGGCGGCCGGACCGTCGGGGGAATACGCGCTGCCGGTCCGATGACCCTCGCCAACCAGTTGACGATGCTGCGCATGGCGCTGGCGCTCGTCGTCTTCGGGTCCCTGATGACGGACTCCAACCTCATGCACCTGGCCGCCCTCGGGTTCTTCATCGCCGCGGTCGTCACGGACTGGGTGGACGGGTACGTCGCGCGCAGCACGAACACCGTGAGCGCCTTCGGCAAGGTCGCGGACCCCATCGCGGACAAGATCCTCATCCTCGGGGCGCTCATCGCGCTGCTGCGCACCCGCGAGCTCGACATCCCTCTCTGGGGCGTGTTCCTCATCATCGCCCGGGACCTCGTGATCGGAGGCATCCGCGTCCTTCTGAGCAGCCAGGGCAAGATCATGGCCGCGGACCGCTGGGGCAAGCTCAAGACGGGCTTCCAGTGCGGGTCCGTGCTCGGGATGATCGTCCTCCTCGTGGTGATGGAGCGGATGAGGGTCCCGGGCTGGGTCCTGCGCCTGCCCTACCATCTCACGGTCCTGTGCGTGGCGATGACCTGGTTCAGCGCGGTTATGTACCTGAGGCAGTCCCTGTCCACGCTGGAGAAGACGTGGGGCTGAACCGGGAGGGCGGCAGGGAAGGCCTGTTCCTGCTCTTTGCGACCGGATGCTATATTAGCTATATTCCCGTCAGAATCCTGGGGAAAAAGAAATGGAGCGGAGCGGGTCTTTTCGGGACGATCGCGGCAGTGCCTTTCTGGCTGCTGCTCCCGACCGAGCCCTGGCGCTACGCGGTCGTCCTGGCCGCGGCGATCGTTGCGGCGGTCTGGGTCTGCGGCCGCGCCCAGAAGGCCCTGGGGGGCCACGACGACCCCCGCATCGTGCTCGACGAAGTCGTGGGGCTCTGGACCGCGCTCGCCTTCCTGCCCAGGACCCTCCCGGTGCTGGGCATGGGCTTCCTCTTCTTCAGGCTCTTGGACTCCGTCAAGCTGCCTCCCTATTCCTGGATCGACCGCGTGCCGGGGGGGATCGGCATCGTGGGGGACGACATCGGAGCAGCCGTGATCGCCAACCTCTTGGTGCGGCTGTGCCTCGCGTACTGGCCGGGGCTGGCATGAACTACCAGACCCTGCCGCTCGCGCTGGCCCTGGCCTCCCTGCTCCTGATGAGCCCGTCCGTCCAGGCGCAGGAGCCCCCGGCCCAGGCTTCCACCGCGACCGTCCCTTCCGTCTTCCCATCCTCCCAGACCGCGCTCTCCACCGACCAGGGTCCCTGGGTCCTGGGCGAGGTCCTGATCTTTTCCGGCGCCAAGGTCTCGGCCGAACCCTCCTGGAGGGAAAAGGTGCGCGGACATCGCGGCATGCTCTACACCAAGGCCGACATCGCCGACGACGTGGAGAAGCTTGTGGCCACAAGGAGATTCGACGGCGTCGAGCCCGTGCTCTTCGAGATCCCCGGCTCCCCGGTGCCGCCGGAGTACGCCAGCATCTCCGCGGTACCCAACCAGGTGCGCCTCGTCTACCGAGTCGCGGAGAAGCCCGCGCCGCCCGCCGCGCCCCAGGCGGACAAGCCCCAGACCCCTCCGGCCGCGGTCTCGGGCATCATCATCACCCCGACCGCGTACCGCGGGGCGGGAAAATACACGACCCCCGGCATGGGCCTGGACTTCAACGCCATCTACTTCATCGGCCGGCTCTACGGCCACAACTCGTTCGAGAACTCCGTGCGCAAGACCAACTACATCGACCGGCTCGGGGTGTGGCTCCTCTCCGCCGAGGGCAAGATGCAGATCCAGTCCGAGACGCGCTGGCGGCCGGCCATGGCCGTGGGCGCCCACGGGCACCTCATGTTCCGCGACGCGCCCCAGCCCAGCATCAACACTCCGACCGTCTCGCTCCAAGTGAACCAGAAGACCACCAAGACCCTCTCCGACGCCTACGTCGTGGCCAGCAAGAACATCAAGGGCGTGCGGGTCAGCGCCGGCTATATGATGGGGAGCACCGGCGACATCCCGGCCCAGCTCACCGAGTACCTCACCCCCCAGGCCCTCGAGTTCTACGCGGGCCGCAGGAGCGACCGCGCCTGGAGCCGGAGCATGCCGTTCGCGAGCATCCTCTACCTGCCCAAGCCGGCCTATCCCCTGGGCGTGGAGATCATCAGGTTCAACGGCGCGGCCCTCAACCCCGTGCTGGTCAACTTCAAGCTGGGCTACTTCCTCAAGCTCAACTTCGACGTCTCCTACCTCAAGTTCAACGGCGGCTACGACGTCCTCGGCACCTTCCAGTTCCGCTACAACCACTTCCCGCGGCGGTAGGTCCATCATGCGCCGAACCCTGCTGACGAGCCTCGCCCTGGCCTCCCTTCCGTTCCCTGCGGCCGCGGCCTGTCCCGGGCTCGAGGACCCCATGCCCGCCCGCCGGGCCCAGGCGGTGATGGCCTTCGGCAGGCAGAAGTCGGCGGAATGCCTGGCCAAGGCCCTCGGGGATCCCTCGCCAGCCGTCCGCACCGCCGCGGCCCAGACCCTGGCGGGCCTCGGTCCCGCCTCCGCTCCAGCCGTCGACGCCCTGGTCCGCGCGAGCAAAGATCCGGCTGCCCCGGTCAGGCGCAGCGTGTTCCAGGCCCTGTCCGTCGTGGGGGCCTCCGACCCCCGTGTCCGCGGCGCGTTCGAGGCAGCGCTCAAGGACGAGGATGCCTTCATCCGCCGCGCCGCCGCGCAGACGCTGAAGCTCGGCCCCGCGGCTCCATCCCCGGCTCCGCCCCCGCCGGAGCCGGGGATGCCGACAGCGGACCCCGCCCGAGCGTGGTTCCTGCGCATCATCTCCGCCGGCTCCCCGTACGCGCCTTGCGGCCCGGGGATGGAAGCGCTTCTCGATGAGCCCAAGGAAACTGTCGAGGGCGTCGTCCGCTACATCTCCCAACCCGGGATCGTCGCTCAGAACTGCGCCCTCGACATCCTGACGAGACTCGGCCCTGCCGCGCGCTCCGCCGCACCGGCATTGGAGCAGGCGTGCCGATCGGCCTCGATCCCGGCTCGTCTGCCCCATCTCCGCTGGGCGCTCTACCGCGCGGACCCCGCCGCTCCCGGAGCCCTCACCTCCCTCCTCTACGCGGGCCGCCATGGCGTGAAGGCGGCGGAAGAGGAGCTCGCGGCCCTCTGGCCTCCTCCCGAGCAGGGACTTCGGCTCCTGGCTGCCGGACCGGACAAGGAGACAGCGGAAGCGGCGTCCCTCCAGCTCGGACGGATCAGCCGCGCGTCCGCCGAGGCCAAGAGGCTTCGCAAGGAGCTCGGCCGCTGGAGCCTGCCCATCCACCCGGGCAAGCGGCGGTGCGAAAGCTGTTCCTTCATGCAATGCGCGTTCGTATCCTGCTTCTCCAGGATCGACTTCAGGCTCGATGCCCGCAAGAAAGCCGCGCTGGACCTGCTTCTGCTTGGGACCGCCGGCTTCGTGGAGCTCTCGGATGCCATGGTGGACGGCTGGCCCATGGTCCGGTTCGCCGTGCTCGAAGTCCTCGACCCTAGCCAGATCGGCGTGCGCTACCCCGAGGAGGCCGGATCCGAACGCCTCCTGCCCGGGCTCACCGCCTCCCTGGAAGACGGAAGCTGGGAGGTCCGCCACAGGAGCGCCTCCGCGCTCGCCCGGCTGGGCGTCAAGGCCGCCCCGGCCCTGGAGGCCCTGGCCAGGGCGCTCGCCCGGGAGAAGGACCAGGCCGTCATCGATTCCATCAATCGCGCCGTCGCGTCCATCCAGGCTTCCGGACAGCGCAGCGGCCGCCGCTAGGAGTCCTTTCCTCTTGCTGCCATATCCTCATGGCCGGTCGGAGGGGGGGTTCTCCTGGCGAGATGTCTCACCAGACCGGGCGGTCAGGACCGCGGGCAGCGCGGCCTGTCCGGCTCCCATGTCCGCAAGCGCGTTGAAAGATCCACGATGGAGGGCCTGCCATGAAAAGTCCTGATGCAGTTCTTATCGTGGGCATATGGTTGACCGGGTTGACGGCTTTTCCTGTCACGGCGGAAGCCAGGTGCGCTGTCATGCCGGTTCTGGCCGGGAGAATACAGGCAAAGAGCGGGAACAAAGCCTTGTTCCAGTATTCCTGTGGAGCGTGCCAGTCCTGCCAGATCAACGGCAAGACTGGCTGCGTGGACATGAGATCCGGCCAGTGCGTCTCAACGGCCGATGGGCAGCTGAGGCTTGTCGTTGGTCAGGCGAGATACGATTGCCGGCCCATGGAAGCCGATTCGCTGCATGGCCGGGATGGCAAGTCCGTGGTTTTCCCTCCGAAGATCACGGCGGACGGCGATGTTTTCTTGAAGACCGAAACCTGTGGGGACGGCTCTCCCCATCAGGTGTGGCTGCTTCACAAGACAAACAAGGCGAAATACGTAAAAGTCCTTCACAATTTGGAAGGGAGTTCCGGCAAGGAGCGCGCTGACCCCAGTAATATCAACGGCATCATGATCGCGGCGGCGCAGAAGGACGTGCTGGGTTGCCGGGATCAATTCTGCGAATATTCCATTCTCTTCACGATCGATGGCGAAGATGCGGTCCTGAAGCCTGGGCAAACGTACCAGGGGAAGGGTTTCACCCTAAAATGCATCGCTTCCCGCGTTGCCGCGGAAGGCGCGCCCGTTGTCGAGGATGTTTTCAACTCCTTGGTGTATGAAATCTTCTTCGACGCCGGAACGCCCCGTGCGGCCGCGGCGGCCGGCCCGTCGGAGCGGTCAGGCTCCGCCCAAGGCGGCGTGTGGATCGAGTACGCGTACCACAACGGTTTCAAGGGCTACACGGACGTGTTGGCCATCAAGAAAAACGGCGGCTTTAGTTCGACGAGGACCAGCAGCCGCGAGGAAGCCTCCGTCAAACTGCTCGCGAAAGGGAAGCTCGATCAAGGCGAGTTGGAGGCGCTCGGCAAATTGGCGGCTGCCAGCGGTTTCATGCGGCTGGAAGAATCCTATGATGTCTCCGGCGGGGTGCTCGATTCGCCGGTGGCGGTCATTACGCTGCGCAGCGGCGGCCGGGCCAAGACTGTCTCCGTCATGACGTCCGACAACGAGGGGGCGTCTCTTCCGGCCGGGCTGGGAGGACTTTACCGCTGGTTGAACGGTTTCTACGGCAAGGCAGTGTGGTCCCGCCCGAAGGCCGCCTCTCCGGTCCCTGCCATTGATTCCCTTCCCGCCGACTGAAAGGCCCGGCGCAGCCGGGCTTCGCCCGGCCGTCTGACCGGCCTCGAAGAACCAACTTTTCCCGCCCAGATCCGCGGCTTCCAGGGGCCCTTTCTATGCTGCCTACGATTCAGGCTGAGGTTGGGATTGTGTTGTGCCCCATGCTCTAGTAAAATGAGTTGATGTCCTGGAGGGGGAAGTGAGCGAGCTCAAAAGCCTGGACGCGCCAGACGACGCCGGATTCGACATGCCAGCGGCGGTGGCAGAGGCAGGACGGTGCCTGCTCTGCCACGAGCCTCCGTGCTCCAAGGGCTGCCCTGCCGACACGGATCCCGGGACCTTCATCCGCAAGCTGAGGCTGCGCAACATCACGGGCGCGATCCGGACCATCAAGACGAACAACATCCTCGGCGGTGTCTGCGGGGTCCTGTGCCCGGCAGCGCGTCTGTGCGAGAAGGAGTGCAGCGCCAGCGGCATCGACACCCCCATCAGGATCGCGCGCATCCAGCGCTTCCTGGTGGAGCACGCGGCCAGGATCGGGTTCAAGCCCTTGGAGGCCCCTGCCTCCCGGGAAAAAGGGGCGGACAAGGCGAGGGTAGCGGTGGTGGGCGCGGGGCCGGCAGGCCTGAGCTGCGCGGCAGAGCTTGCCAAAGCCGGAGTCGCGGTCACTGTCTTCGAAGCCAGGCCCGAGCCTGGCGGAGCCATGCGCTACGGCGTGCCTGCTTTCAGGCTCTCGAGGGAGCTTCTCAGGTCGGAGGTCTCGGACGTCAAGGCCCTTGGAGTCGAAATCAAGTGCTCTTCCCCCATTTCAGGCCGCGGCGCGGCCGAGAAGCTGCTCAAGCAGGGCTACCGGGCCGTGTTCCTGTGTCCCGGGCTCTGGGGGGAAACTCGGCTCGAAGCCGGTCCCAGGCCTGCCAAGGGGCTCTACGCGAGCGTGGATTTCCTCGCCACCCTGGCCGAAGACCGGAGGACCGAACTCCGCCGGAAGATCAAAGGCAGAGCCTGCGGCGTGATCGGAGGCGGCTCGGTGGCCATCGACTGCTGCCGCTCAGCCCTCAGGCTCGGGGCCTCGGATGTCTACCTCATCTACCGGCGCAGCTACGCCCAGATGCCGGCTGAGGAGGACGAGAAAGTCTCGGCTCTCCGTGAAGGCACGCACCTTCTGGCCTTGAACCAGCCGGTGGAGTACCTCGGGGACGCTTCAGGGAATCTCAAAGGCATCCGTCTCTGCCGCACCACGCTCGGGACCCCTGACACTTCCGGACGGCGCAGGCCCCAGGCAATCGCGGGCAGCGAGTGGACCCTGGACCTCCAGGTCGTCATCGAGGCCATCGGGAACAAGCCCGTAGACGACGCCCGCGGCTGGTATCCTACGGTCGCGGTCCGCGAAGGCGGGCTCATCAAGGCCCTTTCCGCCGATGGCCGCACTTCCAACCCAGCCATGTTCGCCGGCGGCGACATCGTGCGCGGGCCGGGCCTCGTGGTCCAGGCGGTCCAGGACGGCAAGGCCGCGGCTGCCGCGATCCTGGACCACCTTTCCCGAAAGCGGGGGCCCTGCGCCAAGGAAAGGGTGGCCCGATGAATAAAAAGAAGCCGGATCTCTCCATCTCGTTCTGCGGCAAGAGGTTCATCAACCCCTTCCTCCTATCGTCCTCGCCGGTCTCCAACTCAGCCGAGATGGTCGAGCGCTCCTACGAGGCGGGCTGGGGAGGGGTGGCGTACAAGACCCTGGTCTCGGACCGCATCCCCATCACGCACCCCTCGCCCAGGATGCACCCGTACCACTGCGGGGAGAAGAAGCTGGTCGGCCTCCAGAACGTGGAGCAGACCACGGACCGGGGACTCAAGCCCAACCTGCGGGACATCTCCTACCTCAAGAAGCGCTGGCCGGACCGGATCATCCTGGCCAGCATCATGGGCTTCTCCAACGACGAGTGGGCCGAGCTGGCCAAGGCCTGCGACGCAGCGGGCGCGGACATGCTCGAGCTCAACTTCTCCTGCCCGCACATGGCGGTGGAGGGCTCAGGCTGCAAGGTGGGCCAGGAGCACGAGCTCGTGGAGAAGTTCACGGCCACGGTCCGCAAGGTCACGCGCCTTCCGCTCGTGGCCAAGATGACGCCGAACCTCGCGGACATGAGCGTGCCGGCCCTGGCGGCCAAGGCCGGAGGCGCGGACGCGATCTGCGCCATCAACACGGTCAAGGGCATCTCCGAGATCGGGCTCGACGACTGGGTGCCCAAGCCCAATGTCTTCGGCAAGGGAGCCATCAGCGGCTACTCAGGCCCTGCCATCAAGCCCATCGGCCTGCGCTTCATCGCCGAGCTGGCCATGGACAAGCGCCTTGGCCTCCCGCTCTCAGGCGTGGGGGGCATCGAGACCTGGGGCGACTGCCTCGAATACATCCTGGCAGGAGCCTCGACCGTGCAGGTGACCACAGGCGTCATCCACTACGGCTACCGCATCGTAGAAGACATGATCGAAGGCCTCTCCGACTACATGGCTGGCCGCGGCATCGCCAGCGTCGAAGAGCTCGTGGGCAAGGCCGTGGGCCGCGTGCACGACACGGGCCGGTTCGACGTGAAGCGCCAGGGCTCGGCCCGCTTCGACCTGGAGCGCTGCGTGGGCTGCGGCCAGTGCTACATCGTGTGCCGGGACGCGGGCGGCTTCGCCCTGGAATGGGACGCGGCCAAGCGCCGTCCCCGCCAGGAGCAGGACAAGTGCCTGAGCTGCATGGTGTGCAGCTTCGTCTGCCCCGTGGACGGACTCATTTCCTTCGAGGAGATGCCCTCGGGCTGGAAGCGCCGGCCCACCGTGACGCTGGGCTAGAGCCAGCGGCTCGAGATCACCTTGCGGTCGGTGTAGAAGTCGATGCTCTCCCCGCCGTGGGCCTTGAGGTCCCCGAAGAAAGACAACCGCGAGCCGCCGAACGAGAAGTAGGCCATGGGCGCGGCCACGCCGATGTTGACCCCGCACATGCTCGCGGGCAGGCGGTAGCCGAACTCCCGGGCCCACTTGCCCGAGGAGGTGAAGATGCTGCCCGCGTTGGCGAATGGGCAGTCCTCGACCCAGGCCATGGCCTCTTCGAAGTCCTTGGCCCGCATGATGTTGAACACGGGGCCGAAGATCTCCTCCTTGGCGATGGTCATGGAGGGGGTGACCTCGTCGAAGATGGTCGGCCCGATGTAGAAGCCGTTGGGATGAGCCGGGACCTTGACTCCGCGGCCGTCCAGGACCAGCTTGGCTCCTTCCTTGACGCCGAGCTCGATCATGCGCAGGACGCGCTCCTTGGCGGCCCGGGTGCTGACAGGCCCCATATGGACCGTGGGATCAAGGCCGTTGCCGACCTTCATGGCTTTGGCCTTCTCAACGAGTCCGTCGCGGAGCGCGTCGTGGATGTCGCCGACCGCAACGATGTTGCTGCCGGCCAGGCACCTCTGCCCGGCGCAGCCCAGGCACGAGCCCATGAGGGCGTTGACCGTGGACCCCAGGACCGCGTCCGGCATGACCAGGATGAAGTTCTTGGCGCCTCCGAGGGACTGCACGCGCTTGCCGTGCCTGGCGGCCTCGACATAGACGTGCTTGGCCGTGGCGGTCGAGCCCACGAAGGACACGCCCCGGATGCCGGGGTGCGCGAGCAGGGCGTTGACCACGTCCTTGCCGCCGTTGACGAGGTTGACCACGCCGGGAGGGAGGTCCAGCTCGTCGAGGATCTCGAACACGAGCTGCTGGGAGAGCGGCACGGTCTCGGAGGGCTTGACGATGAAGGTGTTGCCCGCGGCGATGGCCGCCGGCAAAGACCAGAGCGGGACCATGAACGGGAAGTTGAAGGGCGCGATGGCGGCGAACACGCCCAGGGGCTGGCGGAACACGGCGCAGTCCAGGCCTGCCGCGATGTCCTCCAAAGACTGGCCCTTCATCAAGGTGGGCGCGCCGGTCATGACTTCCACGACCTCGATGGCACGGCGCACCTCGCCGCGGCTCTCCTCGAGGGTCTTGCCGACCTCGGTCGTGCAGGCCTTGGCGCACTCCTCGAAGCGCTCTTCCAGCGCGTTCTTGAGCTTGAACATGTAGCGCGCCCTGGTGACAGGCGGCGTGGAGCGCCACTCCGGGAAAGCCGCGCGGGCGGCCTTGACCGCGGCATCCACCTCGGCCGAGGTCGAGAACACGACCTTCCCGATGGCCTCTCCGGTCGCGGGGTTGATGACCTCCTGCGACTCCGTGCCCTTGGAATCGACCCAGGCTCCGTTGACGTAGTTCTTCGTGACCTTGACCTGCGTGGTGGTAGGCATGGAGTTCTCCTCGCTACTGGATGCGCTCGAAGGCTTTCCCAAGCCTCTTGGCTGCGTCGTCGATCTCGGCCTTGCTCACGCTCATCGGAGGGCTGATGCGCAGGACGTTCCCGTAGAGCCCGCCCTTGCCGATCAAGAGGCCCTCCTTCCTGGTCTCCTCGAACAGCCTCAGCACGGTCTTGGCGTCCGGAGCCTTGGTCTTCCTGTCCGTGACGAGCTCCACGCCTGCCATCAAGCCCATGCCGCGCACGTCGCCGATGCACGCAAACCGCTTCTGGAGCTCTCGCAGGTGGCCGCGAAGATGCTCGCCCATGAGCTCCACGTGCTCCAGGAGTCCCTCACTTTCGATGGCGTCGATCGTGGCGTGCGCGGCGACGCACGAGACAGGGTTGCCGCCGAAGGTGGAGATCGTGGGCCCCTTCAAGGCCTCGGCGATCTTGGTGGTGGTCACGGTCCAGCCGATCGGGATGCCGTTGGCCATGCCCTTGGCCGAGGTCATGATGTCGGGAACCACGCCGAAGTGCTCGATGCCGAACCACTTGCCGCCGGTGCGGCCCCAGCCGGTCTGGACCTCGTCCGCGATGAACAGCCCGCCGTAGCGGCGCACGATGTCCACCGCGACCTTGAAGTACTCCTTGGGCGGGACCACGAAGCCTCCCACGCCTAGGACCGGCTCGGCCAGGAACGCGGCCGGCTTGCCGCAGGTCTCGGTCTGGATCAACTCCTCGAGGTCCGTGGCGCAGGCCATGTCGCAGGCGGGGTAGGTCAGCTTGAAGGGACAGCGGTAGCAGTAGGGCGCGTGGCCGTGCCGGATGCCGGGGACTTGGGCCTTGGCGATCCTCCAGGCCGCGTGCGCGGTCAGGCCCATGGCCAGGGTGGAGCGTCCGGAGTAGGAGTGTCGCAGGGCGATCACCTCGGTCGCGCCCGTGTAGTGCTGGGCGGTGAGCACCGCGGTCTCGTCAGCCTCGGTGCCGGAGTTGGTGAAGAAGCTGCGCTTCAAGTCTCCCGGGGTGATGACGGCGAGCCTCTCGGCCAGGTCCGCGGCGGGCTGGGTCGGATACAGGGTCGAGACGTGCTGGAGCTTGCCCAACTGCTCCGTGACCCGGGCCGTGATCTTCTTGTGGCAATGGCCCACGGACACGGTCAGGATGCCCCCGAAGAAGTCGAGGTACTTCGCGCCGTCGGCGTCAACCACCCAGCAGCCCTCGCCCGAGACCAGCGGAAGGGGCTCCTGGTAATAGGTGATGACCGACGGGTACAGGAAGTCCTTGTACTTCTTGGTGAGCTCGGCGTTCCCGGCCTTGACCGCGTTCTTCGAAGTCTCGATCTTCATGTCATCAGCTCCATTGCCTCGCGTCGGATGCGCTTCTCTTGATGAACCTGCCGGCTCCCTTGGTCCCGGTGAACGCGCCGTCCTTGGAGACCACCCTGCCCCGCGAGAGCACCAGCGCGGCCATGCCCGAGAGCTCGAAGCCCTCGAACGCGGAGTAGTCCACCCGATGGCGGCTCGTGGCTTTGGAGATCCGGCCCTTCTTCTTGGGGTCGAAGAGCACGAGGTCCGCGTCGGACCCGACCGCGATCGTGCCCTTGGCCGGGGAGAGCCCGAATATCCTGGCCGGATTCGTGGCCACGACAGCGGCGAACTGGTTGCGGCTCAGCTTTCCTTTCGCCACGCCATAGGTGTAGAGGAGGTTCATCCGGTCCCCGACCGCCGGGATGCCGTTGGGGATCTTCAGGAAGGTGTCCTTGCCCATGTCCTTCTGTCCGGAGAAGTTGAAGGAGCAGTGGTCCGTGGCCACTCCCTGGATGAAGCCGTCCCGGAGGCCCTGCCAGAGCTTCTCCTGGCCGGCCTTCTCCCTCAGAGGGGGGGACATGACCCATTTGGCGGCCTCGAACCCGTTGCCTCGGTAGAGCGAGTCATCCAGCAGCAGGTATTGGGGGCAGGTCTCGGCCAGCACGAGCTGGCCGCGGCAGCGCGCGGCCTTGACCTCTTCGAGCGCCTCGTTGCAGCTCAGGTGCACGATGTAGAGGGGGGCGCCGGCCATGCGGGCAAGCTCGATGCCGCGGTGCGTGGCCTCAGCCTCGGCCGCCGCGGGATGGGCGATGGGATGATACTGGGCCGCGGTCTTGCCCTCGTCGGTCAGCTGCTTCATGAGGTAGGCCAGAATGTCGCCGTTCTCAGCGTGGATGGAGACCAGGGCACCGTGCTTCTTGGCCGCGTTGAGGACTCCTAGGAACTGGAGGTCATCCACCATGAAGGCGCCCTTATAGGCCAGGAAGCACTTGAAGCTGGTGATCCCCTCGGCCACCACCTTCGGGATTTCCGCGGCCACCTGGTCGTTGAACTCGACCAGGGCCATGTGGAAGCCGTAGTCCACCACGGCCTTGCCCGCGGCCTTGGCCTTCCAGGTCTCGAGGGCCTCTAGCACGCTGCGGCCCTTGGAAGGGATCACGAAATCGATGATGGTGGTGGTGCCGCCGCAGGCCGCGGCCGTGGTCCCGCTCTCGAAGTCGTCGGCCGAGACCGTGCCCATGAAGGGAAGGTCGAAATGCGTGTGCACGTCCACTCCGCCAGGATAGACCTCGAGTCCCCGGGCATCGATGACCTCAACCGGGCCGGCCGCGGACACACACTCGGAGATCTCGACGATCTTTCCCTTGCGGATGAGGAGGTCCGCCTTGAAGGAGTCCGCGGCGGTGAACACGCTCCCGCCGCGGATCACCATCTGGCCGCTGCAGGGCTTCTCGGCCACGACGGCCCCGGACGTCCTGGGTGCGGCCTTCTTGCTGGGCATGGTCCCTCCGCTACGGCAGAAGCTTGCCGATGTCCTCGTAGGTCTCGGGACGGCGGTCCCGGTAGAACTGCCAGGTGTTGCGGACCTCGGCGATCTTGTCGAGATCGATGTCCGCGGTCACGAGCTCGTCCTTGTCCTCGCTAGCCTCGGCCAGGATCTCGCCGCGCGGGTTGACGAAGTAGCTGTGGCCGTAGAACTTCCCGAGCTTCCAGGGCCGCTCGGTCCCGACCCGGTTGATGCACCCCATGAAGTAGCCGTTGGCCACGGCGTGCGCGGGCTGCTCGAGCTTCCACAGGTGCTGGGAGAGCCCGGCCACGGTGGCGGACGGGTTGAAGACGATCTCGGCGCCGCCCAAGCCGAACACGCGCGCTCCCTCCGGGAAATGGCGGTCGTAGCAGATGTAGACCCCGACCTTGGCGTACCTGGTCTGGAACACCGGGTAGCCGAGGTTGCCGGGCTTGAAGAAGAACTTCTCCCAGAAGCCGGCCACCTGCGGGATGTGGATCTTGCGGTACTTGCCGAGGTACTTGCCGTCGGCGTCGAGGACCGCGGCGGTGTTGTAGTAGACGCCGGGCATGCAGGTCTCGTAGAGAGGGACCACGATGACCATGCGGTGCTTCTTGGCGTACTTCGAAAGGAGCTCGGTGGACGGCCCGGGCACCGGCTCGGCCGTGGCGTACCACTTGGCGTCCTGCGACGGGCAGAAATAGGGGGTCGAGAATATCTCCTGGAGGCAGAGGATCTGGACACCGTCCTTGCCGGCCCTGTCCACCAGGGCCAGGTGCTTCTTGATCATCGCCTGCTTGATCTGGGCCACGCTGCCCTCTCCCTCGTGGAGGGGCAGGCTGCACTGGATGAGGCCGCACTTGACGATTCTAGGCATGTTCAGAGATCTCCGTGATGAGCTGGTTCTTCCGGTCCGCGATCCTTTCGAGCGACCTCTTCACCTCGGCCAGGTTCACGACGCACGCGGCCCGGCGGAGGAAGTCGCGCTGCTTCTCCAGGACAACTAGCGAACCCTTGAGAGCGCCTGAGCCAGGCAGGGCGGAGACCGCCTGGAAAGCGTAGGCGGCCTCGTCGATGGCCTCGCAGGGCTCCATGACCATCTCGGTGACGTTCTCCCTGAGGATGGTCCGCAGGGTCTTGAGGGACCTCTGCGATTCGGCCTGGATCCTCCCGAGGGCCTCCCGGCCGGCCTCCGGCGCTGATGCCAGGGTTCGGGAAAGGGCATCCCCTGCGGATTCCTCCGCCTGGATCGCGAATCCCAGGATGGCGCTGAAGGTGGCCAAGGGCATGTGGTTCCTGTCTCCATTAAAGCTCATGTCACCGCAAAAGTCAAAGCCTGGCGCGCGCCCCTGACCGACCGGGTCAGCCGGTACGGCGCAGCGACTCGGCCAAGCGCTTCAAGCCCTCGTCGATAGTGATTTTGGGCTCATAGCCCAGGTCGCGCCGCGCCGCCGAGATGTCGAACCAATGGCTGGTCGAGAGTTCAGCGGCCAGAAAGCGCGTCATCCTGGGCTCGCCCGACAGGCCCAAGGCCCGGTGCGCGAGTGCCAGCACGGCTCCGGCAGCGTAGGCGGCTAAAGGGGGGAGGCTCCTCTTCAGCGGGGGAAGTCCTGCGGCGACGAGGATGCCGTCCACGAGCTTCCACACGGGCCAGGGCTCTCCGTTGGAGATGAAGTACGCCCGGCCTGCCGGAGGCTTGCCAGGAATGAGGCGGTCGGCGGCTAGGATGTGGGCGTCCGCCGCGTTGTCGATGTAGGTCGAGTCCACCAGGCGGGGCGGGCCGCTGAGCTTGAAGAGCCTGCCCTGCTTCGCCCGCGTCACGATGCGCGGGACCAGATGGTTGTCTCCAGGCCCCCACACGAGGTGAGGCCGCAGGCTCACCGAGGCAAGAACCGGGCTGTCGGCAGCGAGTACGAGACGCTCAGCCGTTGCCTTGGTCTCGGGGTAAGGGGCTTCGTACCGGCTGGGATAGGGGACTGATTCGTCAACGCCTTCCATGTCGCGGCCGTGGAAGACCACGCTGGGCGAGCTCGTGAACACCAGGCGAGGCACAGCGGAGGCCTTGCACGCCGCGATCACGTTCTCCGTGCCTGTCACATTGGACCTATGGTATTCCTCCGGGGAACCCCAGACTCCGGCCTTGGCAGCCGCATGGAAGACCACGTCCATGCCCCGGACCGCCCGGAACACTGTTTCAGAGTCCGCGATATCTCCCAGCGCGGAGTCGACACCCAGGCGGGCCAGGTCCGGGTGCAGGGTCCTGGAGAGGCTCCGGACCGTGTCCCCGCGCCGGGCCAGCCTCTCGACGATGGCTTTCCCGATGAAGCCTCCGCCTCCGGTGACGAGGGCCCTCATCTGAGCCGGGTCCCTGCCCAGACCGCGAGCGCTTCCCGGTCGATCTTGGCGTTGTGGCGGATATCCACGGGCAAAGACGGGTGGAACAGGAGATCCTTGATGCCCGCCGTGACCGGATTCGAGGACGCGAGCAGGAGCAGCTCGTCCTTGAGGCTCTTCGAAGGCCGGACGCCGGCTTCGAACTCGATGATGATGACCGGTCGCCGGCTGGGCGCACGGCCCACGCCCACGAGAGCGCTGCGGCGCACCGAAGGATGGGCGTTGAACACGGATTCGCAGGGCACGCTGAAGAGCGTGCCGCTCGCGACTATGACCCGGTGGGCTTTGCGGCCGCAGAACCACACCCGGCCCTTGTCGTCGAGCCTGGCCAAGTCCCCCATGCGATGATAGAAGCCTCCGTCCGCGCAGGGGATCTTGCCGAGCTGGTCGCAGTCCGGACGGCCGAAATAGGACCGGGTGACATTCGGGCCCCGGACCGCGACCTCGCCTGTCTCGCCCGGAGCCGTGAGCAGGTCGTCCGACCAGCAGGAGGGGATGGGTGTGTCGCTGATCCTGATGATCCGGAGCTCGAGTCCCGGGAAGGGCCGGCCCACGCAGACCCCGGCCCCGCGGTCGGTGAGGCCCGCGGTCTCGGAGAGGATCTCGTTGCCGCCGATGGAGGTCACCGGCAGAGCCTCGGTCGCGCCATAAGGGGTGTGGACTTCCACGCCCGGAGCAAGCAGTCGCTGGAAGCGGGCCACGACCTTGGGAGGCACCGGCGCGCCGGCGGACACAACGCGCTTGAGGGAAGGAAGAGCCACGCCCCGGGCTTCGCCCCAGCGGCCCACTCGGTCGAGCAGGGCAGGGGAGCCGAAAAGATGAGTCACGCGATGGCGGAGGATCGGGCCGATGATGTTCTCAGGGTCCACGCGTCCGGGCTTGGTAAAGTCCATCTCCGGGATCACCGCGGTCATGCCCAGGCTGGGCGCGAACAGAGCGAAGAGCGGGAAGGTCGGAAGGTCGACCTCGCCGGGACGGATCCCGAAGTGGTCCCGGAGCATGGCGACCTGGGCCGCGAAGTTGCCGTGGGTGTAGACCGCGCCCTTGGGGATGCCGGTGCTGCCCGAGGTGAAGAGGATGGCCGCGGTGTCGTCCGGCCCCGAGGATACGGCCTGGTACGGCCGATCCTCGCCGAGCCGCAGGACCTCGGCCAGGGTGCGCATGCCCGGCACACGGCGCGGGCCCACGATGATCCTGGTCTTCAAGGTCCTCCTGGCCCAGCCAAGGAGGACACGGCCGAGATGCGCGAGCGGGATGCCGATGAACGCCTCAGGCGCGGCCGTGTCGAGACAGGCCCCCAGGCTCCTGCGGTCTATGCCCGGATCCACGAGCACCGGCACCGCTCCCATGCGAAACATGGCGAAGGTCAGGCTGGAGAACTCAGGTCCTGGACGGACCATGAGCGCCACGCGCGTGCCCCGTGTGATGCCGACCGCCGAAAGCCCTCGGCAGCACGCGTCCGTCTCCGCGTTCAAGCGGCTGAAGGACCAGGCTGTTTCTTTCCGTCCCTTGAGGAAGATGATGGCAGACCGGTCCGGCTCCCGTGCCGCGGTCTCCGCCAAAGGAGCGGAGAGGTCCACTCCGAGAGATGAGGGGGAGGTCACGACTTCTTTCCGGGGGGGTGGCGCGCCAGAAAATCCTTCACGAGCCCGCTGATGGCCGGACCCTCATCCTCCAGGACATAGTGTCCCGCTTCAGGGAAGCGGTGCGTCTCGGCCGATGGGAAACGCCGCACCCACTCCGCGAGGAAGGACGCGTCGAACACGAAGTCCTTCATGCCCCAGCAGATGAGCATCGGGGCATCGGTGAAGCGGTGCAGGCCCTCTGCCACGGCCTGGACCACCGGGTAGGCATTGTCCCCGGGGACCAGGGGGATGTCCTGCACGAAGCGCAGGGTCGCGATGCGATTCGCCCAGGAATCGTACGGCGCGACATAGGCCGCGGCCGTCTCCCGGGACATGGGCTTCTTCGTGACGCAAAGCCGCGTGGCCCCGACCGCGAACGCGTTGAAGCCCCGGATGAGGAGCGTGCCCAGCATGGAATCCCGGCCGAGCTTGAGCTGCCAGGGCAGGAACTTGCCTCCAGGCAGGGGAAAGGCAGCGGTGTTGAGGATCACGAGGCGGCGCACGCGTTCCGGACGGCGGGAAGCCCAGGCCATGCCGATCATGCCTCCCCAGTCGTGGAGGACCAGGGTGATATCCTTGACCAGGCCGAGCTTTTCCAGGAAGGCCTCGAGGTCCGAGACCCGGCGCGACAGGGTGTACTCGTAGCGCTCGTCGGCGGGCTTGTCCGAGAGGCCCATGCCGATGTGGTCGGGCGCGACACAGCGATAGCCCCCGGCCATGGCGTCGATGAGTCCCCGGTAGTAGTACGACCAGGAGGGGTTGCCGTGGAGCATCACGAGCGGCTCGCCCTGGCCCTCGTCGCGGTAGTGCATGGCCAGGCCGTCGATGTCCATGAAGCGGCTTCCGGGCATGGCGCTCACCATTTCAGACCCAGCATGAGGCAGTTGAGCCCGCTGCCGATGCCGAGCAGTCCCACCGTGTTCCCGGCTTCGATGTGGCCGCGCTCGGCAGCCAGCGCTGCGGTCAGGGGCAAAGAGACCGTGCCGATGTTGCCCAGATACTCGAAGGTGGTGAAGTCTTTGGCAGGGGGGACGCCGAACGCGGCAAGGATCTCGCGCTGGTGCACGCTGCCCACCTGGTGGCAGATCACCTTGTCCACGCCCCCGGCCGTCCAGCCCAGCTCGGAGAGGAAATCCTCCCAGGTGCGCTTGCCGAGCACGACCCCGTTCTTGAGCACCGCGACCGCGTCCGTGGTCATGACCTCCGCAAGACGGCCGCGGACCGCTCCTGGCCCGGGAACAGGGTCCACGCCCCAGCGGCAGATGCGGTGATGCTCGGGCGCTGCCCGGCCCACCCCTCCCAGCAACCGGTGGCCCGCGCCCCCGAACGAGCCGTCCGTGAGGAGCACCGCGACAGCCCCGGACCCGCCGGTCAGGGTGGCGAGGCAGTCCTTCCAGGTCTCCACGTCGCGGCGGCCGAGCATCCGCTCGATGGAGAGCTCGTTGATCTCGCGGGCGGACTCGGTCGAGGTCACCAAGCCCGCGCGGATCTGCCCGAGCTCGATGCGGTTGGCCACGTCCACCATGCCGTTGAGCACCCCGAGGCAGGCGTTGGAGATGTCGTAGACCGCGGCGCTCCCGCGCACGCCGAGCTTCTCGGCCACGGCGCACGCGGTGGCGGGCTCGAAGTTCTCCCTGCAGACCCCGGAGTAGACGAGGACGCCCAGGTCCGAGGGACGCACCGCGGTCCCTTCCAAAGCCTTGCGGCCCGCGGCCGCGGCCCCGTCCGAGAGCCGGAACCCGGGGTCCCACCAGCGCCTCTCGCGGATGCCGGTGAAGGCCTCGAGCTGTCCGGCCTGGATGCCCAGGAGCTTGCCAGGCCCAGAGAAAAGCCCTTCATCTGGTAGATAATGAGCCCGTCCACCTTGAGGAATCCGTCGGCGACGATGGTCCGCGCCGCGTCGTCGGCCTCGGTGACCACGGCTTCCACCGTCACGAGCTTGTTGGACGGGATGACCTGGCCCCGGTAGACCCACTCGTGGGGCCGGCCGAGGACCATGGGGATCCATCGGAGGCCTGGCGCCGCCTTCCAGCGCTCGCGCGCCACGACCTTGAGCAGCTGCAGGAAGGACTCGAGCCCGAGCGAGCCGGGGCACACCGGGTCCTGATAGAAGTGCGCTTTGAAGAACCACTCCGAGGGGTCCACCCGCTTGACGCCGCGGATGTAGCCCAGGCCCCGGGGTCCGCCCTCCGGGAGATAGGCCTCCACGGAATCGAACATCAACAGACTGCGGGCCGGCATGGGCAGCCCCTTCGCGTCATAGCCTCCGGCGAGGTCCTCCGGCGTCAGGGGAGGCAGGTCTTCCAAGACGGGGAGGGAAGAGCCCGCTGCTTTCCCGTCAGGCGCCCAGGGAGTCACGCCGAGCACGCCCTTCTGCTCGGAGAGGGCCTTCTTGGAGAAAAATCCGAAGTAGGTGTCGCCCTTGTAGACGAGGCGGCTCCCAGCGCGGACCTCCATGTCGTAGTTCTGGATGATCATGCCCACGGACTGCGAGACCTTGGCGAGCTTGATCCTCGTCGAGAGCGTCCCGGCGTCCGGGAGCACCTCCGAGTGGACCACGGCCTTTCCTCCGAGGTTGCGGAAGGAGAGGTCGGTTTCGCTGCACAGGGCGCTGCCGAGGTACGCGGCTAGCCACCCGCAGGGCTGGAGCGCGGCCTCGAGCAGGACCGCGAAGGGCATCCCGGCTTGGCGGTTGGCGCGGAAGTACCAGGCGTCCGGCGGGACGTCATACTCGGCTTCGATCTCGGCTCCGGCCTCAAGCACCCAGGGCCGGCAGCCTTCGATGCGGGTGATCCTGTCGAGGAACTGGTAGGGCGGCCCTGGCAGCCGGGCGATGACGCGCTCCGAGTCGAACACCTTGTAGCGGTCCCCGAAAGCCTCGGAGGGCTTGCCCTTCGCGAACGCGAGGATGCGCTCCGGACCGAAGAGAGCGGTCGGCCGCTCGCCCGTCGCGGCCGCGGGAGCGGGGCGGCGGTCCTTCCACAACGCCTCCACCTTCTCCCGGGTGAGCCCAGCTACGCGGACCGACATGTCCGTGATGAGCACGATGGGCTTGCCGTCCGAATACATGAGGGCGTCGGCGATGGCGAAAGGCACGGGCCCGTAGCCGAGCTCCTTGACCGAGATCTCGTAGACCACCTCCTTCGTGGCGGGCAGGACCTGTCCCCGGCACTTGAGCTTGCTCCCCACTCCGGGGACAGGCTCGAACCAGCACTCGGAGGCCTCCCCGACCCAGCCCATCCGGAGCAGGAAGATCCTCAGGGTGTGCATGCAGCACTCGAACATCAGGGTGCCGGGCATGACCTGGTCGTCGATGAAGTGGCAGGTGAGGAACCAGTCATCGGGGCGGATGTCCGCCTCGGCCCTAATGAGGCCCAGCCCGTAGCGGCCGCCCTTCGGGTCGAGCTCGAGCACGCGGTCCACCAGCCGCATCTTTCCTTTCTGTCCCGGGATGCGCAGGGGCTCCCTGAGCCCGAGAGCGCTGAACGCGGACCCGAACGCGGCCGCGAGGTCTCCGGCCCTCAGGGCCCCGACCGCCTTGTCGTCCAAGGCCTCCCGCTTCATGGGGACCAGGTCCCGCCAATCAGCGGGCTTGCGGCCAGGCAGGGGCTTGCGGTCCAGCTCGGTGAAGACGATGCCCTTGCCCTGGGCCAGCTGGTCAGGGGTGAAGAACCCGGCGCAGCCCTTGCTCATGCTCAGCAGGGGCTCGCCGTTGACCGTGCTCTCGAACTCGAAGAAGAAGATGTAAGTGTCGCCCTGTCGGGCGAAGCGGAGGATCTTGATGTCGTACCTGATGACGTCTCCCGGCACGGGCAGGCCGCGGTGGAAGGTGGCGGTCGCGTCGAGGAGCCGGTACATGGCCAAGCCCCGGGTCTTGAGGTCGATCCCCAGATAGCCGGAGAGGAACAGGTCCGCCTGGCCGGCCTCCACCGCGATGCAGGTCGGGATGCGGCCGCCATCCAAATACCACGCTCCCTCGGCTACGTCGTGCTCCGTGACGACCCCGCCCGAGGTCATGGAAAGAGGCTCTCCCGAGACGGAGAGGATCCTGTCCACCAGCATGAGCGGCTCATCCGGAAGCCGCACCCTCGTGGGGAAGGAGTCGATCTCCGCGAAAGCGTTTCCGAGGACGTCGCCGATCCTGCCCACGGCGAAGCGAAGGCAGTCCTCGCGGGTGAGGAAGAGCTTGGGGACTGAACCGGGCGTCACCCCAGGGACCGCCGGAAGCGGTACAGTGTCGGCGGTCATCAGGCTGAGTACACGAAGCCTAGCCTGGGCATTGGCCTCGGCCATGCGCAGGAACGCCTCGTGCGCCTTGATGGCCGCGGCTTGGGCGGAGGCGATGCCTGCGAGCACGGGGTGGCCGGATCCTGGAACGACAGGGGCCGCGGGCAGAGTCCGCTTCGGGGCTGGAGCGTGCTGGACCACATGAAGGGCAGGGGAAGAGACCTGGGCCGGCAGCGGAGTCTTGACCGGAGGCGCGGCAGGAGTCCGCGTCTCAGGCTTGGCAGGGGGAGAAGGCTTGGGGCCGGGACAGGCGTCAGGAAGGCCGCGCTGGATGGGGACTGACACCGCGTGCTTGGCCGGGAGCGCCGGCTCGGCATGGCCCAGGACGCGGGTCTCGAACCCGTAGAGGGCCGCGAGATCGACCGTGCTGCGCTCCGCGACCATGGCAGCGGCCAGCCTCAGGATCGAGGACGCGCCTTCCTGGTCGCGCACGCACGCTGAGCGGGCCAGGTGCGGCCTGTCCCCGAGGATCTTGGAGACCATGCGGCTGCAGGTGTTGCGCGGCCCCATCTCCAGGAACACCCGGAACCCATCTTGGTACGCGCGGTCCACGAGGACCGGGAAATCGATGCCGGAGACGGCTTGGGCCGTGACCGCCTGTGCCGCGGAATCCTTGTCCACCGGGTAGGACCTGCCCCAGGCCCCACTGTAGAAGCGGACACCGGCCGGAGTCTCGGTCGGGAGCGTATGGAGCTCGCGATAAGCTTCCTCCACCTCCCGGGCCACCTTGCAGTGCACGGTCGTGACGCCCTGCAGGGGCAGGAAGGTGCCTCCCAGGCCGGCCACGAGCTTGCCCACGGCCTGGCGAGTGCCTCCGACCACGCACTCCTTGGGCGTGTTGACGATGAGGAGGAACGCCTGCTCCATCTTGTCCACCGCGGTGCGCACGAGCTTCTCCGGCCGGTCGATGACGCCGAGGACCCAGTCCACGGCCTCGTGCGCGGCCAGGCCCCAGGCCTTGCGCGCGGCGTCGCAGCGGCCCGCGAGGTCGCTGACGAAGAGGCTCGACCGGTCCATGCGCCGCAGCATCTCATCGCGGTCCTTCCAGGCGCGCATGGCGAAGAGCCCGGCGGTCTCGCCGAGGCTGTAGCCGATGACCCCTTCGGGCGACACGCCTAGGGAGCGCACGAGGTCGCTCATGGCCACGCCATGGGAGACCTGGCCGAAGATCATGCCCCGGTGGTCGCGGCTGAGCTTCTCGGCCGCGCGTGCCTCCCAGCCCTCGGGCCAGGAACGGCGCCAGGGGAAGAACATGTCGGGACGGAACTGGTCCCTGAGACGCTTGTTCTGTGTGTCCTGCTTGCGGGGGATATCGGGCCACTGCGTCCAGACATCGCTTCCCATCCCGATGTACTGGTTGCCGGAGCCGGGGAACACGAAGGCGACCTTGCCCTCCGGACCGACCGGCTCAGGCGAATAGAAGACGCGGTCCAGGCCCTGGATCGGGACCCCGGGGTCCGCGATGAGGGAACGCTCCGCGAGCCCCAGCTGGCTGACGAGCTCGTCTTTCCCGCGCGCGACGAACGCCACGCCGAGCTTGCGGCGGCCGGAGCCGGCCGGGCGCGCCGCGAACCAGTCCCGGGCGAGAGCCTCGATGCCGCGGGAGGCCGGCTGCTCTCCGAGCCAATCCCTGAGCCCGGCGATGCCCGCGGTCAGGGCGGGAGGGGTGTTCTCCTCCACGCTGAACAATCCCTCGTTCCTCGCGCCGAGAGGCTGGCACCGTTCGACCGTCGACACCCCCGCGTCCACCTGGGATTCCAACCCCTCGAGCACGACGTGCACGCAGTCTCCGCCGAGGCCGACGCTGCTCACGCCCGCGCGCCGCGGCCCGTCCTCCCGGTTGTGCAGCCAGTACTGGGGGGACCGAGGGGCGTGGAAGCGCTCGCCCGCGTGCTTGAACTCGTCGCGGGCCTCGCGCAGGCCGAGGGGGGGCAGGATCTCCTGGTAGAGGGCCAGCGCGGCCTTCACCAGGGAGGCCATGCCTGCGGCCGCGCCCGCGTGCCCCACGACCTCCTTGACGCTGCCCAATGCCAGGCCGGGCCTCTTGGAGGCCCCGAAGAAGCGGGCGAGGGACGCGGCCTCTGCCTCGTCCTCGGCCGGGATGCCGCTGCCGTGGCCCTCCAGGTAGGACACGGAGGACGGCTTGACGCCCGCGTCCTCGTAGGCGCGTTCGAGCGCCGTCCCGTACTCCGCGGCGCGGCCGATGCCCCGGATGACCCCGTAGATCCGGTCGCGGTCGCGCAGGGCGTCCCCGAGCCGCTTGAGCACCACGGCCCCGGCCCCCTCGCCGAGAACGGCGCCGTCCGCGTCCCGGTCGAACGGAGCCGCGCTCCCGTTCGTCGAGGCCGAGCGGCTGGACTCGAAGGCGCGGCAAGAGCGCTCGTCTCCGGCCAGGTCCACGGCCCCGGCCAGGGCGGTGTCGAGCTCGCAGCGCTGAAGCGCCCGGACCGCGGCGTGGAGGGCGTTGAGGCCCGAGGTCTCCTCGGAGGCGATCGTGAAGCTCGGGCCGCCGATGCGGAACTCGCGGGCCACGCGGCTGGCGATGATGCCGCCCAGCGCGCCCATGGTCCGGTTGGCGGAGAGCGGCGGCCCCGCCATGCCGCGAGCCTCCTCGGGCAGGGACCAGCGCAGGTGGAAATCCGCAGTGTGGACGTCTAGCTCCATGCCGATGAAGACCCCGGTCCTCTCGTG
This sequence comes from Elusimicrobiota bacterium, assembly GCA_016234805.1. GTDB lineage: Bacteria > Elusimicrobiota > Elusimicrobia > UBA1565 > UBA9628 > JACQWX01. Next base: position 32,201 of record JACRNU010000016.1, read on the forward strand.
GTCCCGGTCGAGCGCCCCGGCGTCGCGCAGGGCGGCCTCGGCCACCTGGAGCATGAGGACCTGCTGAGGGAGCATCTCGGAGAGCTCCTTCGGGGGGATGCGGAATGCGGAGGGGGAGACCTCCAGGTCCGGGACCAGGCGGCCTGCCTTGTCCGAGGATCCGGCCAGCACCGCCTCCTGGAAGGCGCGCAGCCTAGTGCCCCCTCCGATGCCTTGGAAGGGGCCGACCGGGCAGGGCGCCGCGTCCTCGCCCGCCCGAGGCGGCTCGGGCCGCCCTTTGGGACGGCGGTGCGGGGGGACGTGCTCCTCGAGCAGGACGTGGCCGTTGATCCCGCCGAAGCCGAAGGAGGAGACTGCGGCTTTGCGCGTGACCCCCTCGGAGCGCGGGGTCCAGGCCGCGGCCTCGGTCTGGACGCGGAAGGGACTGCCGTCCAACGCGATGCGCGTCCCCGGCTTGGAAAAGTTCGCGGACGGAGGCAGGATCCCGTTCTTGAGGCCCAGCAGGACCTTCATGAGTCCGGCCGCGCCCGCGCCCGTGAGAAGGTGCCCGACGTTCGACTTGACCGACCCGATGCTGGTCTGTCCGGGCCGCCACCCATCAGGCCCCCAGAGCGCCTGGAGGCTGCGGAACTCGGCCGCGTCGCCCACCGGAGTCCCGGTCGCGTGGCACTCGATGAGGTCCACGTCCGATGGGCTCCAGCCCGCCCGGTTGTAGGCCGTCCTCATCGCGCGCAGTTGGCCTCCGCCCTCGGGAGCCAGGAGACTGCCGTCGATGTCGTTGGAAAGCCCGAAGCCCCGGATGACAGCGTAGACCTTGTCCCCAAGGGCTTCGGCGTCCGAGAGCCTTTTCAGAAGGAAGAGTCCCGCGCCCTCGCCCACCACGAGGCCGTCCGCGGACTCGTCGAAGGCCGAGCACCGGCCCGACGCGGAAAGCGCGCGCAGTTGGGTGAAGCCCATCTGGGTGTAGAGGCAGTCCGGCCGCGAGATGCCTCCGGCCAGCATGGCGTCGGCCCGGCCCTCGAGGAGCTCGTCCGCAGCCAGCTTGAGAGCGTAGATGGACGAGGCGCAGGCCGCGTCCAGCGTGTACGACCCGCCGCCGAGGCCCAGCGCCCTGGCCAGCATGGGGCCGGGAAGCCCGGCCGCGTAGCGGTTGAGAGGGGAGACCGCTGCCCCGGCGCGGGGAAGGGACGGGCCGCTACCCGTCCTCAGCGGAGGCGGCACGTCCGCGCCAGGAACACCGGGCGCGGACAGGACGCGCTCCCGCAGAGCGTCCTCGAGAGCTCCGCGGCAGAAGGCGGAGAACAGGTCCGTGGGGAGAGCGATGTTCCCGATCACGACGCCCACGCGGCGGCGGTCGAGCCTCTCATCCGGCACCGCGTCCTCCATGGCCATCCTGCCCGCGTGCAGGGCGAAGTGGAAGGAAGGGTCGAGTTCCTTGATGAGCGCCGGATCGAGGTTCAGGCCGGCAGTCTCGAGCTCGAACCCGTCGATGTAGCAGCCGGCCGTGGAAGCCACCTTGTCGGAGGTCCCGGCCACGGGATCGTAGGCGGCGGCAGGGGGCATGATCCAGCGTCCCGCGGGAACCTCGCGGACAGCGGACCGGCGAGCGACGATGTCGGA
>JACRNU010000098.1 GCA_016234805.1 Elusimicrobiota bacterium
GTCGTGCGTGACCACCACGACCGCGGCCCCCGTCTCCCTCGCGCGCTGGGCCAGCAGGTCCATCACGGCCCGGCCGTTCTTGGCGTCGAGCGCGCCGGTGGGCTCATCCGCGAGGATGAACCGCGGGTCCCCGGCCAGGGCGCGGGCGATGGAGACCCTCTGCTTCTCCCCGCCGCTCATGTCCGAGGGCAGGAAATCGGCGCGGCGGAAGAGGCCGACCGCTTCCAGGGCCTTGCGGGCCTCGGACTCGATGGACCACGCGGGGAATCCCCTCAGGCGCAGGCCGAGCTCCACGTTCTGCCTGGCGGTCAGGGCCCCGAAGATGTTGAACGCCTGGAACACGAAACCGATCTTGCGGCGGCGCAGGGCCGCCAGAGCCAGGGGATCGAGACCGGAGATGTCGGTCCCCTCGATCAGGACCTCGCCCCGGGTCGGGGTCAGCATGGCGCCGAGCATGCTCAGCAGGGTGGTCTTGCCCGAACCGGAGGGACCCATGACAGCCACGAACTCCCCGGCCGACACGGAGAGGTCCGCGCCCCGCACGGCCTCGACGCGGACATGGCCGGTCTCGTAGATCTTCCAGACGCCGCGGGCCTCAAGAATGGTCATACGCGGAACACCATGGCCGGGTCGAGCGACAGGGCCTTGCGCACGCTGATGGCGGACGCCGCGAGGCAGAGCACGAAGCCGATGCAGAAAACGCCGGCGTAGAGCCAGGGCGGGATCGAGACCGGCAGGCCCAGCCGCTCGAGCCCGCCCGCGACCCACCAGACGCCGATGACTCCGAGCACGAAGCCCAGCATGGCGCTCGCCGCGGCCTGGGTCCACAGGATGGTGCGCACCTCGGAGTCCGTGGCGCCGAGGGCCTTCAAGGTCGCGTACTCCCTGAGGTGCTCCATGGTCGCGGCGTAAACGGTCTGCCCCACGATGGCCAGCCCCACCACGAAAGCCAGGAAGGTCATCATGAGGAAGCCGAATCCCATCCCGGTCTGGATGGTCCAGTAGGCCATGGTGCGGCGGCTGTACTCGGCCTTGGTCAGCACGTCCACGTTAGGAAGACGCTCGGCCAGCCGCCTCTTGAGCTCGGAGGGCGCCACCCCGGGCTCGGCGCGCGCCAGCACGAACACCGTGTTCCTCTCCCCGATGTAGGCCACCAGCTTCTTGGCCGTGTCGTAGGACGCGAAGATGTAGGGCGCCGTGGTCAAAGACCGGATGCCCCTGGTCATTCCGGTGACGCGCACCGAGTGTCCCATGATCTCGGTCTTCTGCCCGACCGCGAGCCCCCCCAGCTTGCGGGAGCCGGACTCGTCGATGATGACGTTGTCCCCTCCGAGCACGCTCCACGCGTCGCCGGCCAAAAAACCCGAGGGCTCGCCCCAGGCCGAGGGGTTGGCCGGGGCCGAGCCGGGAGCCGGCGGGTGATAGCCGATGATCTCGACCTGCTCGGTGCCGCCTCCAGGCAGGCGGAGGAAGCCCCAGCCGAAGATGAGGGTCTTGGCCTCGGCCACGCCCGGCGTGGAGCGCACCTTGCTCACGTAGCGCTCGGGGAAGGGCCGCGACCAATCGAAGTTGGGCGAGTTGCGGCTCACCACCCACACGTCCGCGTCGGTCCGGTCGATCATCCCGGCCGCGCTCTTCATGAACCCGAGGTACATGCCTCCCTGCAGGAAGATGAGCACGATGGCCACCGTGATGCCGGCCAGGGTGATGAGGAAGCGGACCTTGTCGTGCAGGAGATTGCGCAGGGCGACCACGGCCATGCCGGCGTGGACCGGCCCCATGACGCGGGACAAGGACGCCACCCCGGGCGTCCTCTTGAGCGCGCCGGCGAGGACCATCATGTCAGAAATGCCATCCTCGGGCCTTCACTCCCGACTCGACGAACGAGATCCACTGGTCCGCGATCATCTCCAGGTCCGGGTTCGGATTGGGGATGACGTAGTGCAGGACCACGTGGATGAGGACCCCGGAGAACACCATGTTCAGGAACCCCGGGTCCACGTCCGTGCGCACGAACCCGATCTTCTGGAACTTGACCACGGTCTCCCGCCAGTGCTGGAAGCATTCCTCCAGGAGTCCGTAGCACCGCTGTTCGTAATCCGGCTCGATAGCCGTGGCCTCGCGGAACACGATCTTGGCCAGGTCCTTGTTCCGGCTGTAGAAGCGCAGCCAGTCCAGAACGGATTCCCGCATGGTAGACCTGACCCTCAACGGGTTGTTGTAGGACCTGCCCAACTCAGACTGGACCCTCTCCTTAAATAGCTCCACATAGCGGTCCATGACCGCGTGGAAGACATCCAGCTTGGACCCGAAATAAAGGTAGAACGTGCCCCGCGCCACCCCAGCGGCCTCGATGATGTCCGCGATGGACGCGCTCCGATATCCCTTGGCCGCGAAGACCTTGATGGCAGCGTCCACCAATTGCCCCTTTCTTAATTCCTTCGATAATATGGTGCCCATGTACTAGACTGACATGTCAGTCTAGTACAAAAAAACGATAAAATGCAAGCCAATAGATGCTTTATTTTACCTGCTATTTCTGAAGGAAGATGACGAAGACCGGCCCGTCCACATCCATCCCGACCCGGTATTCCCCTGGGCGCACGACCACCGAGGTCTTCAGGTCAGGTCTGCCCAGGCTCCTCAAGCACGAAACCACGATCCTGCCCGAGGGACACGCAAGGACCGGCTCAGCGCCTGACAGTCCAACGAACGCTTCCCGCTGGGCTTTACGGAACCTCTTCCTAGGCTGGGGCGGCAGAAGGCGCAGTCCCACCTTCAGGACCCTGGAGCCGGTCTTCCACACCAGGATCTCGCCCCGCGTTTGACGGATGCTCCAGTAGGAGTCGAAGCCCTCCAGGGCGGTTTCCATGTCCTCATGCTTCCAACTGAGCGCGCCCGGAGGGTCCCGGTTGAAATCCCACGCCGCGTCCCAGGCCTGGTCGTAGTGCCCGGGCTTGTTGGCTGGAGACGCCAGATCCCAGAGACCAAGGAACGATCCCTCGGTCTCGACCACGAGATCCACGGTCATGGTCGCCTCCCACGGCGATGGACGCGACCATTTCCTCGCTTAGGCTCGGTCACGGCCTTATGGTATCATAGGCCGTCATGACGGCGCCAGAAAAGTGCCCCGGGTGCGGCGAGCCGGTCAAGGCTGATTGGACCGTGTGCGAGAAGTGCCTCCTGCCGAGGAACCTCGTGTCCGGCCATGCTGAAGCCACCGTCTCCATCCGCTGCCGGTGCGGCAGCCGCATCGGCCCCCTGGACTCCGTCTGCCCTTCCTGCCGCAGGCCTAAGCCGCGCATCGAGATCGTCCGGTCCGACACGGAACAGCCGACCCAGCCCAAGGCTGGGGGCTTCTCCGCCATCGCGGGCAGCCTTGTCTTCGGGCTGGCCGCGCTCGTGATGGGCTACTTCATCTTCTCGAAGCAGAAAACCGCGCAGACTCAGGCTCCGGAGAGAACAGCTCCCATGGCCGTCTCCACCGCGACCCCGACCCCGAACGGGGAGCCGGGAGGGACCCTGCCCACCCCGCCCGAGAACTGGACGATCAAAGGCAGGATATACGACCTCATGACCCTGCGGCCGATCTCCGGAGCCCAGCTCATCCTCAAGGACAAGCTCTCGGGAAAGACCTTCTCCGTCAAGACCGACGCGGCCGGCGCGTATACCCTGAAGTTGAAGCCGGTCGATGAAGGCGGCTACGCGGTCGCCGTGCTCCTCCAGGGCCGGGCCTGGCCTTTCCTCGAGGAGATGGATCCGCCCTACCAGGAGCAGGCCAGGGACCGCCGTGAATCAGCACTGGAACTGCTGGCCGACTCGAGCCTGGTCCATGTGCCGATCATGCTCCCGAGCGGTCAGCACGAGCTGGCCTACGACCTGGTGCTGACTTCTTCAGGCCGGAATTAGTCGAGGTCGAAGGGCCGGGGCGGAGGAGAGTCGTCGCCCTCCCGCTTGATCCGCTCCTTCTCGCGCTCGAACTTCTCCATGGCGGCCTTCCTCTGCTCCGCGAGCGCGTCCTTGGCGCCGTCGAGGAGCTTGCTGAGGCGCTCCTTCTCGGCCTTCATCTTCGCGGTCGCGGCCTTGATGGGATCGCCGTCCTTGTCCTTGGCCAGAGGCTTGGCCCAATGCTGGAGCACCTTGCCGTTCTCGCGCAGGACCTCGAGCCTGGCCTTGCAGCATGGGCAGTCCACGTAGATGGTATGGTCGAGGGTCATTTCTGCTATTATAGCGCAATGAGGACATGGTTCGCGGCAGCTCTCATCCTGATGATGGCGGGAACCGGTTTCGCGCAGAAGACGGATAAGGGGAAGGCCCCGTCCAAGGCCGGCACGCCGGTCTTCGCCACAGAGGATCAGAAGGTCATCTACGCCCTCGGCGTGGCCATGGGCAACTCCATAGCGACCTTCGACCTCTCCCCTGCGGAAGCCTCGTTCGTGCTCACCGGGCTCCAGGATTCCATGACGGGCCGCAAGCCCCAGGTGGAGATGCCCATCTACGGACCGAAGATCGCCGAGCTCGAAAGCTCCCGCGCCAAGGCCCGGCTCGATGCGAAGAATAAGAAGAACGCTGCGTTCCTCGATGCCGCGGCCAAGGAAAAGGGCGCCGTGCGCCTGCCCTCCGGCGTTATCTATACGGAGATCGAGGCCGGGACCGGCCCCACGCCGACGAACAAGGACAAGGTCAAGGCCCACTACCGCGGCTCGCTCATGGACGGGACCGTGTTCGGCAGCTCACTTGAATCGGGCCAGCCCTACCAAGCCGACCTGTCCGGAGGCTCCGTCCAGTGCTGGCTGCAGGCCATCCCCAAGATCAAGGTCGGAGGCAAGGCCAAGCTCGTCTGCCCGCCCGAGACCGCCTACGGCGACGAAGGCAGGCCGCCCCGCATCCCCGGGAGCTCGGTCCTCGTCTTCGAGATCGAGCTGCTCGAGATCCTCCCGCCCGAACCGAAGTAGCGCGCTTATCCGACCTTGAAGACCCGGTCGTGCGGATGGACCTTGGCCGCCACCTTAATGCCGACCTGGTCTCCCGGTTTAGCTTCGGGGACGCTCTTGTGATCCACCTCGAGCGACTCCACCTTCTGGGTGAAGTCATCGTGCGCCCCCTTGATGTGGATGGTGTCCCCCACCTTGAGCCCGTCGGCCAGGGCGATGACCCCGGCAGAGACATGCGCGAAGTAGTGGGTGATTTTGCCGATCTCTTTCTCAGGCATGGCTTCCTCCTTGCGGCGCCGCGGCGCGTGCGCGCCTGACTCCTCCCTGATGATAGACCTTTGCCCTGGCCTCGCCTATCCGTATTTTTACGATGGGGCAGCCGGTTCTTCCCCAATCCTGGTTCGCCGCTGAAGTTATTCACAAACATACGGTACCGTATGTTTGTGGATATCTTTTCTTATATCGGATAAGATAACTCCATGAGATTCCGTTCCATATTCCTGTCCCTGCCGGTCATCCTCCTGCTGACCCCGCTCCACGCCAAGGAGACCTCCGCTTCCTGGACGCAGAAAGCCGGGGCCTACTTCCTCAGAGGGGAGATCCGCTACACCCAGAACCGCGCAAAAATCACCGGGCCCTATTTCGAGACCGCCGTCAAGCTCGACCCACGCGATGCGGATGCGGCCACCGGCGGCTTCATGGTCATGCGCCAGTCCAGGACTCCGACTCTCTCGAAGAGGGCCAGGGCCATGACCCGGCCAAGGTGTTGACCTTCCTGCAGGGATGGTCGCCGTAAGGACCGGCCGCTAAAGCCCGGGCAGGTCCTCGAGCGTGTGAGGGACGTCCACGAGGCTCAGGCGGTCCATGGCGGACCAGAAGCTCCTCTGAAGGTGGAGCCTGCCCGTGCGGCGGATGAGGAAGGGCGTGTCCCCGTTGAAGAGGAGCAGGACGTCGAAGGTCCCCTTCTTGCAGATGTCCAGGGAGAGCCGCGCCGCGGTCTCGATGCCATGGTGCCCCTTCTTGGGGTCATGGGCCGAGAGGTCGATGCGCATGCCTGTACAGAGCTCCATGCGCATCTTCAGGTCCTCATCGAGGATGGCGTTGCGGACCGCGTGGACTTCGAAAACGACGCCGGTCAGGCCCGGGCCTTCGAACTCCTTCTTGGAGAGCTTGAAGCCCATCCGGTGCCGGATGAAGCCGAGCAGCTCACCCTCGGAGAGCCCGGCGCCGGTGTAGAGGTCGTAGTCTAAAGACATGTCACTGGGCCCAGGTGCCAGGTTTGCACAGGGGTCTCATGTCAAAGGCCAAACCTGGCACCTACAGCTTGTCCGCGTTCTGCAAAGAGACCCGGCTGTTCGGGGGCACGGCGCGGGTCAGCCAGACGTTGCCGCCGATGACCGAGCCCTTGCCGATGGTGATGGCGCCCAGGATCGTCGCGCCGGCGTAAACGATGACGTCATCCTCCACGTCCGGGTGGCGCTTGATGCCCTTGATGGGGTTGCCGTGCTTGTCGAGCGGGAAGCTCTTGGCCCCGAGGGTCACGCCCTGGTAGAGGCGCACGTTCTTGCCGATGGTGGTGGTCTCGCCGATGACGACCCCGGTGCCGTGGTCGATGAAGAAGCTCCTGCCGATGGCCGCCCCGGGGTGGATGTCGATGCCGGTCACGCTGTGGGCGTGCTCGGTGATGACGCGCGGCAGGAGCGGCACCTGCAGCTTGTAGAGCTCGTGCGCGAGCCGCTGGTAGGTGACGGCGAGGATGCCGGGGTAGCAGAGCACGGTCTCGGCCGGGCTCGAGGCCGCAGGATCGCCCTCGAAGGCGGCTCGCACGTCGGTCATGAGGAGCTCCTGAACCGCTGGCAGGCGCGTGAGGAAGCGGCGGACGCGGTCCGCGGCGCGGCCCTCGCAGGGCGCGCAGGACTCGTGCTTCTGCGCGCAGGAGAAACAGAAGGCGCGCAAGGTCTGCTCCTCGAGTATGCGCCTGGCGTGGTCCACCATGGTCCCGATGGCGTGCGGCGTGGCCGCGGGCGAGAACTCGCTGGCCCCATAGTAGCCGGGAAAGAGCGCGGACCTTAGAGCCTCAGCCGCCTCGACGACCGCGGTCCGCGACGGCAGGGGCTCGGCGACCATCCTCCGCTTCAAGGGGCTGATGGACTCGTCCGGATGGGTGCTCAGGGCCCTGACGACCTTCTCGAGCGTCTTGTCCCCGCGTCTTTTCTTGCCGCTCATGCCGCCTCCTCCCACAGCCAGGTACTCAGATAGCGCTCCCCGGTGTCGGGGAGAATGACCACCACGGTCTTCTTCGCGTTCTCCGGCTTGGCCGCCTCCTGCATCGCGGCCCAAAGCGCGGCCCCGGAGGAGATGCCGGCAAGGATGCCTTCCTCCTTGGCGAGCCTGCGCGCAATCGCGCCAGCGTCCTCGTGTCGGACCGCGATCACGGCATCGATGACACCGCGGTTGAGGACCTTGGGGATGAATCCCGCGCCGATGCCCTGGATCTTGTGCGGCCCGGGCTTGCCGCCCGAGAGCACGGGCGAGTCCGTAGGCTCCACCGCCACGATCTTCACGCCCGGCTTGAGCTTCTTCAAGACCTCGCCCACGCCCGTGACGGTTCCGCCAGTGCCCACGCCGGAGACGAACACGTCCACCTTGCCGTCCGTGTCGTCCCATATCTCCTTGGCCGTGGTGCGGCGGTGGACCTCGGGGTTGGCCGGGTTCTCGAACTGCTGGAGCACGAGGTACTTCGGGTCCGCGGCCGCCATCTCAGCGGCCCTGGCCACCGCGCCCTTCATGCCTTCGGGCCCGGGGGTCAGGACGAGCTCCGCGCCCAGGGCCTTGAGGAGCTTGCGGCGCTCGATGCTCATGGTCTCGGGCATGGTCAAGACGAGCTTGTAGCCGCGCACCGCGCAGACGAACGCCAGGGCGATGCCCGTGTTGCCGCTCGTGGGCTCGAGGAGCACGGTCCCGGGCTTGAGCCTGCCCTCGGCCTCGGCAGCCTCGATCATGGCCAGGCCGATGCGGTCCTTCACGGACCAGCAAGGGTTGGCTGCCTCGAGCTTGGCCACGATGCGGGCAGGCAGGCCCTTGCCTATCCTGCCGAGAGCCACCAGCGGGGTCCTGCCAACGAGTTTGGTGACATCAGAAGCGATTTTTTCCATGATGCTTGATTCAAGCATATTCCTTGTCGAAATGTCCTTTCAGACAGGCCGAGGCAAAAGGCGGCCCCTGAGGGCAGACGGCCCTCAGGGGTCGCTTCCGGGCGGTCCCGGCTGAAAAAGGCTACTTGGTCTTGGGCTGGGGCTTGAAAGCCTTCCACATGTCCAGCAAGCCGTTGCGATGCGCCGCCACCGCGGGGTCTCCGACCTCGACCTTCTCGGACTTCATGTCGAGGACCCGACCGTCGATGTTCTCGATGAGGATTCCCTTGCTGACCCGCCGAGGCGTGCCGGCCATGTCGATGATGTGGATCCACTGGTCGATGGTCCAGGTGTCGCCGTTGAGCGTCCACTGCTCGGACACCATGGTGACGAAGAGCGCCACGAAAGTGTCTTTGTCCACCACGCCCCAGACATTGATGTAGTCAGCGTGGTGCGTACCCTTTGCCGAACCCTGGATCTTTTCCAAACCCAGGTTGGCCGGGATCTGGTCGTTGCCGGGGGTGAAGACTCCGTTCTGGGCGACCTTGAGCACGAGTTCCTGCCAGCCTGAGACGGCAGGCTGGATTTGGGTTTCGGGCAGGCCGAATTCATCACCCGTGGCGAAGCCCTTGAGGGAAGCCAGGGCAGGGCTGTTCACGGCTGAGAACGCGGGCGATGAAAGGGCAGCGACCGCGAAGAGGACGGCAAGGGTTTTCTTGAAGTTCATGGCTGTCATGATAACACGGCAGGGAGCCGGACTCCTATGGTCGAAAGGCCCAATCCTCACGCCTCAAAGGACCCATCCTGGGACAGGCCCAGGAACCTAGCGCGAGGCCGCAAGCCCGGCGCAGTCGAGACCGGTCAGGGCATTGACCTTTCCCTTCCGCTTCGAGCCAGGGCTGAAGGACCGCCACTTCTCCTCTGAGAAGACGCAATGCCGCGCCTTGCCTCCCCCTTCGAAGAGCACCGTGTAGCGCTCCTTCCTGGAGCCCTCGCGCTCGCAGCCCTGGCATTGGCCTGTGCGCTTGAGCTCGACCCCGGGCCACGCCGGAGCCTCGGCCAGCCCTCCCCGCGCGGTTTGGGAGCGGACCCTGGTCCAGCGGTCCACGGAATAGCGGCACTGGTAGTCGTAGACCGGCTCGTCCCTATACCGGGGCTTGCACTCATCCTCCTCGGAGAAGGTGCCGTCCCCCCGGTCCCGGCGCACGGTCTTGCAGTCCTCGCCGTCCGGCACGGACTCGTGGGACCGCACTTCGCGCGAGCGGGAGACGTCATAGGCGTCAACGGGCATGGAGTCGCACCACGCGGTCTCCTTCGAGGCGCGGAAGGACTCGATATCGACCTCCCTCTCCCACTGGTGCCCGGCAACGGAGAGCTCGACCGACTTGGAGGAGAACCTCAGGACCACCAGGACCAGGACCGCGCAGGCCGCGATGCCCGCGCCGATCTTGGCCCGGGTCCTTCGCCCGGCGGCCTTGCGAGCCTCCTCCCGGAGGTCCACCTCGGCGAGCACGGCCTTGCCAGGCCCTTCAGCCCCCCCTCCGCTGACCAGGGGCACGGACTTGGACCCCTCCATGGGCCCGCCGCAGCCGGAGCAGAATTTCGTCTTGGCGCTGTTGGCTGTCTTGCAGGCCACGCAGAGCTTGTCCGCCCCGCAGTATTCGTGGCCCTCGGCCGAGACCTTGTCCTCCTCCGATGGGAAGTAGCGCTTGGACGGGTTCTGGGGCGCCCCGCAGCTGGGGCAATAGCGGTGGGTCTTTCCCAGGAGCTTGCGGGTCGCGCAGAACTCGCAGTCCCAGAGCATCTCGAAGATCTGTTCGGTCATGGGCATGCCTATGATACCATGGGCCGGACCCCCATGGGGAGCGGGCGCGACCGGGCACGGCCGCGGCTCGATTAGTTATAATAGAGGAAGCAGTCGTACACCATATTCCGTGGGAGGCATCGCATGATCCGCGTCCTAGCCCTCGTCATCTCCGCAATCCTGGCAGTGGAGCCTATGCTGTGGGCGGCTCAAGGCCCTGGGCAGGTCCCGGATACCGGGACCTCCCGGTCAGCCGGGACCGGCTCGGATTCCGGTGCGGAGCGCGAAGCGCGGCTCCTGCGCCTCATCGAGACCCTCAAGTCGCTCACCGACGAGGATTACGAGGCCGCCTTGGCCCAGGTTCCGGAGAAGTCCCGCGCCCCCCAATTCGCTTCCCGCGGAACTGCCATGACTTCGGCCTACAAGACCCTGGCCGGCCTGGAGTACCGCAAGGCGTCCCAGGCCGCGCCGGAGGAGACCGCCGCGCGCTACACCCAGGCCTACGAGCGGGTCTCCGCGAAGGCCGGCGGCCTCGAGGAGACGGGTCGCGAGGTCGAGGTGCTCAAGTGGCTCGCGAACGCGGTGCTCAACTACTGGATCAAAGGCGGGGAGACATTCGTCGGCAGAAGCACGAAGGCCGCCTCCGAGGCCGAGAAGACCCTGGCCGGCATCGAGGTCAAGCTCGCGGACACCGAGACCGACCCTGGGAAGAAGGCGGAACTGCACTACAAGCGGGGAGCCCTCTTCGAGCGCCTCTCGCAAGCCCCAACCGGGCCCGAAGCAGAGGCCGAGAAGCTGGCCCTGAAGACCGAGCGCTTGAAGAAGCTGGCCGACCTGCTCGGGTCGGTCTCGGACGAGGAGTACCGCGAGGCGCTCAAGTCCGCCCCCGACGCTGCCAAGCAGCCCAACCTCGCGTCCCGAAGCAAGGTCCTCCACTCCGCGTACGCCACCCTGGCCGCGCTCGAGTACCGCCAGGCCGCGAAAGAGGCCCCGGAGGAGTCCTCCAAGCGCTATGCCGCGGCTTACGAAAGGGTCTCCAAGGAGAACGCCGGGGCATTGACGGTCGATCCCGAGACTTTGCAGGAGACCGGCTGGGCCGGAGACCTCTTCAAATTCATGGGCAACGCGGCCCTGAACTACTGGCTCCACGGCGGCGAGGACTACATGGCCCGCGGCTGGAAGGGAAAGGGCGGCTCGGCCGCGCCTAACGCCTCCCAAGAGGAGGCAGCAGCAGCCATCGGGCCCGGAAAGGAGGCTGACCGGCACTTCGCGCAGGGCTCGGCGTACGAGAAGCTCTCCAAGGAGGCCCTCCAGGGCGGCAAGGACGAGGACCGCGCCGCGGTCAAGACCCAGCGCCTGAAGATGCTGGCCGACCTGCTGGAATCGGTCTCGGACGAGGAATACTCCGAGGTGGTCGCGTCCCTGCCTTCCGAGTCCGCTGCCCGGTCCCTGCCTGCCTCGCGCTCGAAGATCCTCAAGGGAGCCTACACGACCCTGGCTGCCCTGGAGTACCGCGCCGCTGCCGATGCCGCGCCCAAGACCGCTGCCGCTCCTTACCAGGCGGACCTCGAGCGCGTCAGCCGCGCCGGCGCCAAGGACCTGGCCATCGACCCATCCACCCTGCAGGAGACCGGCTGGGGCGCCAAGCTCCTCGGCCTGCTGGCCCTGGGCGGGATCGGCTACGGAGTCTACGAACTCCAGCGCCGCGACCACGGCCGCGGACGCGGCCGCAAGCCCTCGCGGCCCGGGCCCGTGCCGCAGACTCGCGTCGTGGTCCCCTACGAGGGCGGCGAACTCGGCTGTCCTCAAGGCACGCGCAGAGAGAAAGATCAGTGCGTCGGCACCATCGGCGCCATCGATGACGAGGACAAGAAGGATAAGAAGGGCGACGTGGCGGACAGGTGCGTCAAGTGCCCTGAACTCGCCTGCGGGTGCGACTGCCTCGGCATGCCCAGGGTGTGCGGGCGCCCGGAAAAGAAGCTCGATTCCCCGGAGAAGATCCGCTTCCATGCGGCCGCGGGCGGACTGGAGGACAAGCTCTCCACAGCCCCGGCCGCGGAGCAGGCCAGCCTGCACAGCCAGCTCGGACAGGTCTATGAGAGGCTCGCCGCCTCGGCCGGAACCACGGTCGCGGAAGCTCCCGCAGCGGACAAGACCGCGGCTGCTCCCGAGGCGGTCAAGGCGCCTGCTTCACCCTCGACCGTGAAGGCTCCAGCCGGACCGGCAGCCACGGACGTGCTGTTCCTCTGGGACGGCACCCGGATCGAAGGCCAGGTCACGGCCGCGACCCCGGAAAAGATCGTGCTCAAGACGGACAACAGCGTGACCGGGATCAAGCAGGAGACCATCCGCGCCCTCGTCATGCGCGGCGCGGAGATCGACACCGACAGCGAGGACATCCGCTCCGCAGCGTCCCAGGGCGAACTGCCCCTCATCCTCAAATCCGACGGCACCACCGCGCGCGGGAAGCTGGCCTCGGCCTCCGGGCAGAAGCTCCACTTCAAGGTGTCCGCCGGGGTGCTGAGCCTTTCCCGCGACCAAATCAGGGCTGTCGTCTTCCCCGGGTCGAAGAAGGGGCGCTGAGTTGCGCTCCGCTAGGTGATCTTGACCACGATATCGCTGATGATGTCCGCGGCCTCGTCACCGCGGTCCGCGGCGTTGGAGAGGTGGCGGCAGATCTCGCGCATCTTCAGGATATAGACCACGTCTGAGGACTTGAAGAGGTCCACGAGCGCCTCGCGGTAGCGGTGCTCGACGAAGTTCTCGGACTTCTTGGCGCGGATGACGTGCTGGGTGCAGACCGAGGGGTGCGTCATGATCACGGGGATGGCGGCCGCGATCTCCTTGGCCGCGTCCGCGAGGCCTTCGGCCATGCGCTTCAAGTGCTCCGTGGGCTTGACCTCGAAAAGGACCATCTCCTCGACCGTGGACTTGGCGTAGTCGATCATGTCGTCGATGTCGCGGGAGAGGGCGTTGATGTCCTCCCGGTCGAAGGGCGTGATGAAGGAGAGGTTGAGCTCCTCGATGAGGATGCGCCGCATCTCGTCAGCCTCGCCCTCGATCTGGGCGACCCTCCTGCCGTTCTCGGAGGTCGGGGACTCGAGATAGTCCAGCAGCGCCACCATCCCCTCCGAGGTCTTCTTGGCCTGCTCGTGGAGCATCTTGACGAAGTCCCTCTTGGGAGGGAAGAAAATGTCTCTCAGTGCCATCAGAACCCCCTGACCAGCTTCATGAACAGCGCTCCGCCCCAGTAGATCCCGGCGGCCGCGGCCGCGGACGCCGGGATGGTGACGATCCACGCCAGGGCGATGTCGAACGCCGTGGTCCAGCGCACTGCCTTGACGCGCTCCGCGCTCCCCACCCCGGCGATGGACGAGGACACGACGTGCGTGGTCGAGACCGGCCAGCCGAACACGGCCGCGCCCATGATGACCCCGGCCGACGCGGTCTGGGCCGCGAAGCCGTTGATCGGCTTGAGCTTGTAGATGCTGTTGCCCACGGTCTTGATGATGCGCCAGCCGCCGAAGGCCGTGCCCAGCGCGATGGCCGAGGCGCAGAGGAAGATGACCCACCACGGGACCGCGAAGGAACCCAGATAGCCGAGGGAGACCAGGGCCATGGTGATGACGCCCATGGATTTCTGCGCGTCGTTGGTGCCGTGGGAGAGCGCCAGGGTGATGGCGGAGAACAGCTGGAGCTTCTTGTAGCCCTCGTTGGCCCTGGGCGTGAACCCGCGAGAGATGAAGTTCAGGAGGAGCTGGAACCAGTAGCCCGCGAACGCGCCGATGAGCGGAGAAGCGCACAGGACCACCACGACTCTGAGGAAACCGTGCAGGTTGATGTGCCCTATCCCGAAGCCGGCGAGGACCGCGCCTCCGAGCCCCCCGAGCAGGGCGTGGCTCGAGGATGAAGGCAGGCCGAAGTACCAGGTGACGAGGTCCCAGGCGATGCCCCCCACGAGGGCGGCGAGGACCACCCCGGTCGTGGCAGCCTCGGGGTCGATGATGCCGGACCCGATGGTCTTGGCCACCGCGGTCCCGAACAGGAAGGGGCCGATGAACTCGGCGATGGCGGACACGATCAGCGCGGTCTCGGGCTGAAAGGCGCGCGTGGACACCATGGTGGCCACCACGTTCGCGGCGTCATGGAAGCCGTTGACGAAGTCGAAGAGGACCGCAAGCACGACCACGAGGACCGCGAGGGCCAGGCCCCAGGATAGGTCCACCTACGCGGCCCTCGATCCGCCCCGCTCCCGGCGGGCGCCGCGGGCAAGGGCGCGGCGCAGAGCGCCTCCGGAAGCCCTCAGCACCGAGCGCGCCTCGCGGACGCCGCAGGAGAACCGCGCCATCACGATCGCGGTCTTGACGCTGCCTCCGGAAGCGTCGAAGAGCTCCGCGGCCCTCTCGGGCTTGACGCGGCCGAGGAGCCCCGTGATCCTGATCCCGCGGAGCTTGAGCTTGTAGGAGGTGGGCTTCAAGTCCACCATCCAGCGGTCGTAGACCTTGCCGAGCCGGACCATGGCGGTGGTGGTGATCGTGTTGAGCACGAGCTTGGCCGCGGTGCCGCTCTTGAGGCGCGTGGAGCCTGCCACGACCTCGGGGCCGACGTCGGGCGCGATGACGATGGCCGCGGGGTTGCCCGGCGGCCTGCCGTTGGAGGTGACCAGGACCGTGACGCAGCCTTGCCTACGGGCCGCCCGCAGGGCGGCCCGCACGAAAGCCGTTATTCCCGAGGCAGCCAAGCCTATGACCACGTCTTCCTTTTTTAGCCCCGCCACCGCCTTTGCCCCGGCCCGCGGATCATCCTCGGCGCCTTCCTTCGAACGAAAAACAGAGGCCCGGCCCCCGGCCATGACCGCCCGGATCTGGGAAGGCGTGGTATTGAAGGTCGGGGGACACTCCGCGGCCTCCATCACGGCCACGCGGCCGCTCGTGCCCGCGCCCACGAGGATCAAACTGCCGCCCGCGGCAAGGGAGCGGGCCACGGCCTCCGCGGCCCTGGCGATGGCGGCCGCCTGACGGCCCACGGCCGCTGGGACCCGACAGTCTTCCCGATTGATGAGGCGCACGACTTCCAAGGCGCTCTTGAGGTCGAGGCCACGGGCGCGCGGGTTGGGCCTCTCGGTCGGCAAGGCAGCGTAAAGACGCGGGTGCCCTAAAGGGCTCTCCTTCGGGTGCCCTAAAGGGCTCTCCTTCGGGTGGGGGAGACTCACGGATTCTCGGAGTCCGGCCTGGTGAAATCGTCCGCGGCTTGAGGATAGGGAGCCTCGTCCTCGAGAGGCTCCGAAATCACGGCCGGGGGCGGGGAGGCCGCGGTCCCGGAATCCACGGCGACCTCCTCGGGGGGACGGACCGGGTCCGCGATCCACGCCACGATCTTGCGCCCCAGCGAGCCGTTGATCATCTTGGTTCCGCGCTCCCTGGGCACGACCAGCACGGTGACATTGGCGTCGCCGGCCGCGCGCCGGGCGATGTTGGCGAGCAGGAGGGTCTCGGCCGCGGATTTCTTGTCCGCCTCGGAGTGCGCCATGAGGATCGGCCGGTCCTTGTAGGCCCTCATGGCGTTGACCGTGAGGACCTCCTGATAGCGCAGTCCGGGCGAGAGCATGAGGACCATCGGGGTCCTGGGCCGCACGGCCGCGTGCTTGAGGCCGATGCTCGCGCCCACCTCGGCGCCGATGATGCCGATGTCCTCCTCGACCACGCCCTGGCTCGTGAGATAAGCGACGGATGCCTCGGCATCGAGGAGCATGTTCGCGAACTCGTTGTAGGTCTTGGTGATCTTGAAGTCGCGCCATGTGACCTTCTGCCCCTCGGGGCTGGTGACGCTCAGGCCGTGTCCGCGGAAATCCGGGGCGAGGTAGCCGTAACCCCAATTCGCCAGGGTCCTGCCGAGCTGGGACCAATCCTCCATCCTGCGGCCCTTGGCATGGAGCAGAAGGAAGGTGAGCCGGCCATCCTTGGCGGGCACGTACTTCGCCTTGAGCAGCCAGCCGTCGCGGGTCCTCAGGTCGATGAGGATGCCCGGCAGGGGCTTGGTCTTGCGGGCGGACGCCGGGGCCGCGGCCGGCTTGACCCCTGCCTGGGGGACGGGGGCGGCCGCCCAAGCCTCCCCGACCGCGAGCAGGATCAAAAGGAGGAGCTTCACCGAAGAGCCTCCCGCCTCAGCCCTTGAGGAGTTCGTCGGGCTTGAACCAGAGGCTGATCTCGCGCACCGCGTCGGCCTCGTCGGAGGACGCGTGGAGCACGTTCTCGAACTGGCCCGCGGTCGTGATCCGGCCGAAGGAGCCGCGGATGGTTCCCGGGGACGCGTGCTCCGGGTTGGTCGCGCCGGCCACCGCCCGCCCCTTGGCGATCGCGTTCTCGCCGCGATAGGCCATGGCCAGGACGCGGTGGTCCTTGAACCCGTGGAATTCGCCGCGGATGTATTTGATGAGATTCGGGAAGAAGGGCTTCTCCGAAAGCGCCTTGTAGTGCTCTCGGGCGAGCTTCTCCGAAACGCTCACCATCTTGGCCCCGACCATATCGAGACCCGAGGCGTCGAGGCGGTCGATGACGAGCCCCGTGAGCTTGCGGTGCGTGCCGTCCGGCTTGATGAGGATGAGGGTCTGTTCCACTGCCATAGTGCGTGCATTCTATTAAAAGTGGCCATGGTCTTGGAACCGGAATCTTTTTTTCAGTTCCAAGACCCGACCTTGATTTGTTAACATAACGGCTGGCGCACGCAACGAATGGCGAAGATTCTGCTCGTCGACGACGAGAAGGACATCGTGACCCTCATCCAGTTCGTGCTGGTCAAGGAGGGCCACAACGTCCGGACCGCGCACAACGGGCTCGAAGCCCTCAAGTCCGTGGGCATCGAGGCCGGAGGCTCCTCACCGGAGACGCCGGACGTCATCCTCATGGACATGCTCATGCCCGTCATGGACGGCCACACCGCCTGCCAGAAGCTCTCCGCTCATCCCGTCATGGGCAAGGTCCCGGTGCTGGTCCTGACCGCCAAAGGCACGGCACGCGACGTCTTCAAGGACTGCGCCAACGTGGCGGGCTACGTGGACAAGCCCTTCGACCCCAAATCCCTGCGCGACACCGTCGCGGCGATGGTCGCGCAGGCGCCGGGCTTGGACCGCGGGCCGAACCAGGAGCGCAAGCCCGGCGCCTGAACCCATGGCCACCATCCTCATCGTCGACGACGAACCCGAGATAGCGACCCTGCTCAGGGTCGTGCTCGAGAAGGACGGCTTCGACATCATGGAGGCCTCGAACGGCCAGATCGCGCTCGAGAGGCTGGGCATCGACCCGCCGAAGCCCGGCACGATCCTGCCCGACCTCATCGTCCTGGACATCATGATGCCGGTGATGGACGGCTACGCCCTCAACACGCGGCTCCAGGCGGACCCGACCGCCAAGAGCATCCCGGTCGTGGTGCTCACGGCCAAGGGTCAGAAGATGCGCGACCTCTTCGAGGTGGCGCCCAACGTCGCCGCCTACCTCCAGAAGCCCTTCGACCCCAAGACCCTCAGGGAGCTCATCGCCGGGATCATCTCCAAGAGCCGGAAGAAGTAGGTGCGAAGGGCACTCCTCCTCGCGCTCTCCCTGGGCTCCGCCGCCCTCCTCGGCGCCGTCTTCCTGTTCTGGTCCCATCGCGAATTCCGGGTGTCGGGGACCGTCACGGTCGCCTCCCACCTGCAGCGGCGCCTGCCTCAGGGATCCGTGACCCTCTTCATCATCGCCAAGAACAAGGGCGGCGTCCCTGTCGCCATGCAGCGCATCGTCAACCCGCAGTTCCCAGCCTCCTTCCAGATGAGAGGCTCGGACCTCATCGTGCCGGACTCCCGCTTCAGGGACGCCATGATCCTGCAGGTCCAGATGAACACCCACGGCAGCGCGGGCAGTCCCCGGCCCGGAGACCTCGAGGGCGCGGCCAAGGACCTCGTGTTCCCGGGAGAAACCGGGGTCCACATCGTCATCGACAAGGAGTCCTGATGGCGAGGCGGAACGACCTCGCCGTCCGGGGCGGCGCCCTGCCGGGAATCGAGTTCGCCGTCCCGGCCCTGCTCCTGGCCCTGGCCCTGACCGTGCTCGGCGACGTCCTGCTCTCCGGGGGAGCGTCCGTCCCGGCCCGCCAGGGCACGGACCTCTCCATCCAGTTCCTGGCATGGCGCGATCTCACCGGCAGGGAGCTCGGAAGCGGCCGCCTGCCTCTCTGGAACCCGCACATCTTCTCCGGCTCGAGCTTCGTGGGCGGCTTCCAATCCGCCTTGTTCTACCCCCCCACCTGGCTCCACATCTTCCTTCCACTCGGCCAGGCGATCAACATCACCGCCGCGCTCCACGTCTTCCTCGCGGGACTCTTCGCGGCCTGGTGGGCCAGGAGGCTCGGCGCGGGACGCGCCGGAGCTTTTCTCGCGGGCTGCGCCTTCATGTTCTCAGGTCCCTTCTTCCTCCACCTGGGAGCGGGCCACCTCTCCCAGGTCGGCGTGATGGCCTGGACGCCGCTTTTATTCCTCTCGCTCGACGGCTGGCTCGACGAGCGCAGGCAGGGCTGGCTGCTCCTCGGCTCCGCTGCCCTGGCCCTCATGGTCCTGGCAGGCAATCCGCAGTACGTCTACTACGCCGTCCCCGTCTCAGCCCTCTACCTGGGCTTGAGACTCTGGTCCTCCGGCACCCGGCGGAGCGCCGCTTCCCAGGGAACCGCAGCCCTGGGCGCGGCAGGCCTCTACGGCCTGGGACTGGCCCTGGCCGCGGTCCAACTCCTGCCGGGCCTCGAGACCGCGCGCGAGTCCGTGCGCTCCGGGGGAGTGTCTCTGGCCTTCGCCTCGCAGGTGAGCCTGCCGCCCGAGAACCTCCTGACCCTTCTGGTGCCCGGGATCCTGGGAGACATGAACGTCTTCCCCTACTTCGGCCGGTGGTACCTGTGGGAGACCTGCCTCTTCGTGGGGATCGGCACCCTCCTCCTGGCAGCCATGACGCTTGCCCGTGAAAACGGCCCGCGGCCGCGCATCCTCGCCGGAACAGCCATCCTGTGCCTGCTCGTCGCTCTCGGCCCCCTGACCCCTCTCTACTCCGTCCTTTATCACGCCGCCCCCATGTTCGCCTCGTTCCGGGGCTCGGCCAAGTGCGCCTTCCTCGCCGCCCTGTTCCTGTCCGTCCTGGCAGGGGTGGGGTGCGAACGCCTCTGGAAGACGCCCTCCCGCGGGATCCGTCCCCTCCCGGTCGCGGTTGCGGCCTGCTCCCTGCTCTTCGCCGTGACGGGCCTGTGGCTTTTTTCGTCCCCGCTCAAGACCCCGGCATCGTGGGCGGCCCTCCTCGACCTCCTGGCAGGGACACGGGTCACGGACATCCCGGCTTCGCGGCTGACCGCGCCTACCTTCGTGGGCATGGCTGCCTGGTTCGCGGGGGAGGGACTGCTCACAGCATCTTTCAAGCTCGCGCTCTACGCGGGACTGCTCTTCTCCAGCGGGTGGAGACGGGTCGGTCCCTCCGCGGCAGGGAAGGTGTTCGTGGTCCTGGCAGCCTGCGAGATGCTCATGTTCGGATTCGGGTCCAGGGCGTCCATGAGCTCCAAGCTCGAGCCCCCGGCTGCGTGGGAGACCGCGCTGGCTGACAAGGAAAGCGGAGCCAGGTTCCTCATTCAGGACCTCGCGCACGCCAACTCAGGCATGGCCTGGAAAGCGGGGAACATCTGGGGCCATGACCCTCTCCTGTCCAGGCGCTACGCGGAATTCATGGCAGCGACCCAGGGCCTCGGCCCGGACAAGGCAAGCCAGTATCTCCAGTTCACCGAACCCCATCCGGCCATGTCCCTGCTCAGGCTCAGGCACATCCTCCAGAACGACGAAACCCGGCCAGTGGTCACCTTGCCCATGCGGAGGTGGATGCCCCGCGTCAGTCTGATGACAAGCTGGACCGTCCTCAACAACCGCGACGAGGTGCTTGGAGCCCTCTTCAATCCAGGCCTGAACCTAGCCGAGACCGTGGTGCTCGAGTCAGAACCGTTCCCGGACGGGACCGGACCAGGAGCCCACGGAGCCTCGCCACGGGATTACGCGAAGGTCCTGGCCGAGACCACGGACACTCTCGACATCGAGGCCCGGACCGTGGTGCCCGCTGTCCTGCTCATCACGGATGCCTGGGCTCCGGGCTGGAGAGCTTCCTCCCTCGACGCCGGATACAGCCAGAAGTACAAGGTCATTCCCGCGGACCACACCCTGCGCGCCGTCCCGCTCTTTCCGGGCAATCATCGGCTGCGGCTGCGGTACTCTCCTTCCTCCTTCCGGGTCGGAGCTGCGGTCTCCCTGCTCTCTCTGGCAGGCTTGCTCATCCTGGCCTGCCGGCTGAAGAGGAGACCATGACGCCTCTCAGCCTCCGGCCTGGACCGCGTTTCTCATGGAGCTTCTGGACCTTGGTGGCTGCCGAGTCCCTGCTCGTCACGGGCGCTGCCCTCTCATTCCCCTTCCTGGCCGTGTATCTCACGGTCCACCGCGGGCTCTCAGCCGGCCTGGTCGGCGCCTTCCTTTCAGCCTCCATGTTCTCGACCGCGGTGGCTCACGGCATCGGAGGGGAGTGGTCCGACGTGGCAGGCCGCAAGCGAGTCATGATTGCTTCTTTGTCTGGTCGCTCAGCAGCCACGGTGCTCATGGCCTGGGTCATCTGGAGCAGGCAGCACCACGCGTGGATCATGCTCCTGCACCTGACAGGCATGTTCCTGGGAGCCTTCTTCACCCCTGCGGCGCGGTCCTGGGTGGCGGACACCACGGACCCCCAGCGTCGGGTGCGCGCCTACGGCTTCCTGCGCATGGGCAGCAACCTGGGCTGGGCCCTGGGCCCGGCCATCGGAGGCGCGCTCGCGCTCAAATCCTATTCCATGATGTTCCTGTTCACGGCCCTGGCCTTCGCGGGCTCCGCGCTGACGATCAGCCTTGGCGTCCTGGACTCACCCCGGTCGAGGCATGAGGAAGGGATGGATTTCAAGGCCGCCCTCTCCACCCTGGCAGACAGCAGGTTCGCGCGGCTGTGCATCTGCTCCCTGCTCATCGGCATGGTGATGAGCCAACTCGTGGTGGCCCTCTCCCTGCACTGCGTGCGCTATCTTCACATGCCCGAAAGCCGGGTGGGAGTGCTCTTCTCCATCAACGGCATCATCGTGGTCCTGCTCCAATTCTGGGCGTCCAAGGGCCTGGAGCGCTCCCGCCTCACCTCGGGACTGACCCTGGGCTGCCTCTTTTATGGAGCGGGCTATCTCGGGGTGGGTTTCAGCCCCGGGTTCGAGACCGCGGCTCTAGCCGTGTCCGTCCTGACCCTGGGCGAGATCCTGGTCCAGCCCGGCCAGCACACCCTGGCCGCCAACATCGCCCCTGAAAGCCACAAAGGCCGGTACCTGGGAGTGCACGGCATCCTCCAGCAGGTCGGCGCCAGCCTGGGCATCCTCCTGGGAGGCGCGGGCAACGAATATCTCGCCCCGCTCTGGCCGCCACTGCCCTGGTGCCTCGTGGCGTGCGTGGCTCTGGCCGCGGGCCTGGGCTTCAGGTCCCTGGCCGGCCGAGTCACGACCGAGCAGGACGGGAAGATCCCGTCAACGCCCCTGCAGGAACTGCCGGTCTAAACA
>JACRNU010000092.1 GCA_016234805.1 Elusimicrobiota bacterium
GTCTGCGGCATCCTGGCCGAGGCCTCGGGTGGCTGCAGCAGCCTGGATTGGCTGGTGGTGGGGATCGGGGTCAACGTCAACAATTCCCCGCGCCTGCCGCCTGAAGCGCTGCCGGCCTCGAGCCTCAAGAAGCTGACCAACAGGACCTGGCCCCTGGAAGGCGTCCTGAGGGCCTTCCTCGGCGAATTCTATCGGCGTTACAATCGGTTTTATTGATATAATCCTCAACCATGACCGAGGGCTACATCACCCGGGCGGGCCGGGACAAACTCCTCAAAGAGATCGAGGAACTTCGCGAGCGCAAGAAGGTCCTCTCCTTTGAGATAGGCGAAGCCCGGGAAAAGGGCGACATCTCCGAGAACGCGGAATACCACAGCGCCAAGGAGAGGCTCGGCGAGGTCCTGCGCCGCATGGCCAATGCCCAGACCAAGCTGGCCAATGCCAAGCTCATCGAAGAGGTCAAGGGCGCGGCCGACACCGTGGCCATCGGCATGAAAGTCACCCTCCAAGACAAGGCCACGAACGACGAGATCACCTACACCCTTGTCGGCTCGGAAGACTCGGATCCCACGGAAGGCAAGATCTCCGTCTATTCCCCCATGGCCCAGGGCCTGCTCGGCAAGAAACAGGGGGAGGAGGCCGAAGTCACACTTCCCGCTGGAAAGCGCGTGTTCAAAATCCTCAAGACGGAGCCATTCCTCTGAAATCCACGACCCCCCTTCCGTTCATCCGAGCCGCGAGCATAGCCGCCCTCCTCTGCGCAGCCCTTCTGGGCTCAGCAGCCTGGGCCCAGCCCGCGAAAACCGAGGAGGCAGAGCCCGAGACCACCACGCCCTGGTACATGCGATGGATGATCCAGGACACCAAGCGCGGGATGCTGGTCAAGATCCCCATCATCGACACCGACCCGAACCGCGGCACGACCGGCGGGTTCATGCCCATCTGGATCAACAAGAAGCCGGGCACGGACCAGATTCAGACCATGCACGCGCCGTCCATCACCTGGAACAAGGTGTTCGGACCGGTGCCGACCTACCGGTTCTACTACTACCCGACCACGGTCTCCACCCTGCACCTGCGCGTGGCCGAGTCCGTGCAGATCGAGCGCGAAGCCCTGGCCATGTACGAGGACGAGAGGCTCTTCGGCAAGGACATCCGATTCTTCGGCAAGCTCCAATACAACATCGACGGCGGCCGGCGCTTCTACGGCATCGGCCCGAACACGCCGAAGAAGCGGGTGGAGATATACTCGCCGGGCGCCCTCTACGACCTCTTCTACAGGCTCAACACGGGCGAGGCCAACTACGCCGAGGACTACATCCTCGTCAACCTCTCGGCCGGGGTGCCCATCAAGGAGGGCTCGAACTGGCGGATCCACGGCTACAATTACTACACCTCCTGGAAGACCTGGAACAGCATGGTCCCCAACCTGCCCGCGTGGTTCGACACCTACCCCGGGTGGGGCCCGAAGTACCGCCAGCAGACCGAGATCCTCGGCGCCAAGCTCGAGTACGACACCCGCGACCATGGCACGACCCCCAGCCATGGGGAGTACTTCAAAGCCTACGCCGAGACCTCCATGAAGGGCTTCCTCAGCGTGCACGACTTCCAGCGCTACGGCGTCGACGCCCGCCTCCTGAAGCCCTACGGGGACGGCAAGCGCATGGTCGCCCTCCAGGCCAAATTCGACCAGGCCATGGGCAACGCGCCTTTCTGGTTCCAGTCCGGCCTGGGAGGCAAGCAGACTTTGCGCGCCTACGGCGAGGGCCGCTTCATCGACCGCGGGGTCCTGGTCTTCAACTTCGAGCACCGCATCAACATGTACTCCGTCCAGCTCGCCGGAGTCGAGACCATCTTCGAGATGGCCCCCTTCGCCGGAGTGGGCACCGTGTTCCACGGCCCGGAGCGCATGGCGGCCAAGTACTTCAGGCCGGTCTACGGCATGGGCTTCCGCGCCGTGGCCAAGCCGCAGGTCGTGGGCTGCGTGGACCTCGGCTACGGCCAGGAAGGCATGGCCGCGTTCGTGGACATCAACTACGCTTTCTAGGGGGCGAACGGCATTGAGTTCCGGCCGATCCCTCCCTCTCTTCCTGCTGTTCCTCTGCCTGCCAGGGTCCGTCCAAGCATGGTATCTGGAATCCAACGCCTCCCACACCCTGGGGCCGGACAACTACAACTCGAGTTCAGGCTACATCGAGGCCGGGCAGGACGAGGGGTTCTCCATCCGGCCCGGATTCAGCACGCAGCACTCCCTAGACTCGGATCCGACCCGCACGGTCTCCCTGAGGCTGGGCTGGTCCTCCGAGAACCTCGCCCTCGGGTGCGACGGCTCGTCCACGCCCCCGGCCAACGATTACAAGAGCCACTCCCTGGGCTGCGACGCCGCCTACTCCCTCCACTTCGGCTCCAGGTCCGGGGACGACAAGACGGAGTCCCGGAGTTCCGGAGGGCTCTCCCGCATCGACATCGGCGGATCGTTCCTCTACACCGATCACAAGGAGACCTGGGAGCGGGTGATCCGGGTCCGCCGCCGGGTGATCGGGACCGAGACCATCATCCTCGACGCCGGCCAATACGACATGACCGGGACCCTGGGCGCGAGGATCTTCGACTTGGAGACCAGCGGCGAGATCACCTTCAGCAAGTACGACAGGCACATCCCCACGGACGAGACCCCGGCCATGGCGGTCGCGGTGACCCGCGGCGCCAATCCCGCCGTGTACGGTTTCCAGGACTGGGTGGGCCGGGCCAGGCTGTCCTGGTCGCGGTTCGCCGTGTTCCAGCCCTTCATGGAGTGGAGCTACACCAAGTACAAGATGGTGAGCCAGTATCCGCAGAAGACCTACACTGCGGGCCTGTCCACCACCCTCGGCCCGATCACGGTCAAAGGCTCCTGGGACCTCTATGTCCGCGGCAGCGGAGACAAGCGGTCCTACTACACCTCCGCCGCCACCTACCGCTTCTAGGCTTCATGCACCCCTGTTCCGCGGCATTGTTGACAGGCAGGGACCTAATTGGTATCGTTAATCGTCCGGTTCCCGTCGAGGGCCCGGCAACCAGGAGATTCCAGCATGGCCAAAAAGGTGCTTGTCATCGACGACGAAGCTGAGATGCTCAATCTCATCAAGTTCACGCTCGAACAGGGCGGCTTCCAGGTCGCGACCTGCGACAACGGCCGCCAGGCGTGGGACACCATCGTCAAGGAGAAGCCGGACGTGCTCGTGCTCGACGTCATGCTGCCCGGCATCGACGGCTATTCCCTCCAGCTCAAGATCTCCCAGAACGACGAGACCAAGAACCTGCCCATCATCGTGCTGACGGCTCTCGAGCCCTCCAAGACCCTCTTCCAGAAGTTCCCCCAGGTCGTGGCCTTCATGACCAAGCCCTTCAAGTCCGACGAGCTGCTCGAGGCGGCCCAGAACGCCGTCGCGGACAAATCCGACAAGAAAGCCTGAGCGGCTATTTCTTCGCCGCTCCCTCCACCGGAGCCTCGCCCCGGCGAGATTCCCTGGAGAACGCCATGAACGGGGCCGCCAGCCTCAAAGCCCCGAGCACCGTGGTCGCGATGGCCGCGATGTAGAGCGAGGTCGTGATGGCGATGTTCCCGAGCAGGAACCCGTAGACCAGAGTCGAGATGATGGCGGCCACGATGCCCACGAAGGACTGCGCCGCCAGGACCTTGGGCAGGTCCTCCTTGGAGAAGGAGCCCGATACCTTCTGGTCCACCCCGGCCACCGCGATGCCCGCGAAGCCCAGCACGAAGGACTGCAGGCCGTAGAGCAGGATCACGGAGAGCATGGAAGGCGAGAAGATCATGAGCCAGAAGAGCGGCACCTCAAGAGCCGCGATGATGTAGAACGGGACCATGAGCGACTCCTCGGTCTTGAAGCCCAGCCTGTTGAAGAGCTTGGTGAGAGGCTTGACGAGCGAGGTCGCCACGATGCTGCCCACGGAGGCCATCACGTTCATGAGCGCGAAGTAGCCCATGGGAGTGCTGATGAGGCCCTTGAAGAACCAGCCGATGACGGGCAGGTTCAGGATCGCGGTCATGCTCGAACTGCCCTGGATGAGGCCGGCCGCGAACTCGGGCAGGACGTTGAAGATCAGGGGGTCGGAGAACAGGTAGCTCACCAGGGTCAGGCCGAGCATGGTCCGGAGGAACCGGTTCTTGAGGATGAGCTTGATCCCATCCTTCAGGGACACGCCCAGAGCCTTGATCGTGCCGAAGAAGCCCTTGCCCTTGACCGGGGCCGCTGCAGCGTCGCCGCCGGCCGCCTGGGCCTTCTCAGCGGCCTTGGCCTGGTTGCCGAACATCTTGGCCGAGGCGTAGATGAGCCCGGCCACGCCCACGGCCACGCCGTAGAGCCCGTAGACCAGGACCCCTCCGACCCCGGTCTTGCCGAAGAAATCCTTGACCTGGGCGAGCTGGCCGGCGAGGGCGGGCCCGATGATGGAGATGATGGACGCCACGAAGGTGAGGATGGAATTGGCCTTGCGCCGTTCCTCGGGCGTGACCGACTTGTCGCCGAAGACCCGCGTCTTGGACGCGCTCTCCGTGGTGACGGTCAGTCCCTGGAAGAAGGAGTGGATGCCGATGAACCCGAAGAGGATGGCCAGCGCGACCGGCATGCTGAAGATGCCTGAGGCGAAGAACAGGCCCACGACCGAGATCAGCAGGCCGGACCGGATGAGCATGGACCGGACCAGCCACTTCTTCGGGTTGTCCGCGTTCTTGGCGGTGAACAGAGGGACCGTGACATAAGCCACGGCCTGGGAGGCCCAGTGCGCCACCCGGGCAAGGCTCCGGTTCTGCCGGATGAGGGCCTTGAGCGCCTCGGCGTTCTCGAGCCGCGCATCATGGCTTTCCTTCAAGGTGTTCTTGGTAAAGGCGGAGATGAGGTAGGGCAGGCCCACCATGTAGGCTTGGAAACCGACCAGGAACACGGCATAGCCCTTCAGGTATCGCCAGAAGGACTTGTTGCGCTCCGGGTCCTTGAAGACCTGCTTCCACGAGCCCTTGGCCGGAGTCTCGGCAGCCTGCGCGGCCGGGACCTCAACGCCGGATTTGGCTTCGGAGGCGTCCGTGGTCCGGGGTTTGGCAAGGCCGGTCCCGGATTGGGCCGAGGCCTCGGCTCCACCCGCGGTCTCCTCAGCAGGCTGCCCCTTGAGGAAGAGCTCTCCGGTGAGGGCGTTGAACTGGGAGGTGCCCGCGTCCCGGCTGGTCTCATCGGTCTTGGCAGCCTTGAGCTCCTTGCCGGCGATGGAGATCGTTTCAGCGGTCTCGGAGAGCCTGCCCTGCACCGCTGCGGCAGCCTGGCCGGGCGTGGCAGGAACGGCCTGTGACACCACGGGAACAACCGCGGGAGCGGACCGGTCGAGCGCCGCGGGGACCGCGGAAGGCGCCACGGCATCCGGAGTCCCGACCGGCAGGGCGCCTCCCGTGGGAAGCGGAAGCGCCACGCCCGCGCCAGGAACGCCGGGCGCGGGCAGGGCAACGAGTCCCGGGAGCGAGGGAAGAACTCCGGACACGGAGAGCTGGATGGCCTGGCCTGAGATGGAGCCTGGGTTGAGCTGGACCCTGGGAACAGCCACGCCAGCGTTCACAGCTCCGCCGTTCATCCGCCCGGTCTGCACGCGGATGGTCTGGGCATGCGCCACCGTGGGCTGGATGCCGATGCAGTAGACCAGGAGGACAGATAAAATCTTGGCGAGGGATCTCATGTCTTCATTATAGCCACGGACCCAGGCCCGCACCCATGTCCTTTGGGCCAAAGAACCGAGGTTTTTGGGCCCAGCCGACCATGGGCCCTTCGAAAGGGCGCTTTCAGCCTTCCTGCCGCCGCGCCTTGGAGAGAACGCTGAGCATCCTGGCCAGCTCCACGGACGGGTCGTGTGGCCGCAGGTACTCATCCGGAGGGATGAAGAACGGGTTCCAATGATCCTTCCCGCCGAATATCACCAGGGGATGGGTATGGACGATCTTCGTCAGCACCTCCGGCGAGAACCGGCTGTAATCATACGCGCAGATAGCGCCGAACTCGCTGTCATGGAAAAGACGGTTGACCACGGACTCGTAATCGGTGAGGTCGGCCATGTCGACCTTGCCGCCGAGGACCCAGTCCATTTCAGCGGCCGCCCTGACCGCGGCATACCCTTGGCCCCTGCCCTCCTCGACGAAATTCCGATAGAGGGCCACCGTCAGCTCGGGCACAAAGCGGCCGCCCTCGAGATAGACCTCCTCGGCCGCCAGGTTCGCCAGTTGCCCCTTGTCGACCGCTCTGCTGACCGGCGCCCCCGCCTTCTCCAAAGCGTTCCAGAGGACGTCGGCGGACTTGACGGGCCCGACATAGAGGCATTTCTCGTTGCGCCCCAGCCCTGCCTGGAAGTACGGGACGAGGGCTGCCAGTTTCTCCTCCACCCACTGATAGATGAGGCAGGCATGGTCGTGCGGTCCGAGTTCATCGAGCGTCCTGGGGCGTCCGTTCCTCAATTCCATCTCAGCATCCTCCCTTGACCTGATTCGCGGGCCCCGTCGCCGGGCAGCCGGCCGCCGCCGTCTTCGGTCCTCCGGAGCCGGCCCCTCCCGCTTGAGAGGGAATCCGAACGACGAGCCTCGTTCCCTTGCCCGGAGCCGAGGAGAACTCCATCGCGCCCCCGAGCGACGCGACCCGGTCGGAGATGTTGCGGAGCCCCATCCCCCTGGCGGAGGGCCTCCCTCGGCCGGCGGCGAGGCCCTTGCCGTTGTCCTCGACGGAGAGCCGGACGCCGCCGCTCCCCCATCCCAGGGACAACGACGCCGTCGTGGCCCGGGAATGGGTCTCCACGTTGTTGAGCCCCTCCTGGGCGATGCGCAGGACCGCGAGCGCGAGATCGGGGGGGACGCGTCTCGGGATGCCCTCGAACGATAGTCTCATGCGGATGCCGGAGCGGTCCTGGAGGCCGCGGCCGAGGGACCTGAGCACCCCCTTGAGCCCGAAGTCCTGCAGCTCGCAGGGCATGAGGTTCTGCGCGACCTGGCGGGTCTCGGCGATGGCGCGGTCAAGGAGCCTCTCCACCCCGAGGATGTCCTTCCGGCGCCCCGGGCGGCCGGAGGGGGCCGGCCTCGTTAGGGACTGGAGGCTGAACTTGATGCCCGCGAGGAGCTGCCCGACCCCGTCGTGCAGGTCGCGAGCCAGGCGCCGGCGCTCGTCCTCCTGGGAGGACACGATGCGGGCGTGCAGAGCCTGCCGCTCCCGCTCCACCCGCTTGCGCTCTGAGACGTCATGGAAGAACCAGACCCGGCCGTAGTAGTCGCCCTCGGGTCCCAGCATCGGCGCGGAGTAGCGGTCGAAGACCCTCCCGTCCTTCAAGGCGATCTCCGAACGGGTCCGCAGCTTCCGGCGCCGGTAGAGGCGCCGGACCCCCGCCATGAAGCCTTCGGGGTCGACCAGCTTGGCCAGCACGGACCTCAGGGCGCGCTCGTCCGACCGCGACTCGGCCACCTTGGGCGGGATCCCCCACATCTCTAGGAAACGGTTGTTGAACGACACCATCCTCCCCTGCTCGTCCACCACCAGTATCCCGTCGGGGGAGACTTCCTGCTGGGCGCGCAGCAGGGCGTTCGTGAACCGCAGGTCGTCCTCCGTCCGGTTGCGCCCGGTGATGTCCTCGACCAGCTCGATGAACCCGGTCACGCGGCCTTCGGCCGAGAGCATCGGGAACGCCCTGACGTGCACCGGGACCCTGGCTCCGTCGTCGCGCACGAACTCGGTGTACGCCTCCTGCGCCTGCCGGGTCATCATGGCGCGCACGCCCGGGCAATGCAGGCAGATGCTTCTGCGTTTCTCATACGCCTCGTAGCAGAGCCGGCCCACGAATCCCTGCGGCGCCTTGCGGAAGAAGGCTCCTTGCGCTGCGTTGGCCGTCATGATCCGGAAGTCGGCGCCTATGAGCGAGATGCCCAGTTGGATGTTCTCGATCAGGGCCCGATGGTCCACCCCCTCCGAGGCGGGAATACGGGGGCCGACACAGGACAGTTCCATGTTCTGAGGAGCGGGAGACCGGCTCCCATAGATGATAGGCAAATCCCCGGCGGGATGGGAATCCGTAGTATTACGATGCCCTCTAGAGGGCAATACCTAATCGACGGCTTCCCCACCGTTCCCAGGAACGCCGAGGTTTGATACGATAAGGCCCAGGAACGTGGGGGGATATGATGCGCAGGACGCAGTTCGCCGCGAGGGTCTGGAGCAAGCTCATGACCTTCGAACGTAGGGAAGGCCTGTTCCAGCATGGGGACCGGGTCCTCGCGGCCGTGTCCGGAGGCCCGGATTCAGTGTGCCTCGCGCACTTCCTTTCCGTGGAGGCCCGGCGCAAGGACTTCTCCCTCATGCTCGCCCACGTCCACCACGGCTTGCGCGGCCGAGACGCTGACAAGGACGCCGAGGCCGTGCGCAAGCTCGGAAAGAGACTCGGGTTGGAAGTCTTCTTCTCCAAAGTGGACGTGCCGGCTTGCGCCGCGGGCCGCGGCCGCGGGATGGAAGAGGCTGCCAGGCACCTGCGCTATCGCGCGCTCGCGAGGATCGCGGCCGGCCATGACTGCGGCAAGGTCGCCACCGGCCACCAGCTTGACGACCAGGCTGAGACCGTGCTCCTGCACCTGCTGCGCGGCACGAGGCTCCAGGGATTGGCCGGCATCCCGGCACGACGGCCCCTGACCCGGAGGATCGAGCTCGTCAGACCGCTGCTGCCCATCACGCGCGAGGAGGTCAGCCTCTACCTCAAGCTTCACGGCTTGAGAGCTAGGCTCGACCGGTCGAACCTGGACCAGGACCGCACGCGCAACTGGGTCCGCCGCAAGGTCCTGCCCCTTCTGGAGGAGCGCAACCCCAGGATCCGCGAGCGGCTGGCGGGCATCGCGGCGCAGATGCGCGGATGACGTAGTCGCCCCCTATCCATAGGTACTATTCCGTGGCGCTTCCGGGTTTGCCGTGGGTAGCCGTGTAGGGTAAGATAGTGGCTTCCAAGATAGGAGGAGGCCACCATGCAAGACACTGCGCTCTATCAGTACCTGTTGGGTTTGAAGTCGCCGTGGACCGTGAGCCGAGTGAA
>JACRNU010000093.1 GCA_016234805.1 Elusimicrobiota bacterium
ACGGTGCGCCGCTTGGTCTGCTCCAGGAGCGCCAGGGCCAGGTGCAGGGAGAGGACCAGCCGGTCGTCGAGGCCCGCCGCCACGTTGAGGGTCACGAGCTTCGGGGCCCCGGGGGCCTGCCGGAGAACGCCGGAGCCCGACGCGGTCAGCCTCGCGGAGAGCAGGCGCGTCAGGTGCGTGAGGAACGCGGGGTTCTCGCGCGCCAGGGCCTCGAAATCCTGCCGGGCCAGCTTGAGGAACTCGCAGCTGGTGTCGAGCCGGACCGTGACCGACCGGCGCTCCCCGGTCAGGAGGCCCGTCTCGCCCAGGACATCCCCCCGGCCCATGAAGGCCAGGACCGCGTCCGCGCCGGCGTGCGGGTTGACGATCCGCACCGACCCCGAGGCGATCAGGTACAGGGCGTCGCCCGCGTCCCCCTGGCCGTAAAGCGTCGCGCCCTTGGGCAGGGAGAGAAGCTGCATCTTGCCGGCCACGCGCCGGATCTCGGAGGAGCTCAGGCCGGAGAACAGCGAGACGCGCTTGAGGAACGGCTCCCATGAATGCCTCTCCTCGGGGTTCACGGCTTCCTCTGCCCGGTCATCGATTTGGTATAATGTCCTTCTTCGCAGCCCTGGGAACGATCACGGAAGCCGCCGTCCCGCGCACGCGAGGAGGCCGATCACGGTCTTGGAGTCGCGGATCCCGCCGCATCGGACCATGCGCAGGGCCTCCCGGAAGGGCAGGACGACGACCTCCAGGAACTCGTCGGGATCGGGATCCAGGGCGCCGGGGATGAGCCCCTCGGCCAGGTAGATCGTCAGGCGCTCGTTGGCGAAGGCGGGCGTCGGCCAGAAGTCCAGGAGCTTCTTGATCTTGCGCGCCGAGTATCCGGTCTCCTCACGCAGTTCCCGCCTGACGCAGGCCAGCGGATTCTCCCTGCCGTCGAACTTCCCGGCCGGGAGCTCGAGGGTGGTCTCGCGGACCGGGAAACGGTACTGGCGGACGAGCACCACCCTGCCGCGGCCCAGCAGCGGGACTGCGGCGACCGCCCCGGGGTGGTCCATGTATTCGCGCAGCGCGGGCTTGCCGTTGGGCAGGCGCACCCGGTCCGCGCGGAAGTTGACGATCCGGCCATGGTAGACTTCGACCTTCCGGGCGAGCGTTTCGACGAGGCTGCGGGACATCGCGAGGGATTATAACAAAGTCATGAGCGGCAAGCCCGAGTTCGTCCACCTCCACAACCATTCCGAGTACTCGTTCCTCGACGGCATCCTGCGCTTCTCGGACCACAAGGGCAAGCCCTCCGCGGTCATCGAGGGCCTCGCCAAGGAAGGCGCCAAGGGCTTCGCGGTCACCGACCACGGCAACATGTTCGGCGCCATCGAGTGCTACCGCCAGTGCCACGCGGTGGGCTTGAAGCCCATCATCGGCTCCGAGCTCTACATCGTCAAGGGCTCGCGCGCGGACCGCGCCCACTCCGAGCGCGAGAACCACCACGTCGTGTGCCTGGCCAAGGATTTCGAGGGCTACCAGAACCTCATGGCCCTCTCAAGCGCGGCCTTCCTCGAAGGCTTCTACTACAGCCCGCGCATCGACCGCGAGATCCTGGCCAAGCACGCCAAGGGCCTCGTCATCCTCTCGGGCTGCGTCAAGGGCGAGATCAGCCAGGCCATCCTCGCCGGCGACGAAGCCCGGGCCGAGGCGCTCGCCGCGGCCTACCGCGACCTCGCGGACCCCGGGTGCTTCTTCCTCGAGATGATGGATCACGGCATGGAGGAGGAGAAGCGCGCCAATCAGGGGATGGTCGAACTGTCCCGCCGCACCGGCATCCCGCTGGTCGCCACCAACGACTGCCACTACGCGCGCAAGACCGACGTCGAGGCCCACGACGCGCGCATCTGCATCTCCACGGGCTCGCTCCTGACCGACACGGACCGCCTGCGCTTCGCCGGGCCCGAGTACTACGTGAAGTCCCCGGCGGAGATGATCAAGCTCTTCGAGTCCGCGCCCGGGGCCGCGGCCAACACCCTGCGCGTCGCCGAGATGTGCCACCTCGAGATCCCCCACGGCAAGCACATCCTCCCCGAGTTCACGGTCCCCGAAGGCATGACGCAGGACTCCTACCTCGAGCACCTTGCGCGCGAGGGCCTCAAGCGCCGCTTCCCGAGCGGCGTCTCCCAGGCCCACCAAGACCGCCTGCGCTACGAGCTCTCGGTCATCCAGCCCAAGGGCTTCTCCGGCTACTTCCTCGTGGTCTGGGACTTCATCGCCTACGCCAAGCGCTCCGGCATCCCGGTCGGTCCTGGCCGCGGCTCGGGCGCGGGCTCACTCACGGCCTACGCCCTCGACATCACGAACCTCGACCCTCTCGAGCACAAGCTCCTCTTCGAGCGCTTCCTCAACCCGGACCGGCCCACCATGCCGGACCTCGACATCGACTTCGCGGACAAGGACCGCGACCGCATCATCGAGTACGTCCGCCAGCGCTACGGGGCGGACCGGGTCGCGCAGATCATCACCTTCGGCTCCATGGGCCCGAAGCAGTCCGTACGCGACGTGGGCCGCATCATGGCCGTCCCCCTGCCCGAGGTCGACCGCATCGCCAAGCTCATCCCGGGCGGCCCGGACGTGACCCTCTACGAGACGGTGCAGAAAAACCCCGACATGGCCAAGGCCGCCGGGGACCCTCAGGTCAAGAAGCTCCTCGACCTCGCCGTCAAGCTCGAGGGCTTGAAGCGCCACGCCGGCATCCACGCGGCCGGCACGGTCATCACCAAGGAGCCCGTGGTCCGCTACAGCCCGCTCGCCAAGGGCCGGGGCGACGTGGTCACCACGCAGTACGACGGGGAGACCCTGCCCTGGCTCGGCCTGCTCAAGGTCGACTTCCTGGGCTTGAGGACCCTGACCATCCTCCAGAGCGCCGTGGCGTTCATACGGCAGCGGAAAGACCCGCTCTTCGACCTCGAGAAGATCCCGATGGACGACGCCAAGACCTACGAGCTCCTGCGGCGCGGCGAGTCCCTGGCGGTCTTCCAGCTCGATTCCAGCGGCATGCGCACCCTGCTTTCCCAGCTCAAGCCCACGGTCTTCAACGACATCGTGGCCATCCTCGCCCTCTACCGTCCCGGACCCATCCAAGCCGGCATGATCGACCGCTTCGTGGAGTGCAAGCACGGCCGCCAGAAGATCACCTACGAGCACCCCATGCTCGAGTCCGCGCTCAAGGACACCTACGGCTGCATCGTGTTCCAGGAGCAGGTCATGGAGATCAGCAAGGCCCTCGCGGGCTTCACGGGCGGACAGGCCGACACCCTGCGCAAGGCCATGGGCAAGAAAACTCCCGAGGACTTCGAGAAGATGCGGCCGACCTTCGTCGCCGGGGCGACCAAGAACAAGATCCCCGCCAAGCTCGCCGACAAGATCTACGACAACCTCCTCAAGTTCGGCGGCTACGGGTTCAACCGCTCGCATACGGCCGCCTACGGGATGCTGGCCTACCAGACCGCGTACCTCAAGACCAACCACACCCTGGAGTTCATGTGCGCGGTCGCGACCTCGGAGATCGGGCATTCCGCGGTGGGGGCCGACGACAAGGAGAACAAGCTGGTGGTGTACCTGGAGGACGCCCGCCGGATGGGCCTCAAGATCCTCCCTCCCGACGCGCAGCGGTCGCAGACGGAGTTCTCCATCGAGGACCCCGGCGGGATCCGCTTCGGCCTGGTGGCGGTCAAGAACGTGGGGACCGGCGCGGCCGCGGCCATCGTCGCGGCCCGTTCCGCGGGAGGGCCCTTCAAGAACCTCGCGGATTTCTGCGGCAGGGTGGACCTCAAGGCCGCCAACAAGAAGGCCGTGGAATCTCTCATCAAGGCCGGCGCCCTCGACTGCCTGGACCCGGGCAAGACCCCGGCCGAGGCCCGCAGCCGCCTGCTGGCCGCCCTGGAAGAGACCGTGGAGCGCGGCGCCCGCGCCCGCGAGGACCTGGAACGCGGACAAGGCACGCTCTTCGCGCTCGACGCACTCGCCCCGGACCTCGGGGGCGGCCTGGCGGAAACAGCCCCGTGGAACGCCAACGACGTCCTGCGCGCCGAGAAGGAGGTCCTCGGGTTCTATTTCTCGGGGCACCCCCTCCTCCAGGTCCGGGAGCAGCTCAGGGCGGTCGCGACCCACGAAGTCTCGGGTCTGACCCCCCAGATCACCACGCCCGTGCGCCTGACGGGCCTGCTCGCCCAGGTCAAACGGAAGATCACCAAGAAAGGCGAGCAGATGGCCGAGGCGGTCCTCGAGGACCTCTCCGGCTCCATCAGGCTGCTGGTGTTCCCCCGGGCCTATTCCGGGTTCCACGGCAAGGCCGGCATCGGCGACAAGCTCGTGGCCGGGACCGTGGTCGCCGCCGGGGGCAAGCTCAGCTTCTCGAAGTCCGGCGGGGATGAGGCCGAGGGCGGCCCGGAGCTCTTCGTCGATGAGCTCGGGCTCCTGGCCGAGGTCCTGCCCCGCTACGCCCGCAAGCTCGTCATCACCCGCGACCCCTCCTCCCTCGACGAGGACTCCCTCAAGGTCCTGCGCGCGGCCCTCGAGGGCCACCGGGGCCGCTGCCCGGTGGAGCTCGAGCACCACACCCCGGAGGGGGTCTCCGTCCTCGAAGTGGAACAGCGCGTATTAATAGACCAAAATCTGTTAGAATCTCTCGACTCAATCCTCGGAGAGAAAGCATGGCGGATCGAAAGCGCATCTTGATCGCGGACGACGACCCTGACCTGGTCGATCTCCTCAAGATGGACCTCACCCACCAGGGTTACGATATCCTCATCGCCATGAACGGGAAGGAAGCGCTCCAGATGGCCATGAGCGAGAAGGTGGACCTGGTCCTCCTCGATGTCATGATGCCCTACATCGACGGCTACCATGTCGCCTACGAGGTCACCAGCAAGCTGGGCTCGGGAGCGCCGATGATCGTGCTCATGACCAGCCGCGACACGAGCCGCGAGAAGGGCATCGCCATCATGAGCGGCGCCGCCGAGGTCTTCCAGAAGCCGTTCGAGATGGAGGCGCTCCACAAGAAGCTCTCCGATATCTTCGCCAAGACATGACTTCCGCCCTCCGCGCCCCCTTGGCGCTTCTCGCCCTCGTCCTCTCCTTCCCCCTGCCCGCCTCCGCCGCCGAGACCGGCGGCGCCAAGGTCCCCATCCGGCCCAAGCACGCGGCCGAGGGCGGGTCCGGGAGCTTCCTCCAACCCGACACCAGCCTGATCGACACCCCCACCACCGCGGTCCTCGACTACGGCGGCTACGCCGCGGCCACCCGCTTCTTCTCGGCCGGAGGCGTGCTCCAGCACGTCTCCTTCGGGGTCTTCCACCGCCTGAACATCGGCGCCTCCCTCAACGTGGACCGCCTCATCGGCACGGACTCAGCCTCCAGGCTCCGGGCGCCCAACGTGCAGGCCAAGTACCGGTTCTACGACGGGGAGGACTGGATCCCGTCCGCCGCGGTCGGATTCGACGGGCAGGGCCACCTCTACGACGCCGCGGCCAAGCGCTACAACCACCGCCACCGCGGCTTCTTCCTCGTCGCGACGCAGGAGCTCTTCATCCCGGGCCTGCAGGCCCACCCCTCCATCAACATCTCCGACTTCGACTCGAACTCGATCTACGGCGCCATCCCGGTCAGCCTCACCATCAGGGACCGGGTCTGCCTCATGGCCGAGTGGGACGGCATCTCCGACTGGTCCCACAGCAGGATCAATTCGGGCCTGCGGGTCTACGTGACCCCCGGCTTCCACATCGACTTCGGCGTCCGGGGCATCGGGCAGGGCGGCCGCTTCGACGACGGCTCCCCGCGCGGCCCGGAGCGGGTCGTCCAGATCAAATACAGCGGTAACTTCTAATGGTGTTCACCCGCGGAGGCATATGAGGAAAAGGATCGGCATGCTGACGGGCGGGGGAGACTGCCCCGGATTGAACCAGGCCATCCGGGGCGCGGTCTTCAAGCTCGAGAGCCTCGGCTACGAATGCCTGGGCATCGAGGAGGGCTGGAAGGGCATGATCTCAGGCAAGGCGGTCCCCCTGACCCGGGACAGCGTCGAGGAGCTCGCCTCCCGCGGCGGGACCGCCATCGGCACCTCGCGCACCAACCCCTTCAAGAAAGAGGGCGGCGCAGACGCGGTGCTCGCGACCTTCAAGAAGCTCAAGCTCGAGGCCCTCATCGCCATGGGCGGCGAGGACACGCTCGGCGTGGCCGCGCGCCTCTTCCGCGAGCACGCCTCCCGCGTGGTCGGGGTGCCCAAGACCATGGATAACGACCTCTCCGCCACGGACTTCACCTTCGGCTTCGACACCGCGGTCACCGTGGCCATGGACGCCTGCGCGCGCCTGCTCGACACGGGCCGCAGCCACCGGCGCTGCATGGTCCTCGAGGTCATGGGCCGCCACGCCGGCTGGGTCGCCCTCTACACCGGCATCGCCTCCGGCGCCGATTTCGTGTGCCTGCCCGAACGCAAGGTGGACGTCAAGGCGCTCGCCCGCGCGGTGAGAGCGGCCCACGACCGCAAGGGCGTCGCCCTGGTCGTGGTCTCCGAGGCCGTCGAGATCGAAGACGGGCCCAAGAAGAAGGAGGAGCTCGACGAGTTCGGCCACATGATCCTCCAGGAGCGCGAGGTCGGCGAGCAGATCGCCGAGATCATCGAGGCCGAGACGGAGATCGAGACCCGCCACGCCACCATCGGCCACGTCCAGCGCGGCGGCCACCCCACCCTCTTCGACCGCATCCTCGCCACCCGCGCGGGCATCCGGGCCGCGGAGCTCGTGCACGAGAAGCGCTGGGGCCAGATGGTGGCCCTGCGCGGCAACGACATGGTGCCGGTGTCCATCGAGGAGGCTACGGCCAAGCTCAAGACCGTCACGCCGGAGTGGTTCTCCATCCTGGACACCCTCTGCCGGACCCCGGCCCGGGAGGCGGTCAAGTCCGCATGACACCCGAGCCCGCCCGGTTCCAGCGCCGCACCGTCCTCGTCAAGAGGCAGCTGCAGCTCAAGTACATCGGGATGGTCTTCCTGAGCGTCTTGATCTCGTCGTTGATCGTGGGCGGCGACATCTACTACTCGATCGCCCACCGCGTCCTGGCCGTCGACCCGTCGCTGGCGTCCGTGATCAGCCAGTTCAACGTGATCATCCTCGTCAAGCTCATCCTCTACCTCGGGCTCATGATCCTCATCTCGCTCTACGTGTCCCACCGCTTCGCGGGCCCCATCTTCCGGTTCGAGCGCTCGGCCCAGGCCGTCTCGGGCGGGGACCTGACGCACCGCGTGGCCCTGCGCACCGGCGACGAGCTCATGGAGCTCCAGGACGAGTTCAACGCAATGGTGGCGAGCCTGCAGTCCCTCGTGGAGAAGGACCGGACGCTCAGCCGGCGCCTGGCGGAGCGCGTCACGGCCGCGGCCAAGAAGCTCCCCGAGGGGGCCGCCGCCGCGCGAGAGGACCTCGAGTCCATCCGCCTCGAGCTCGAGCACCTGACGAGCGCCTTCAAACTCTGATGCGGTCACTGCCCCTGCTCCTCGCCCTGTTTCTGTCCGGACCCGCGGCCGCGCAATCCGCGTCCCCGCCGGTGGAGGGCCGCGTCATCACCCTCGAGGACGCCGTGCGCCTGGCGACCCTCAACGACGCCCGCGTCCTCTCCGCCGAGCAGGACACCATCATCGCCGCGCAGCGGGTGAAGGAGGCCTGGTTCCAGTTCCTCCCTGAGGTCGGATTCCAGGCGAGCGCCTCGAAATTCGAGGCTCGCTATCCCTTCGCCCTCTCCGGCGTCTCCCGCAACATCCTCGCGTTCCCGGGGGCGAACCAGAACCTGTATTCAGGAAGCGGCTACTGGTACCTCCCGGTCTACGAGGGCGGCCGGCACGTCAACACGCTCTACCTCGCCAAAGCCGCGCACAAGGCCGCCCGGAGCAACTACGACACGGTCCGGCGGGAGGTCACCCTGGCGGCCAAGGAGTCCTTCCACCGCCTCATCATGGCGCAGGAGAAGCTCGCTGCCTCGATCAAAAGCGTGGGAGCGGCGCAGGCCCTGGCGGCCGATGACAGCCTGGGCCCCTGGGACCGCATCGAGGCCGAGGCCCTCCTGGGAGAATCCCGGGCCCAAGCCACCCTGGCGCGCCACTTGTTCGACACCGGCCGCCTGGCCCTGCTCAAGAATCTCAACCTCGAGTTCGACACGGTCTTCCGCGTCGAAGGGGACCTGCAGTCCAAGCCCCTGGAGGTGGACATCGACCGGACGACCGTCTGGGCGATGGAATTGCGGCCGGAGCTCCAATCCCAGACCTACCGGGCCGAGATGGACGCCATCGGCGTCAACCTGGCCATCGGCCGCCGCCACCCCACCGTTTTCTTCGCGGGCGACTACGAGCTGACCGGGTATCGTTTCCCGCTCAAGCAGAACAACTGGGACGCGACCATCGGCATCAAGGTCCCCCTCGCCTACGACTTCCTCACCCAGGTCAAGCAGAAGCAGGCCGAGCAGCGGCAGGGCACGCTCAAGCGCGCCGAGCTCCAGGACCGGGTGCGGCTCGAGGTCCGGCAGGCCTACGAGAACATGCTCTACTGGCAGAGGGAATTCCCCCTGCGCGAAAGCCACTACCTGGCGCTCAAGAAGCTCTACGACAAGGCATCGGGCGCCCCAGGAGCCGCCCTCTCGCGGCTGCGCGCCTCCAAGCGCCTCTCCGACGCGCGGCTGGCGCATCTGGAATCCGTGACCGAGCACATCCTGGCGGTCGCCAAGCTCGAATGGGCGGTGGGCAGGGCCCTCGACCAGTGAGGACCCGGAGGCTCGCGGCCGCGCTGGCGGGCCTGCTCCTCTGCGTCCCGCCCGTATCCGCCCTCCCGAACCTCGAGCAGGACTCGATCCTGCGGGACCACCTGTGGCGGGAGGTCACCCGCCGGCCCCGCGGCAGGCGCCCGACCGTGGGCCTCGTGCTGTCGGGAGGATCGCTCAGGGCACTGGCCCACTCCGGCGTCTACTCGGTGCTCGAGGACGCGGGCTTCCCCGTCGACGTGGTGGCCGGGGTCTCCATGGGCGCGGTCCTTGGATCCGCCATCGCCTCGGGGATGCCGGGCCGGCGGCTGGCCCGGATGACCCCGAACATAGGGTTCCGGGGAGCGAGCAACTACGGCGCCTTCAGCCTTTTCCGCCTGGCGTTCTTCGACAGCCCCCTCTCCTCGGAGAAGACGGCGCGCTGGGTCGACAAGGTCCTGAACATGCCCCGTTTCGAGGACCTCAAGAAGCCCTTCGCCTGCGTGGCGATGGACATCAAGACCGGAGAGCAGATCGTGTTCCGCGAGGGACCCCTGGGCCCCGCGGTCCGCGCCAGCATGAACCTGCCCGGCATCTTCTCCCCGGTGGAGTACCGCCACCGCTACCTGGTCGACGGGGGCGTGGTGGACTTCATCCCCGTGGACGCGGCCCGGCTCATCGGCGCCGATTATGTCCTCGCTTCGGTCACGGACCTCGACTACTCCCAGGCCACGATCAAGAGCATGCTGAACACGCTCGAGCAGGTCATCGACATCAGGGGCGCGTTGCTCGCGCGCGAGCAGCGCAAGCGCGCCAACTTCCTCATCGAGCCCAAGGTGACCGACATAGGCTACGTCGAGACGCCCAAGGCGCTCGAACTCGTGGCCCAGGGCATCATCACGGCCCGGCGCCGCCTGCCCGCGGCCCAGGAGGACCTCATCCTCTTCTCCTACCCCAGCCTCGCCGCGGATTGGCTGCGCCGATCCAAGAACCCTTGATGACCTTCCGCGGCGCCCTCCTCCTGCTGGCGGCAGCCTTCCTGGCCGGGTCCCTCTCTCCGTGCCCGGCGGAGGCCCTGCGCATCCCGGGCTGGCGGTCGGCTGAATTCAAGCGCGTCGAGACCCTCTTCGAGGAATCGCGCTTCGACGAGGTCATCAAGACCCTCTCCGGAGACGGCCTCGAGCGCCTGCGCTTCTCCGGGGGCTTCAACCGGGCGTACATCTATCTCGGGGCGAGCTACGAGCGCACGCGGCAGTTCGACAAGGCCATGGGCGTCTACCAGCTCGGAGCCCAGCTCTTCCCGCGCGACAGCGACCTCCTGACCCGCCTGGGCCTGCTGCTGCACGCCATGCAGCTCCCGGAGCAGGCCCGCCCCATCCTCGAGAGGGTCGTCAAGGCCCGCCCCA
Organism: Elusimicrobiota bacterium; assembly: GCA_016234805.1. GTDB lineage: Bacteria > Elusimicrobiota > Elusimicrobia > UBA1565 > UBA9628 > JACQWX01. The sequence goes on from JACRNU010000093.1 coordinate 10,164, forward strand.
AGCATCCCGCGGCCCTCGTGGGCCTGGCCGAGATCGAGCGGATCCTCGGGTTCCTCGACCTCAGCGTGGACTACTACGAGCGCGCGCTCGCCATCCGGGATAGGGACGCGGCCCTGTATCGGACCTACGCCGAGGTGCTCTTCGACCGGAGGGACTTCCGTTCAGCCGACACCGCCATCCGCTGGTCCCTCAAGCTCGAGCACTCTTCCGAATCCCTCCTGGTCCTGGCCCGCGTGCTGCGGGCGCGGGACTTCCTCATGGAGGCGGTGGACATCGTGCGCGAGCTCGAAGAGGGCGCCCTCCCGGAAGACAGGCTCGCCTACGCCTCCCTGGCCATGGTCTGGCACATGGAAGCGGACCAGTGGCACAATGCCTCGTCCCAGGCCGGGCTCGTCTTGAAGGAGGTCCCCGCCCACCCTCTGGCCCGCTACGTGCGCGCCCGCGCGCACCTTCAGACCGGCCGCCGCGAGCTCGCGCTCCAGGATCTCGCGGTCGCGGCCGCAGGCTCGGAGCCCTTCGTGGCCAAGGCCTCGGCCGCGCTCAGCCGCGAGATCCGCAGGTCGCCATGAGGGCCCGCCTGCCAGCGCCCGGCGTTGCTGGCGCTGGCGTGCCGCCTCCGGCTGGAACGGGCAGCGGCCTGCGCTTTTGGAAGATGTGCGCGGCGGGCAACGACTTCGTCCTCGTCGAGCGCCGCCCTGCCGCCCGGACGGGGATCGGTCCGGCCGCCCTGGCAGCCAGGCTCTGCGACCGCCGCCGGGGCATCGGCGCGGACGGGCTCCTCGTCGTGGACGCGGCCCGGCCCCTCCCTTTCGTCTCCTACCGCAATTCCGACGGGTCCACGGCCTTCTGCGGCAATGGGACCAGGGCTGCCGCAGTCTGGCTCTATCGCCGGGGCTTCACGAACAAAGCCTCCGCATTCTCTTTCCGCACCTCGGCCGGGAGGATGTCCGCCCGGGTGTCCCCGGACACCGGGACCGCGTCCATCCGCATGCCCGACCCCAAGGGCCTGCGGCTAGGCCTCAAGCTCTCCCTGCCCGGGGGAACCATGAAGGCGCACTTCGTGGACACCGGAGTCCCCCACGCCGTGGTCCCGGTGAAGGGCCTCGGACGACTGGATGTGGTCGGGCTCGGCCAGGCCATCAGGAACCATCCCGCCTTCAAGCCGTGCGGCGCCAACGCGGACTTCATCTCCTACGGCCGCCCCGGGATCGTCATGCGGACCTACGAGCGCGGGGTCGAGGACGAGACCCTCGCCTGCGGCACGGGCGCGGTCGCGGCCGCGGTCGTGGCTCACGCCCTGGGCAGGGCCAAGCCCCCCGTCAAGGTCTCCGTCCGCGGAGGCGTTGTCCTCAAGGTCGATTTCCGTCAAGCCGGGAGTTCCGCCGCCGATGTCTGGCTCGAGGGGCCCGCGGCCATCGTCTTCACAGGGGAGTTCTTTCCATGAAACTTCAGGGATCCATCGTCGCTCTGGCCACGCCGTTCACCCGGGAAGGGACCCTCGACGAGAAGGCCTACCGGTCCCTCATCCGCTGGCACCTCAAGGCCGGGACCTCGGGACTCGTGCCCTGCGGCTCGACCGGCGAGGCCGCGACCCTCACCCACGAGGAGTCCTGCAGGCTCGTCTCCATCTGCGTCGAGGAATCACGGGGCCGCCTGCCCGTCATCGCCGGGGTTGGCACCAATGACACGGCCAAGGCCGTCAAGCTGTCCAAGGAGGCCGAGGCCCTGGGCTCGGATGCCATCCTCCTGCTCGCGCCTTATTACAACAAGCCCACCCAGGAAGGCATCTACCAGCACTTCAAGGCCGCGGCCGAAGCCGTGAGCCTTCCTATCGTGGTCTACAACATCCCGGGCCGCACCGCGGTCAACATCCTGCCCGCCACCATCGCGCGCCTGGCCGCTGACTTCAAGAACATCGCGGCGGTCAAGGAGGCCTCGGGCAGCCTTGACCAGGTCTCCGAGATCGTCTCCCTCGTCAAGCGCCCCTTCTCCGTGCTCTCCGGCGACGACTCGCTCACCCTGCCCATGATGGCGGTCGGAGCCTCAGGCGTCATCTCGGTCATCGCCAACATCGCCCCCCGCCAGACCGCGGACATGTGCGCCGCTGTTTCGCACGGAGATTGGTCGAAAGCCAAAGCCCTGCATCTCAAGATGTTCCCCTTGGTGAAGGCCCTGTTCATCGAGACCAACCCCATCCCGGTCAAGGCCGCCCTGGAGATGATGGGAAAGTGCCGCTGCGAGCCCCGCCTGCCCCTGACCCCCATCACCCCGGCCAGCAGGGAAGCGCTCAAGAAGCGCATGCGGGCCTTCGGCCTACTCTGACGCTGCTACAATCGCGGCATGATGCGTTTCATGAAGCCGTCGAACAGAGGAACGGTGAAGGCGGTATCCCCATGAGAGGGGCCGTAGATCATGCCTTTGGATATCAGCGCATTCCGCATCGGGGCCATGGTCGTGACCTTCTTGTTGAGTAGGTGCGCAATGTCCCCGGAACGATGGGGTCCTGGTCCCAGTTCAGCCATCGCACGCATGTATCTTTTTTCCGCCGGTGTCAGTCGGTCGAACCGAACGTGAAAGAAGCTGCTATCAAGTTCCGCCAATGCCGCGATTGTGGCCCGCTCCGCGTCTTTCTCTCGGATAGGGGAAGCAGGAGCGATGTTCCAGCTATGTTTACCCCACTCTTGCAGAAAATAGGGATAGCCTTTTGTCTGTTTGAGTATCGCCGATAGGGCCCGATCATCGAATTTCGCGCCCTCTTTCTCGGCCGGAACGCATAGCGCGGCGCGTGCCGCAGCATCATCCAAGCTATCGATATGCACGAATTCGAACAGCCGCTCAGCATACGATTTGGCCCGCCCCGTCTGTCCGAGAAGTTGGGGCAAGCCGGCACCCACCATGGTTACCGGAAGTTGGTTCTGACTCGTGCGATGCAAGGCCGTAACAAGCGCTGCAAGCTGTTCCTCTCGAACATACTGGAGTTCGTCAATGAACAGGACGATGGCGGTATCGCGCTCCGCGGCCGCCTCACCGATGGTGCCCAGCAAATCGGCGAGGTCCGTTTCGAGGTCGCCGCTGTCGGCCACTCCCCGTTTGGGTTCGAAGTCCAAGGCGAGTTCGATGTCGTGATACTTAATCTTCATAGCGCCCGCGAAACCAGCGAGTGCCACAAGCGCCTTCTCCAGTCCGGCGCGTATCGCTTTGCCACTGCTAAGCTTGATGAGGGCCGCGCGCATGGGCGGCGCGAAGAATGCCGGCAACGACCGATCCTCCGGTGTCTCCATCTGGACGCAAACGAATCCACGCGCCTCTGCGCACTGGCGCACTTTGTTCAGCAGTACCGTTTTGCCCACCCCCCGCAATCCATAATAAATGAAACTGCGTGAGGAGCGTCGGCTGCGAATGCGGTCCAGGGCAATCGCGGCGCGCTCAATGATGTCTTCACGGCCTGCCAATTCCGGAGGAGGCGTTCCTGCTCCTGGAGCAAAGGGATTCGTTCTCTCGTTCATTTATATCAACCTTAGGCTGGTTTATCTAATTAACATAATACCACCTAACTTCCCCATAATCAAGCTCGTCACAGTGAAGGCCCTGTCCATCGAGACCAACCCCATCCCGGTCAAGGCCGCCCTGGAGATGATGGGCAAATGCCGCTGCGAGCCCAGCCTGCCCCTGACCCCCATCACGCCGGCCAGCCGGGAGGCGCTCAAGAAGCGCATGAAGGCCTTCGGCTTGCCGTAAGGCTGGCGCCGCATCAATAAGGTGCGCCTTGGTCCGTTGCTCTATAGCAACACCTCTCCGAATGGCGCCCTTTAATCGCTCCGTTGGGCCCGTCCGTTGCGCAACCACGTTCAAGATTCCGTTCCCGCGAGGGGTTTTTCTACAGCCTCAACGAAGCTGTAGAAAAACCTCTTTCTTGACGCGTCCCCGCCCCGCGGCGGCGGGTCTTTTCTCTGGCGGCTCAGCTTGCTGCCGCCGTCCTTCCTCCATTCTATCCGGGTTCTACCCGTCTTTCAATCCCTTTGTCCT